>NZ_CAKMAB010000001.1:0-332003 GCF_924513355.1 Paenibacillus pseudetheri
AATTTTGTTATATAGTTATTATTAATTTGTTAGTTTATAATAACAACTTAATTTAGTTATATACTTTTTCGAAGATGATTTCAAGGACAATCTATAGTTACAGCTGGGAAATTAGAATAACTTTCGTTATAGTAAATACAAGACTATAAATGAGCGCAATCGTACATTGACGTAATACATAGGGAGCATTCTATTCATGGTGATAGCGCAATCATAATAACTAGGAGATACAACTGGAGGGAAATACTCATATGATAAATGTTATGATTGCGGACGACGAGGAAGTCATTCGCAGGGGGCTCGAAAAAATCACATCCAGAATGGAGATAGACGTACATGTAATTGGATCCTACGGTAACGGGTTGGAAGCCTGGGAGCATATTGAAAAGTTATCCCGAGAGGATATGGATCTGCTGATTACAGATATAAAAATGCCTAGAATGGATGGCTTTATGCTGATTGAACAGGTTAGAGGACATATGGAGGATATGCCTATTGCCGTTCTTAGCGGTTTTAGTGAATTTGAATATGCCCGCCGAGCAATACGCCATGGGGTGATGGATTATTTACTAAAGCCTATTGATAAAACTCAGCTATATGAACTGCTCAAGAGAGTAGAAGATGCAAAGAAAAAGAATGTCAAAGAGCAGGAAGAGATGTTCTCTCAAACGGCAGATGGTGGAGAGCATTACGTCGTTGAACAGACTAAAAGCATACTGGAGAGGGAGTATGATCAGAACTTCGAACTTGAGCGTTTGGCGGAGACCGTTGGTATGAATGCGAGTTACCTTAGCCGTTTGTTCAAAATAAAGACGGGCCAGACCATAACCGATTATCTAATTCGGATTCGTATTACTAAGGCGAAAGAATTGCTGATGGAGCATCCCGACCTGAAAAATTATGAAATTGCCGATAAAGTAGGTTATAGTGATCCGGTTTATTTTAATAAATTGTTCAAGAAAATGTGTGGTATGACACCTAAGGATTATAAAAGCGGCTGTAAATTACCGAAAATGGAACGTGAGTTTTAGACTTATATAGGAAGCTATTATTTAGGAGAGCGAAAAGCTCTCTTTTTTTGTGGTTATTTCGGATAAATTAGATAACAAAATTACTGTAATAAAAACAAATATAACAAATACAAGACCAGAAAAAGCAATTCAAACCATCGTTTTGCGTTAAAAATAGATTTATAATGAGTTTGTAAGCGATATCATCACTTGTTTTCAAGAATTATCAATGATTTTAGTATTGATGATTACTCTATTAAATTGCTAGTGGTGATAAAAGTTATTATTTTTGTTATTAAACTAAATTAGAGTCAAATTGAAGAGAGGGGTCGTAAAAACATGAAAAAAGGCAAAACAATGATGAGTTTGATGGCACTGACACTTATGGCAGGATTGTTTAGCGGTTGTTCTTCAAACAACAACACTAACAATGAAGGCGCTAAAAACACAGGAAGCAATGGATCCTCAACAGAGGCGAGTGCAGCTCCGGCTGATGATACAGCAGCCAAGGACATTAAAGGGGATATCACGGTTATTACGCAAAGAACGGATATTGTTGATACCGTATTCAAAGAGTATGCGGCTAAATTCAATGAGAAATATCCTGATGTAAAGGTAAACTTTGAAGCGCTTGCTACTTACGAAGATCAAATTAAAATTCGCATGAGCACTAGTGACTATGGCGACGTTCTTTTGTTACCTACAAGCATAGCGATTAAAGATATTCCCGATTTCTTCGAACCACTGGGTAAACTGGAAAATATGCAAAAACAATATACAGGTGTGGAAGAGCGTGCAGTAGACGGAATGGCTTACGGAATTCCAATGACCATCAACTTTAACGGTATTATTTACAACAAACAAGTCTTTAAAGATGCCGGGATTACAGAGGTTCCAAGAACCCCTGAACAATTCTTGACTGCTCTGCAATCGATTAAAGACAAAACAAAAGCTGTGCCTCTGTACACAAACTACGCAGCTGGCTGGACATTGACCCAATGGGAAGCGGATCTGGCTACAGTAGCTGGTAACCGTGATTATGTGAACATTGGTCAAGTGGCTAGTGATGACAACTATGTTCCAGGTCAACCTCACTATGAGCTGTACAAAATTCTATATGATGCAGCGCAAAAAGGTTTGATTGAAGAAGACCCAACGACAACAGATTGGGAATCTTCCAAAGCGGATCTGGCAAACGGAAAAATCGGCACGATGGTTCTTGGATCTTGGGCGATTGGTCAAATTAAAGGCCTTGCTACTAACCCTGATGACGTTGGCTTTATGCCATTCCCTACGAATGCTGATAAAGTGCTTGTACCACTAGCGGGTGACTACAATCTGGGTGTCAGCGTTCATAGTAAAAACAAAGAAGCTGCTAGAGCTTGGGTGGATTGGTTCATTAACGAATCTGGCTACCCAACGACTGAAGGTGGCGGTATGAGTCCAGCTATCGGTGCTGAGCTTCCAGAAATTCTGAAACAATATGAAGGCACTGAAGTAACCTTTGATACACTTGCAGCTGCTAAAGCCGGCGAAGAAGGCTGGTCTGATGAAATTGACAAGCAAGCTGAAATCGGTGCTTGGCAGCCAGACTTCAAGAAACGCATTATTGAAGCAGCAATTGGCAACAGAAAAGAATCCTATGATGACATCATGAAGGATCTCAACGACAAGTGGAAAGCCGCTCACGCGAAAGTCATAGCACAGTAACAACTATAAGCTTTCTTAAATGCTATAGGCGGTGGTGGATGTGGGAGGGGATATGCTAACAGGCATTTCCCCCTTCACATTTAAATGAGTCATAAATAAATGAGGATGCTTTTTCTGGAGGTGTATCGGGTGTTCAAGTTTTCGAATTTGAGTTATAAAAATCAACGGATTGCCATCATTTTCTTGTTCTCATTAGTGCCGATCGTATTACTACTCACGTTTGCTTATTATCCAGTCATCAGTATGTTTCGATACAGCTTCACCAGCTGGAATGGACTAAGTAAAAATATGGAATACGTTGGGCTGGAGAACTACAAGACTATTTTTACGAAACCTGAGTATTTTTCCGTATTTAAGGTCAGCTTGTATTATTTCTTCACCACCTTTATTCAGATGGCGCTTGCTTTATATTTTGCGACCATTCTGAGCTTTAGTGTTCGTATGAAAAATTTGTTCAAAGGGATTTTGTTCTTCCCAACCTTGCTAAATGGTGTAGCCATCGGTTTTATCTTTCTTTTCTTTTTCAAACCAGATGGAACGCTAGACACGATTCTTAACCTGCTCGGACTTAGTGGTTTACAACAGAAGTGGCTGCTCAATCCGAATTTGATTAACTTCTCACTTGCAGGTGCGTCACTGTGGAGATACATGGGGATGAACTTCCTGATCTTCCTTGGGGCTATCTCCTCGATCGGTTCGGATATTTATGAAGCCGCTGAGATTGATGGTGCAAACAGATGGCATCAGTTTATGCATATTATTTTGCCAAGTATTAAACGTATTCTGCAATTGAACTTGATTTTAGCGGTTAGTGGCGCCATTGGTGTGTTTGAAATTCCATACGTCATGACAGGCGGATCTAACGGAAGTAGCACATTTGTTATACAGACGGTCGATGTAGCGTTTAAATATAGCAAAGTTGGATTAGCATCAGCGATAGCCGTAGTTTTGCTGGGTATCGTTATAGTAGTTACTATTTTGCAGCGCGTTCTGATCAAGGAGGAGAAATAAACTATGCATTCTGTAAAATATACCACTGCTAGTATATTCAAATATCTCACCTTGATTTTGGGAGCACTTGCAGCATTGATACCTATTGTAGTTGTATTTTTTGCCTCATTAAAAACAGGGCCAGAATACGCTTCAACCGGACCGTTAACACTGCCAGAGAATTGGCTGAATTTCTCCAACTACACAAAGGCTTTTGTTGATGGAAAAATGCTTCTTGGTTTTAAAAACACGGTCATTATCGTTGTGATCTCTATCCTGGGTGCAACGCTGACGGGTTCGATGATGGCTTATATTTTATCCCGCTTCAAATTTAAAGGCAGTAAAGTTCTCATCAGTATGTTTCTGATTGCTACCCTGATTCCGGGTGTTACTACGCAAGTGGCGACTTTCCAAATCATCAATCACTTGGGCTTGTTTAATACCAGATGGGCACCCATCGTGATGTACCTCGGTACGGATATTATCGCTGTATATATTTTTATGCAATTCCTGGATTCGATCTCCGAATCACTGGATGAATCCGCGATGCTGGACGGGGCTTCATATTGGACGATTTATTGGAGAATTATTTTGCCACTGCTGAAACCGGCGATTGTAACAGTAATTATTGTAAAGGGCGTAAATATTTATAACGATTTTTATACTCCTTTCCTGTATATGCCGAAAACAGATCTACAAACGATCTCCACAGCGCTCTTTAAGTTTAAAGGTCCATACGGATCACAGTGGGAAGTTATCTGTGCGGCGATTATGATCGCGATTATTCCGACATTGGTTGTGTTTACCGCGTTGCAAAAGTATATCTACAATGGATTTTCACAAGGTTCCGTTAAGTAAGCTTAGTAGTAGATTTCATAGCAGTACTAGATAAAATAGCAAACTGAAAAGTTGCATACATTTGGAGGGAATACTAATGAGTGAAGTGAAATTGGTAGGAGCGAGTGCAATGAACAACCCGAACATGCCTTGGCAGGATAAGCCTGCCGGCTACGAGAATCCGATTTGGAGACATAATGATAACCCGGTTATCAAAAGAAATCCTGCAAAAGGTGTAGCCCGTATTTTTAATAGTGCGGTTGTTGCGTATGAAGGTAGTTTTATTGGAGTATTTCGTGTGGAAGATAACACAACTCGTCCGCATTTGCGTATGGGACATAGTGTGGACGGTCTGGATTGGAAAATCGATGATGAGCCGATCCAATTTATAGATGAAGAAGGTAAACCTTATCAGCCGCGTTATGCTTACGATCCACGTCTGGTAAAGGTCGAAGATACATTTTATATTATCTGGTGTACAGATTTTTACGGCGCGGCCATCGGTGTTGCCAAAACACAAGATTTCAAAACATTTGTCAGCTTGGAAAATCCATTCCTGCCCTTCAACCGGAACGGCGTACTCTTCCCTAGAAAAATCAATAATAACTTCGTGATGTTGTCCCGTCCAAGTGACAGTGGTCATACACCATTTGGTGATGTGTTCCTTAGTGAGAGCCCTGACTTCGTATATTGGGGTAAACATCGCCATGTGATGAGTAAAGGTGGCCAAGGCTGGTGGCAAAGTGTGAAGATTGGAGGCGGACCTGCACCGATTGAAACTTCTGAAGGCTGGTTGATGTTCTACCATGGCGTTACTGGAACCTGCAACGGTCTTGTATATAGCATGGGTGCGGTTATTTTGGACATTAATGAGCCTTCGAAGGTGAAATATCGCTCGAAAAATTTTGTGCTAACCCCTGAAGAGTGGTACGAGGAAAGAGGCTTTGTGAATAACGTTCTGTTCCCGTGTGCTACTCTGCATGATGCAGAAACCGGCCGTATCGCCATCTATTATGGCGCTGCTGATACTTATGTTGGCGTTGCATATACAACCGTTGATGAAATTGTCAACTATGTTATCGACACCCATGAAGAGGTTGGCGACGATGCGGGTTTAGGCAAAATCTAATAGGGTGAACAAACTTTATCCCCTTCATGAGACCTCTCTACATCTAAGCTAAAGCCGATAGTTGCAGAAAGTGCACTTAAACTAACCTATGTGGTGATGTTTAGTCTAAATAGTTGCACATTGTACACTTATCTCAGGAGATTTTTCCTCGTAATCCCCGCTTTGAGCAAATTTAGTTGTATAGAGTGCAATTAAATGAACAACACAACATATTTTGCTGTAAATAGTTGCAGAAAGTGCAACTTTCGAGCCCTTGTTATTAGTGGAAGCTAACGGAAAACCCTCATATGCGGGTTTTCCGTTTCCATTGTTTTTAGTGAAAAAACTTTAAGGAGGATCTTAATATGGGAAGCGACATGACATTGTCACAATTAAAAAAATATAACGGAAGCAGCCCAAAGCCGGATGACTTCGATCTATTTTGGGAGCGGGCTTTACGTGATCTGGACGCCCAGCCGCTAGATTATGAACTAGAGCCTGCGGAGTTCGTGAGTGAGCTAGCGGAATGTTTTCATCTTTATTTTACCGGTGTTGGGGGAGCAAGAATCCATTGTAAATATGTAAGACCGAAGAAAAGAGGTACGGAAAAAGGTCCCGGTGTAGTAATGTTCCACGGATATTCCTGTGACAGCGGGGATTGGATGGAGAAGGTGACTTATGCGGCCCATGGGATTAGCGTCCTTGCGATGGATTGCCGGGGACAGGGCGGACTATCCGAGGATAATCTTACTGTAAAAGGCACAACCATTCGTGGACACATCATCCGCGGTATTGACGATCCTACTCCGGACAACCTTTACTATCGGAATGTGTTTCTGGATACAGCGCAGACTGCTCGAATATTGATGTCTATGGAAGAAGTTGATCCAGTACGTGTAGGTGCTTTTGGTTTATCTCAAGGCGGAGCGCTTACTGTAGCTTGTGCAGCATTAGAGCCGCGTGTGGGCATGGCTGTTCCTGTGTACCCGTTTCTTTCGGATTATAGACGGGCTTGGGAGCTTGATATCACTACGTCAGCATATGAGGAAATTAACTATTACTTCCGCTTTTTTGATCCCCATCATTTACGTGAGGATGAGATTTTTAATAGACTGGGTTACATCGATATTCAGAATCTCGCGGAGCGAATTCAAGCCAAAATGTTGTGGGTTACAGGGTTATCCGATGTGATTTGTCCACCTTCAACACAGTTTGCCACATACAACAAAGTACTAGCGCCCAAAGAGCTTATGGTTTATTATGAGTACGGTCATGAGTATTTGCCATATCTTTCCGATCGGGCGTTACAAATGTTCATGACCTTGTAAACGATAAGCCAGTAGGCATAACAGACGACAACGGTGGTGAATGATTAGATGAAAGTACAAGTGAAAAAAGAAAAAAGACGATTCCAGCTGCATCCATCCAAATCCATTGGGGTGCGGCTTTTTCTCATCTTCTTTGTTTCGACGATGGTGCTCGTGCTCTCTCTCGGCTACACTTCCTATTCCGTAGCTGAGCATACGATCGAGACGAATGCGCTGTCAGCCAATCAACAGACAGTCGTTCAAACCGCTGAGAAGTTTGATGTGGAATTGTTACGTTATGAGGATGGTCTAGGAAGAATCTTGTACGACAATGAAATTCAAAATGCACTCAAACAAGGGAATAATCCCACTACAAGTAATGAGGAACGTAAGGTACTGTCTAACCAGATTAGTGCGGAGCTAAATGATTGGCTCACGGCATCAAACGGTGTGGAGGCCGTATACCTTATTCCGATGAATGAAGGTTTTCCAATTTCTTCGGCGGGTACAAAAGATAGAGCTTTTATTGAGAGTTTCAGAGAATCCTCATGGTTTAAGCAGCTAGAGGAGAAGCCACAGAGTGTATGGATTCCACGTGAATTACAGGGCCAGGAAGGAAATACGTCAGGTGTTTTCCATTTGGCCAAATCGATTGCCGGTGATTCTAAAAGCTCGGGATACATAGTCATTAACGATATTACAATTAGCGAATTAGAAAATCAGCTTCGTAAAGTGGATCTTGGAACAAGCTCCTACATGCAATTACTAACGAATAAGGATGAATTGATTGCCTCCTCCCAGCAAGTGGGGACGGATACATATCTGAATCTGGGAGGGACGCTTCTGGGTGGTCTGCAGAATACAGCAGGCTCATTGCCAACAAAGGATGAGAAGGGGAAATCTATATTAGCTGTATACGGAACACTAGAAACCTCGGGATGGAGGTTACTTGGTGTTGTACCGGCTGAGAACTTGACGAAAGACGCGCTGCGTATTCTTAAGACTACTTATATTATTGTTGCTGTAGCTGCTGTTATCGCCATTTTGATAGGGTATTGGATGCTCAGAATGGTATCTCGACCGCTGACCAGACTTAAGAATTTGATGTCAGAGGGAGCCGAAGGGAATCTAGGGGTGCGTACAAATATCACCTCACGTGATGAGATCGGTCAGTTATCCAGTTCCTTTAACATGATGATGGAACGAATAACAGAGCTGGTTATTCATACTAATGAAACCGCTCGGAAGGTACTGGAAACCGCCGATGAACTTAGCGGTGTTTCGCGCAAGACCGCTGATGCAGCAATGGATATTGCCGCGGCCACGGAAGAAATTGCGGGTGGTGCTGGCAGTCTAGCTTTGGAAGCTGATCGTGGTAATGAGTTGACAGGGCAAATTTCGGTACAGATGGATTTAGTCAATTCAGCTACTCATGAGATGGATCACACCGCATATAACATCGGCGAACTCAGTGAGGAAGGTTTCAACAGATTGAAAGAATTACTTAATGAGACGAATAGGACTGGCCTGAAGACGAATCAGCTTGTGATGAAGGTTAATGAGCTGACAGAAACGGCATCTTCCGTTATGAGGGTTCTTAATGTCATGCAAAATATTACACAACAGACAAATATCTTGTCTCTGAATGCCACCATTGAAGCAGCAAGAGCAGGCGAGGCTGGACGCGGATTCATGGTGATAGCCGATGAGATACGCCAGCTTGCAGATCAATCGAAAGAGTCGATTGCTGTTGTGGCTGAAATAACAGATACCGTTATGAGAGATATGAACGAGACGGTTGTGGTTCTATCAGAGGTTGCACCGCTCTTTAATCAGCAAATGACCTCCGTGAAGAGCACTAGCGATATCTTCGTATCTGTGCAGGATCAAATGCAGCATTTTATCGCCCGTCTGAATGCTGTAACTGTGTCGATGGACAGCTTGAGTCAATCGCAAAAGGTTCTATCCGATTCGATGAGCAACGTAAGCTCTATAGCTGAGGAATCATCAGCTGCATCTCAAGAGGTTGCCTCACTTAGTGGAGAGCAACAAAGTGTAAGTGATCATTTGGTTGAGCTTTCTTTGAAGCTGGAGGATGCATCCTTGCAGTTAAAGGAGAAGTTATCGAAGTTCAGCGTGTAGGGTAGACGTAACATAATACTAAATTAATGAACCGCTTATTCCTTTAAGAGAAGCGGTTCTTTGTTTTGAGCGGCATAAGGACGCCGGAGGCGTTTTTGTTTGGAAAATAAATTATTGATTGTGATGTTGCAATGAACATTTTATGGCGATTCTAATGGATGTAGGTAGGACATAATTGGTGTGGAGTCTATTCAGGAGGGAAGACATTGCGTAATAACAAACATCGGCGTGTATTCAGCGGTCTTCTTATTTTATCTGCGGCTGTAGCCGTGTTGATCCTTAGGCTGGCGTGGGTTCAACTAATTATGAAGGAACAGACGGTTCCTGGAACAAAATATACACTTGCGAAGATGGCGGAAATTCAAAGTGAACGGGAGACTGTACTGGACAGCGGTCGGGGACGTCTGTATGACCGCAAGAATGAGCCTCTTGCTGGGGAAACCATTTGGACGGCGGCATTTTTTCCACAAGAGGAGATGGCTAAGAAATCTGTGACGAAGGTTGTTTATGAAGAAGCTAAATCCATGCACCGACTGGCAGAGATTCTGGATGTCAGTTATGAACAACTGTTGAATAAGCGATCTTCACTTAAAGAACCTTTGCTATGGCCATCTTCAGTGGGAAAAGGACCACTCGCGTTGTCTCAGGCACAGGCAGAAGAAGTGAGTGCACTGGGGATCGACGGAGTAGGCGTGCTTCCTTTCGCACGCAGATATGAAGGGATTTCTTCAGGTCGGCAATGGCTAGGTTATTTATCGGAAGCCACCATGCATGGTGGAGCTAAAGCTTCTACGACGGGTCTTAGGATACCTATGACGGGAACGGACGGTTTAGAGAAGACATTAGAGCCTTTGCTTCAAGGGGTAGGCCACACTGAAGCATATGTTCAAGTGGATGCGCGCGGGAATCGCCTTCCAGGCAGTCCCATTCAAGTTAAAGCTCCGGGAAATCCTTATTTCCCTCTGTCTTTATATACAACGATTGATAAGAAACTTCAGGAGGAAATTGAGGAGCTTGCGCTCAAATCCGGAATGAAGGAAGGAGCCGTAGTGGTGTTAGACACCAGGACGGGAGATATTGAAGCCATGGTATCTTTACCCTTCTATAACCCGGAGAAGATATCTCCGCAAGGAGGGGAGTGGAACAACCGGGCACTCCAGGCTGCCGTTCCAGGATCGATCTTCAAAATCGTTACAGCTGCCGCGGCGTTAGAAGCCGGTGTGACTTCCGCTGATGAGCTTTTTTATTGTTCAGGGCAATATGAGAAATATGGATTGTCTTGTCTAACAGGAAAAGGACACGGGGCCCTTACGCTGGCGCAAGGATTTGCCGTGTCCTGTAATACTGTATTTGCTGCTCTGGCAGAGCGCTTAAGCGGTGCTCAGCTTCAATCAACTGCACTGGCGCTAGGACTCGGTAGAGATATTAGCTGGCAAGCTGAAAAGACGCTTGGGTTTCCACTTCTAAAACCACTATCCGGAGAGCAAAAGGGGAGCATCTTTACTACCTTACTTCCAGATGACAAGGGAGCCAGAGTACAGACTGCAATTGGACAGCGGGATGTACAAGTCACACCCTTACAAGCAGCTAATCTTATTGTAACGCTACTGCATGGAGGGGAAGTAAGGGCGCCAAGGATTCTGCAGCGAGTCACATTTGCGAACGGGCAGAAGCTGGAGGAGCTGCCGGGACATCTGTCCCCTTCTTCAGCAGGAAGGATTTCTGAGTCTACAGCCCGCCAGTTACTGTCCATGATGCGCAAAGTTGTGACGGAAGGAACCGGAACCCGTCTACAAAGCACACACTGGCCTGTTGCAGGTAAATCAGGGACGGCGCAGACGCTGGTTAAGGGCGTAGCACGTAACAATCAATGGTTTATCGGCTACGGCCCGGTGGATCACCCGAGATATGCTGTATCAGTCGCTGTGGAGAATGTCGCTCCGGATAGTCCACATCTTGCCATTAAGCTATTCGGTCAGATATTTGATTTATTATCGTCTTCTACAGAAGCTTGAGGCTCCGGAGGGGGAGCAGTGGCCGTGCCCTTAGATGAAGGGCCATTTGCAGCAAAGGGCGAAACGATAAACTCCTCTTGAGGCAAATAGATCCAGCTCTGAAGATATCCTTGTTGAATTAGTTCTTTAATCAGAATAAGCAGAATCGGCGACAGGATCAGACCGGCCATACCGAACGCGGATGTGGACAGAATGACGAAGGACAGCATTAGAAAAGCAGACGATACGCCAATCGAATTCCCGGTAATCTTCGGTTCAAGCAGCTGTCTTACAATCAGTACAATCGCCAGGAGTACGATTAAACCGATTGCTAAAGAGGTATTGCCAACAATGAACAGATAGATGATCCAAGGGACTAAAATCGTCGTTACACCAAGGAGTGGCAAGACATCAAATACAGCACAGATAAGCGCCATAGTGATTTCGTTACCGGTCCTTAGTATGAATAAGCCAACCAGTACGATAACAAAGGTAATGCTGATCAGAATAAGCTGAGCTTTTAAATAAGAGCCGATGGCTTTAAAGACATTGCCCTGCAAAAAGGCATAAGCAGTTTTAAATGTTTTTGGCATTTTGTCATGGGCAATCTTGCGCCAATCTTTAATCTCCATACTAAGGAAAAATGCTAAAATAATGGCGATCCCAAAATTAGCCATGAAGGAGGAAAAGGATCCGAGCACACCGACCATATATTTTAGAGAAATAACAAGCCATCCAGTAAGAACATTCGTGGCATTTTTAAAGTAGCCATTCACTTTGTCGGTAATATCCGGCGGCAAGCTTTCGATTTTTTGCTGAAGGTAGGTTGTGGATTCCACGAAATGTTGTTGTACCACATATGTATACTTAGGAAGATTATCTTGAAAGTGAAGCGCTTGGATAGTGATTAATAGCCCAGCGCCAAATAACGTACCTAGAAGAATGATTAGGAACAGAAGCACTGAAATCGCCGAAGCGAATGGTTTGGCAAGCCCCCGTCGGTTCAAGAAACGGGCAAGCGGTTCAATAAGCAAAAATACAAAAAAAGATAGGAATACAGGTGCAGCTAATTGATACAATTTACTGAAGGCGAACATAACCAGATAGACCGTGAGGACAATTAATCCAATGTCGAAGAACGTGCGCCAATATTTTTTGTATAACGGCAGCATAGATATAAACATCTCCCTTTTTAAATAAGTTGATAGGTCAGCTTGAATACATTGTACATGATTTTACGTAAAAACCGTCTATTTCTTTGATACATGTGTTAAAATAGGGGGTAACGTATTTTTTATCTAACTTCACTTGGCCGTATCTGCTTGCAGACGTAAGGCGAGCCAAAGTCAACTCTGGAAAAGCGAGGAATTCATATGCAGACTTTGCTGCTCTGGTTATTTTATATCTCATCTTTTTATGCTTTTATCCCGGGTATGATTAGCCGCATTTTTGGTTACCGTGTCTTTCGTAAAGGAACTGGGCGCAATGAGTTCGCGTTGACCTTTGATGATGGACCTGACCCTCGATTTACACCGTTACTCCTGGATTTATTGAAGAAGTATGATGCAAAAGCAACCTTTTTTGTAGTAGGATCTAACGCTGAACGTTATCCGGAGCTTATTAGGCGGATACATGAAGAGGGACATCTTATTGGAATTCATAATTATGTTCACAAGACGAACTGGCTCATGCGGCCCGCAACCGTTCGGCGGCAGATTCAGCACACGAATGATATTATCTACAACATAATAGGCGAGCGTAGTACTTATTATCGTCCGCCTTGGGGAATTGTCAATTTGTTCGATATTTCCAAACGTCGCCAAGTTGAAATTGTTCTATGGTCGGTAATGTTTGGAGATTGGCGTGAGAAGCTTGGTGCGCAGCGGCTTACCGAGAAAATGCTAGCTCGACTAAATCCCGGCGAAGTGATGCTGCTGCATGATAGTGGCACAACGCTAGGTGCCGATCCGGATGCACCCGAGAATATGCTGGTAGCCCTTGAACTAACACTGCAAGAAGCCCAAAGAAGGGGACTTCGCAGCATTCGGGTTGACGACATGATCAAGATGGAGAAGTCGCCCATTCGGCACTTATCCTTTGGTAAGCGAGTAATAGTAGGACTCTGGTTAGCTTGGGAGCAGGTATTTCAAGTAATGTTCCAGCTCAAGACGATTAACCCAGCTGATCCTTTCATGCATTTTCGAATGCGTAAATATAAGGGAGAGCCTGTTGAACTCGGTGATGGAACCCTGTTGAGTAAAGGTGATAAAGTCATTGAGCTGCATATTGATAACAGGCAATTATTCGAATTAGGTATTCATTCTCGTTCTTCTGCTCAACTTGCGATTCGAATGATTCGCAGAATGGAGAAAGGGTTACCAATGCTGGCTGAAGTTATTGCCAAAGACGTAAACCTCGCGCAAGCCAAAGCACTTTATGGGGTTAGTATGATTAACCGTGGGCCAGAGAAATTCGGCTTTAGTGTACATGATTTGCCCGATGGCATTTTCGCACGTTCCACCAAGTTTTACTTAAAGATCCTGTTAAGTGTGATTCATCCAGATGGGGGTGCTAGGCTCAAGGAGCGTAGTGAGGTTCTTGTACCGAAGCTAATCCTGATGCCTGTCTCAGAATTACTCAAGAAGATGAATCAGCAACTGCCTCATGATGAAAGGTCGGTAAGGAAACGTAAACCGCAGCAAGAGGAAGCATTGTCACTTAACGATTCACATACAGAAGTGGAATTACCAGGAGCAACAGTAACGAATTGATTCATGATATTATTAAGTCTTATATAATGAGCCGTAATATAGATGCCTCACAAACCAGAAATGGATTGTGGGGCATTTTTTCTTGTGCCCAATAAAAGAGCAGTCCGACCATAGATGATCTAAGGTGGACTGCTCATGTATGCTAGGAACAACTAGAATTTGATTATGCTAATTAAATCTTCAGTACTGCACCGTTACTTGCATTGGTAACCATTTTGGAATAGCGAGCCAGGTAGCCAGTCTTAACTTTAGGCTCAAACTCTTTCCAGCCCGTACGGCGAACCGCCAATACTTCTTCGTCAACCAGCAGTTCAATCTTACGATTGTTGAGGTCGAGTTCAATGATGTCTCCATCTTCAACAAAAGCGATCGGGCCGCCTTCAGCAGCCTCCGGAGAAATGTGACCGATGCTAATTCCGCGGGAAGCCCCCGAGAAACGTCCGTCTGTAATCAGACCAACCTTAGCACCAAGACCCATCCCGACGATTTGCGAAGTAGGAGCTAGCATTTCCGGCATTCCCGGTCCACCCTTTGGACCCTCATAACGGATAACGACTACATGGCCTTCTTTAACCTTACCGTTAGCGATACCTTCGAGTGCGGATTCTTGGGAATCAAAGCAGATCGCAGGACCTTTGTGATATCCGCCAACAGAAGCATCTACTGCACCTACTTTAATGATGGAACCTTCAGGAGCGAGGTTGCCGTAAAGGACGGCAAGACCGCCCCTTTCGGAGTAAGGGTTATCGATCTTATGAATAACGGAAGTATCTTGGATCTCATGTCCGATTACGTTCTCGGCTAATGTTTTGCCGGTAACCGTCATGCAGTCTCCGTACAGAGCACCTGGTTTCTTCAGCAGTTCATTCAAGACGGCACTAACGCCGCCTGCGCGGTCCACATCTTCAATGAAAATATCGGATGCTGGAGCCAGCTTCGCCAAATAAGGAACACGGTTAGCCACTTCGTTAATACGTTCAAGCGGATAATCGATACCAGCTTCTTGAGCCAGTGCAAGGGTGTGTAGCACCGTATTGGTGGAGCCGCCCATTGCCATATCCAGTGCAAAAGCGTTATCGAGTGATTCTTTAGTTACGATATCTCTTGGTTTAAGGTCCAACTTAATCAATTCCATCAGTTGAGTAGCGGATCTGCGTACAAATTCTCTGCGCTCATCAGCTACAGCTAGGATGGTACCGTTACCTGGCAATGCCAGTCCAAGTGCCTCTGCCAGACAGTTCATGGAGTTGGCAGTGAACATTCCTGAACAAGATCCACAGGTAGGACAACCGAATTGTTCTAATTCAAGCAACTCAGCATCATTGATTTTTCCGACTTGGTGAGCACCTACGCCCTCGAATACGGAGGTAAGGGAGAGCTTTTTACCTTTACTGTCTACGCCGGCTTTCATTGGACCACCACTTACGAACATGGTTGGGATGTTGACACGCAGTGCGCCCATCATCATTCCCGGTGTGATTTTATCGCAGTTAGGGATGCAGACCATGCCATCAAACCAATGCGCGGAAACGACAGTTTCCAAGGCGTCAGCGATGATCTCGCGGCTTGGTAGGGAATAACGCATGCCGATATGTCCCATTGCGATACCGTCATCAACGCCGATCGTATTGAATTCAAAAGGAACGCCGCCAGCTTCACGAATCGCTTCCTTAACGATCTTACCGAACTCTTGAAGATGCACATGACCTGGAACAATATCAATATAGGAATTGCAGACCGCAATAAACGGCTTTCCGAAATCTTCTTCTTTTACTCCGGCTGCACGCAGGAGACTACGGTGTGGAGCACGGTCAAAGCCTTTTTTAATCATGTCTGAACGCATTTTCTTAGCTGCCATATTGACATTTCCCCCCTAAATAAATTGCAATGAAATATAGTGTCGCATTAACGCAATGAACTCCAAAGACCTGCGTATATACGGTTTATAGAATGAACGGGGACGAGCTTCCTGAAGAAGAAGGGCGAAGCCGATTCTATAAAAAATGCCGCTGTTTTGGTATAAACGGTTCCCGCCTATAATGAACGGAGAAGTCATTGTTATTAGTGAGTCTATCACAAAGAGCACGTTTTTTCTACCGGACAATGTGAAGTTTCTCATTAGGAGACCGATCTTAAATAGTATAAAAAAACCTATCCACTAGGGGATAGGCCACCTTATAATGAGCGCCTTAAGGCAACACGCTGCAGGGTGATCATCCAGCCAATGGGGGGCTCAATAATAGGATGCATCAGCCGTTTTACACTTGGTTGGGCTAAGAGAATGGTCAGTAAGATTGCCGAAAGCACCAATAACATGGCACCTATAGAATGGTTGATATAAGAGTACAGGCCAGAAACAGCGGCAAAACGAACGATAAATCCGTGAAGTAGAAAAACATATAACGTACGGGAGCCCCAGTCAGTCAGCCGGCTAAGCGAGTAAGGAATCCACCCCATAAACGCTAGTGCAGCGGTGATTTGTAGCCCGTAAATGCCCAGACGATAAATTCCTGCGTACCATTCTTGAAGCCCAAGCTGCATGTAGGTCATACTTCCGTAAAGCCAGCCTATCGGCAACTCTGATCCCCAAGATGCAAACAGAAGGAATAGAAGGATGGAGACTGCGGCAGCGGTAATTTTAATCCATTTTTGAAAAAAGCGAGAAAAGGACTGGAACGAAAAATGATAACCTAATACGAAGAATGGCAGGTATACAAAAGTGCGGCTAATGCTGAACCATACGCCATCAAGCTGTAGGTATCCAACGGAAACTCCAGCGGCGACAGCAAAAATGAATTGAGTGGCGGGCGCCCATTTACGCATCCCGATCATAAGTATACGCCAGAAGGCATGACTTGCCAGAAACCATAAGAGCAAATAGGGGGCGAAAAAGGAATGATGGATACCCTGTACCTGATATATGGTGGCGTCTAGCACAGAGTAGAGGCTTTGGAAAATAATGTACTGCAATCCGATTTGCATGATCAAGCGACGGCCTTGTGTACCAGTAAGGTGTTTATTAGCAAAATAGCCCGTAACGAGCACGAAGAGCGGCATATGAAAGCTGAAGATCCACATATATAAGCTATGCAAGCTGCTCATGGAGCCTATCAGTGGTTCTATGGCGTTTCCAACGAATACAGTGACAATGAGAACAAAACGTATATTTAGAAAAAAGGTCTTTCCAGGCGTGTCTAGCGAGTTTTCCCCTACCATGACTTCCCCCCAAAGATGCTTGATGCTTTAATTTTAAAATACAAGATTTTCTTCAATTGAATTGTGAATTAACTCACTAGTGAAAGCGCTGTCATATGTGCCAAATGTGGCGATGTGTTGAAGGTTGTTAGAATAGTGGGTTTCTACTATAATTTTCTTATATGCAGTAACATCCGGGAGTGGAGCATGTTGAAGAAAAGAATAACTAAGCGTCGTATTGGTTTAATTGTATTAATTATTCTTGTTGTAGCCGGATTGCTGCTGTGGAAATATTTAACTCCGTATGCACCGGCTGAAGAAGCCGAAACTGCACTGATTTCAAGCGGTGGAGTTACAGTCGAACAGAATGAAAACTGGATTTCGTTTGAACCCTCCATTACTAAGGGGGCCTCTATCATATTTTACCCTGGAGCTCTGGTGAAACCAGAAGCTTACTCCCCACTTGCGAAGGGCATTGCTGCTGCGGGACATCCTTTCTACATCGCCAAAATGCCGCTTAATTTAGCAGTAACAAAGGGTGATGCCGCAGAAGAGATTATTCGTGTGCATCCAAAGCAATCTTTTGTTCTAGGTGGGCATTCGCTTGGGGGTGTCATGGCGTCACGTTATGCGATTGAGCATACGGACCAGCTGGAAGGTGTGTTTTTCCTGGCTTCTTATCCAGATGAAAAAGGTAGTCTACGAGAGACTACTTTGTCAGTATTGTCTGTAGTGGGTACAGAGGATCAGGTTATTGACAGAGACAGCTACAACAAAGGACGTTCTTATTTGCCAGATAATACGGTTTATAGTTCAATCGTCGGTGGAAATCACGCTCAGTTTGGAAGTTATGGACCACAAAAAGGAGACGGGAAAGCAACCATCTCCGAAGAAGAACAGCAAAATGACACTGTGCGAGCCATGTTGGATTGGCTTGGGAATCTCAGGTAGTCTTTGGTCTTTCCAACAAAGGGAGGATATTTATGCCAGAATTACAGATTAACGATGACTGCATTCCCTGTTCAGGAATACTATTCGACAAAGATGGTACGTTATTGGATCTATTAGCCACTTGGGGGAATTGGGCCGAGCTTGTACTGTGTGGAATGGAAAATCAGCTTGCGATTATGGGAACCGATTTTATCGTGGATCGGAGTAAAGTGCTAGGTACCCAGCATGATGCTGCAGGAAAGTTGATTGGTTATGATCCAGCAGGGCCGCTTACCATGGCTACAGAAGAAGAAAGTTATGGTGTGCTTGCATGGCAGCTGTATGCTGCGGGTGTTCCTTGGAATGAAGCATTGACCCGCGTTAAGAGTATAGCTAAGGACGCTATGTATGAATTACGCAAACGCCGCACGGCACAGCCTCTAGAAGGGCTTCTTCCTTTTCTGGAACAGTGCGCGGCTGCATCACTCAAGCTAGGGGTGGTTACCTCAGATGGCGCAAAGACCACTCAGGAGCATCTGGATTGGCTTGGTATTGCTCATTATTTCCATTCGGTAGTTACAAGAGACAGAGTATTAAACGGAAAACCCGCACCTGAAATGGCTGAATTAGCCTGCCGGGAGCTGGGGCTGTCTCCTGAAGTGACGATTATTATTGGTGACAGTAATGCAGATATGCAATTGGGTAAAGGTGCAGGCTTACGCCTTGCCGTTGGAATCTCAAACATGGGTGATGGAAATCACTTGATTGATGCAGATGTGATTATTTCTAGCTTTAATGAGCTAAGGATCACTTACTGATCGCATATAATGGAAAGGATGTGCTACAACACATGGATCAATTGCAGACACTTGCTTCTTGGATTAAAGACTGTGACAATATCGTTTTTTTCGGAGGGGCAGGTACATCAACAGAGAGCGGGATCCCGGATTTCCGCTCGGCAGCAGGATTATACCAGACTCAGCACAATTCACCTTATCCGCCTGAAGTGATGCTGAGCCGAACCTTTTTTATGTCCTCACCGGACATTTTTTTTGATTTTTACCGCAGTAAAATGATTCATCCCGATGCTCGTCCGAATGGCGCACATCTGCTGCTTGCAGAATTGGAACGGCAGGGCAAGCTTAAGGCTGTTATTACGCAAAATATTGATGGCCTACACCAGCTGGCGGGTAGCCAAAAGGTACTTGAGCTGCATGGTTCCATTCATCGTAACTATTGCATGGGCTGCTCACGTTATTACGGGCTGGAGCAGCTCTTAGGTATCACTGAGATCGTCCCTCGCTGCCCCGAATGTGGTGGCATTATTAAGCCGGATGTTGTGCTATATGAAGAAGAATTGGACCACTCGGTGCTGGTGAGTTCTGTCGAAGCGATAGCGGCTGCAGATATGCTTATGATTGGTGGAACCTCTCTTACGGTCCAGCCTGCGGCTAGTCTAGTCACTTATTTCCGGGGCAAACGTACGGTGCTGCTGAATGGCGACCCGACACCTTTTGATGATCAAGCTGATCTTCTGATTACAGATCGGATTGGGAAAGTACTCGGCAGTGTAAAGGATCTGCTTGGTTAGAAGGGATAATCTCATTAGGATTATGGCAGAATTGGATCGCATTGAGACTATTCTTCAAACGGAGAATGGAACTTGATGAAGACGTGGGTGAAGGGATGAGATGCATCAGTGGATTTGCATCATGATGAAAACAGGGTGAAAGAGTGGACTGAAGCCAACTCGCAATCTTTAGAGTTAAATAGCTCGAAGATTGAGGCTAAATATATTTGGAACCCTGGTGGGTTTGTTAACCAGTCTTATCGCATAACAGATGGTCAAACTGTTCGTCATCTAAAACTTTCGCAAGAACAAAAAGCAGCAGGACTTAAACAGTGGGTTAAGATCAGTGAACATTTGACTTATAATTACATGGCACCACGGTTGATTAGGGAGATTTCACAAGAAATAACGCCTGGTTATTCTTATGGTTTAGTATTTGATTTTATCGAAGGTAAACCATTAAGCTCCATTTCTGAACCACTGCCAGTGATTGAGAAGGTTCTGAAGTCCCTTCATCAATTACATGCGGATACTGAGATTAGGATGGCAGTTGCAAGTGAGGCTAAGGACTACAACTATGCCGCCGCATTTACTGACGAATATATCACTCGATTTGAAGAAGATTTACAAATCATTAGAGCGGAAAAGCATTTGCTGGACTTCGTAACGGAGGACACTTTAGATTGGTTCGATACGGAAGTGGAGGCATTGCGAATAATGGTTAGTCAGCACCCTTCTTTTCAGAGAAAGGCGACCGACATTGTCCACAATGATATAAATTGGCAGAATGTCTTAGTCGATGATAGTAATGATTATTGGATTATTGATTGGGATGACTTAACGGTATTTGGAGATGCTGCAATGGATTACTCCGTACTTCTATGGCCGATCTATAAATCAAAGGATTGGGGTTATTGTAGAGACCTGGTTATTGATTTAGCAGGCCATGCAATATTGGAACGGATGGAGTTTTATTTTAGAGCGAAGCTCCTTGATGATGTGATTGATGTTCTCGCTGACTATGTTGATGCGGAGCATGTGTCAGAACTGAAGGAAATGGCTCAGAAAAGGGCAAAAGAGATACATCTTCGTGCTTACCCCGAATATCTGAGTCTATATGAAAGTTAGCTTAGCAAAGGGATTCACATATTGGACTTGTCTAATATGTGAATCCCTTTTGCGCTACCTTCCATTACCGATCTGTTTTCTTTACATGTCTGGTCGTTGTGAGACGGTAAGCGGTGGGTGACTGAGCACAAAACCGTTTGAATTGGCGTGAGAAGTATAAAGCATCGGTGAGCCCCACGGATGCTGCTACCTGTTCAACGGACAGCTCGGGTCGTTCACGCAGCAGCTGTCTGGACTTTTCAATGCGCAGCTTTAGCAAGTATGTTACCGGAGATAATCCGGTCTCCTGCTTAAATACACGGGATAGATAGGCCCGGTTATAGCCAAGAGTATCACACATTTGTTCAATGGATACTGGATGAGCATATTGGGAGGCCATGTAGTGGATCATTTGCTTTACAGTACGCTTAACCTGCGATTCAGCTCCAGGAAGACGGGAGAAAGAAGAGAGTAAATCTGCAGCTTCACCTACTATGAGATAAAGATACCCTAGAGAAGTTAGGTGGGCACTTTCTTTGTTTGCTTTGAAGGCTTGCATGATATTGGATAGGGCACCTGGGATGACGCTATCACCCGTTGTAGTCACCACAGGTTTTTGAGGTGTAAAGCCTGTCTGCAGCACAAGGCTATCAGCCTCACTCCCAGTAAAAGCTGCCCAGCGATAGCACCAGGGCTGATTTTTATCCGAAATATAACTGACCAGCTGTCCTGGATGAATAAGGAAGCAGTCACCTTTTCCCAGTGCATATTGATGATGTTCAGTACGGAAAACACCTGAGCCAGACTCTATAAAGTGAAGTAAATAATAATCGTAAATTTTAGGGCCAGCTTGATGCATAGGAATCGTCTGACTCTGACCAGCAAACAGTACATGGAGATTTTGTTTATCGTAATACACGGGATTAGATCCTACGGAATAAGTATGCTCCATTTGAGACAGCCTTTCTTGTGTTATTGTCATTTTATGGCTTATAGTTTAGGGTGTATCAATTATTTGTGTAATTATTATATTATGGGAAGTCACATTTATCCATACATTACACACATGATTGCATTATCAGAGGATGACTGATTCTATTATAATGAATACATAAAGAACGCTTTACTAATTCCCACTGGCTGAAGCAGCGAAAGGATGGAGTGGCATTAATGAGCACACAGGAACTTAAAAAGAAATTCATCGAAAAGTACGGGGTGAGCGAGCAAGAAGCTCAAGTATTTTATGCACCAGGCCGTGTTAATCTCATCGGAGAGCACTTGGATTATAACGGTGGATACGTGCTGCCGGCAGCTTTGGAATTCGGAACAACTTTGATTGTGCGTCCACGCAGTGACAGCAAAGTGAATTTTGCATCTACTAATTTTCCTTATGAAGCATCTATTGATTATAGTGAAATTGGTAAGGCCAAAACTGGGGAATGGATCGACTATCCGGTTGGAGTAATGGTTGAATTGGAGAAGAAGAAAACCCCAGTATCTAAAGGTTACGATATGCTGTTCCATGGTGATATTCCGAATGGCGCAGGCTTGTCCTCATCAGCTTCTCTTGAAGTCGTGACTGCTTATGCTTTTCTAACTCTCGAAGGCGGAGACACGGATACCGTTGAGATTGCACTCTTGTCTCAGCGTGCTGAGAACCAGTACGTAGGTGTAAACTCCGGAATTATGGATCAGTTCGCAGTTGCTAATGGCAAACGAGATCATGCAATCCTATTAATGTGTGATACGCTTGAATATAATCTGGTACCTTTCATCACGGGTGCTTACAAACTGGTTATCGGCAACACGAACAAACGCAGAGGACTTGTAGATTCCAAGTACAATGAACGTCGTCAGCAGTGTGATGAGGCCTTGTCTATTTTGCAAAAAGAAGTTCCTTCACTAGCTTATCTGGCACAGCTCAATCGTGAACAATTTGAAGCACATCAAGAAAAAATCACAGATGAAATTGTTAGACGCCGCGCTCGCCATGTTGTGGAAGAGAATCAACGTGTACTAGAATCCGTTGAGGTCTTAAAGAACAATGATCTGAAGCAGTTTGGACAGTTCATGAATGACTCACATACTTCCTTGCGTGATTTGTATGAAGTTAGCTGTGATGAGCTAGATATTATGGTTGAAGAAGCACAGCGTATTCCCGGTACACTCGGTTCCCGTATGACTGGTGCAGGTTTCGGTGGCTGTACTGTATCCTTGGTACATGAAGATGATGTAGAACGTTTCATTCGTGAAGTAAGCGAGGCATATACCACACGATCTGGTTTGGTTGGTGAGTTCTATGTTTGCGGCATCGGTAATGGTGTCCAAGAATTGAAGGGAGTGTAATCAGATGGCAATTTTAGTAACAGGTGGAGCAGGGTATATTGGATCTCATACTGTAGCAGAGCTGTTGGATCGCGGCGAAGAAGTGGTAGTCATCGACAATCTGCTAACAGGGCATCGTGAGGCGCTACTGGGTGGCAAGCTGTACGAAGGCGATCTGCGTGATAAGGAACTGCTGGGTAAGCTGTTCGCTGAGAATGAGATTGATGCGGTTATACATTTTGCGGCAAGCTCTTTGGTTGGTGAAAGCATGAAGGACCCTGTGAAATATTATGACAACAACGTATACGGCACGCAATGCCTTTTGGAAGCTATGCAAAAAGCTGGCGTGAACAAAATCGTATTCTCGTCTACAGCTGCAACCTACGGCGAACCGGAAAAGGTGCCGATTGAAGAAACAGACCGTACCGAGCCAGCAAACGTATATGGCGAAACTAAGCTGACTATGGAACGCATGATGGCTTGGTTTGATAAAGTACTGGGTATCAAATATGTAGCGCTTCGTTACTTTAATGCTGCAGGTGCACATGCTAGTGGCAAAATTGGTGAAGACCATCGTCCGGAAAGTCATTTGGTTCCGCTGGTATTGCAAACCGCTTTGAAGCAACGGGAAAGCATCGCCGTGTTCGGAGACGACTATCCTACAGAAGACGGTACTTGTGTGCGCGACTACATTCATGTTAGCGATCTGGCTGACGCCCATGTTCGTGCAGTAACTTATCTGCGTAGCGGAAGCAGCAGTAATATTTTCAACTTGGGAAATGGACTTGGCTTCTCGGTGAAACAGGTTATTGAAACTGCGAAGAAAGTCACAGGACTAGAAATTCCTGTAGTTATTCAAGAACGCCGTGCTGGAGATCCGGCAGTACTGGTAGCTTCCTCCGATAAAGCACGCTCTATCCTTGGATGGAACCCTCAGCATGCTGACTTAGAGAATATCATTCAAAGCGCCTGGAACTGGCATTCTGCCAATCCGCAGGGGTACGGAGAATAAGGGGCTTTAGCATAGCTTAACTTAAATAGAGCATGAGACCTTACTTAAGGAGAATTGAAAATGCACAACGAGAATAAGGTTACGCCTGCTGGCCTGAAAGCCTTACATGCGATTGAGCAGCTAGTTCTGTTCGCACTACGTGAGCAGCTCATTGCTCCATCAGATGAAGAATATAGCCGTAATGTGCTGCTAGATCAGTTCGGATTTAGTGAGCCGTTCGTTGGCGAGGTCGATCAAAGTCCACTTACAGGTCCGCAGGTTCCACTGGATGCACTGATTGATTATGGTTTTGAAATCGGATTGATTCCAGAAAATAGCGATACTTACCGTGACTTGCTCGATGCCAAGATTATGGGACTCGTAATGGCCCGTCCATCAGACGTAAATGCGGAGTTCAACCGTTTAGCTGCTAAAAAAGGCATTTCCGCGGCTACAGATCGCTTTTATAAATTAAGCATAGATTCCAACTATATCCGGATGGACCGGATTTCCAAGAATGTCTACTGGCTGCAAGATTCGCCTTACGGTGACATCGAGATGACAATCAATTTGTCCAAGCCTGAGAAGAGTCCGAAGGAAATTGCTATGGCCCGCTTGCTCCCGCCGCCGGTCTATCCAAAATGTCTGCTGTGCCGCGAGAATGTTGGGTACGCGGGTCGGGTTAATCATCCGCCGCGCCAGAACCTGCGTGTCATTCCACTTCAGTTGAATAATGAGAAATGGCTCTTTCAGTATTCGCCATATGTTTACTACAATGAGCACTGTATTGTATTCCATCATGATCATGTGCCAATGAAGCTTACCAAGGATACCTTGAAGCGGCTGCTTGGCTTCGTGGAATCTTTCCCGCACTATTTTATTGGCTCGAATGCAGACTTGCCGATTGTTGGCGGATCGATTCTGACGCATGACCATTTTCAAGGTGGACGTCATACCTTCCCTATTCAGAAAGCGCCTAAGGAAGATATCTTCACGCATGCATCTTATCCGGGTGTCAGCATTAATATCGTAAAATGGCCTATGTCCGTATTACGTTTGAATGGTGTAGATCCAGCGGTATTGCTGGAGTGTGGCAATGCACTTTATGAAGCTTGGAAGGCGTATAGTGATCCTGAAGCAGAAGTGTTGGCGTTCAGCGAAGTTGATGGTGAAGTGCAGCCTCATAATACCGTAACTCCAATTGTTCGTCGGGCGGAAGATAGAAGCTTCGAGATGGATCTCGTGCTGCGTAACAACCGGACTAACGAGCAATATCCTGAAGGGATTTTCCATCCCCATCGGGAGATGCACCATATCAAGAAAGAAAATATCGGCTTGATTGAGGTTATGGGACTCGCAATTCTGCCAGGGCGTCTGAAGGAAGAGCTCGATTCTATTACGAGCATCCTTGCAGGAGATCAAGCGCTATTAGAAGCGCTGAAGAATAATCCGAATCATCCACTTGCGCAGCACGCTGCTTGGGTTCAGGAGCTTGTAGAGCGTTTCGGAACGGCATTACAGCATGAAGAAGCCGTCAAGATTGTACAGAACGAAGTCGGCATCAAGTTTACACATATTCTTGAACATGCGGGTGTCTATAAACGGACTCCGGAAGGGCAAGCTGCTTTCCGTCGTTTCGTGAAGAGCTTCGGCGCGATCTAAAGTTTGGAAAGGGGATGTCCTCAAGTCTGTAGGCTTAAGGACATCCCCTATTTTATGTGGCTTGATGCTAATCCATTTGAATGCGGCTATTCAGAGGTTTATAATACGAGTGAGCAAAACATTCTGAAATAAACTAATGGAGGTTTACACATATGCGCAATTTTGATTTTTATAATCCTACCAAGTTGATCTTTGGACAGGGTACGCTGGAAGCGTTGAGGACTGAGGTTCCTAAGTACGGCAAGAATGTACTGTTGATGTACGGTGGCGGTAGTATCAAGCGTAGCGGTCTGTACGATAAGGTAATGGCTGAGCTGAGCGCAATAGATGCTGTGGTTACTGAACTCTCAGGTGTAGAGCCGAATCCACGCCTTTCCACCGTACATAAAGGTGTAGAGCTGTGTCACGAGCATAATATCGACCTCATCCTCGCTGTAGGCGGCGGTAGCGTGTTGGACTGCGCTAAAGCAGTTGCTGTTGGGGCGAAATATGAAGGTGACATGTGGGACTTTGTTGAACGTAAGGCAGCTGCTCAAGATGCTCTCCCACTCGGTACAGTGCTGACGATGGCAGCTACAGGATCAGAAATGAATAGCGGCTCTGTAATCACCAACGAAGTGACCAAGGAAAAAATGGGCTGGGGTAGTATTCATGCATTCCCGGCATTCTCGATTCTTGACCCAGAGAACACCTTCACTCTGCCACGTGATCAGACGGTCTACGGCATGGTGGATATCATGTCTCATGTTCTGGAGCACTATTTCCATAACGACACCAACACACCGGTACAAGACGGCTTCTGTGAGACTTTGCTACGTACTGTGATCGAAACCGCACCAAAGCTTATTGAAGATTTGAATAATTACGAATTGCGTGAGACGATCATGTACTGCGGTACAATGGCGCTTAACGGTATGGTTAGCATGGGTTTTGCAGGAGATTGGGCGACCCACAACATCGAGCACGCAGTATCAGCTGTATACGACATTCCACACGGTGGAGGACTGGCCATTCTGTTCCCGCAATGGATGAAATATAATATCGATACTGATCCTGCCCGTTTCCGCAAGCTTGCTGTAAACGTGTTTGGAGTTGATCCTGCGGGCAAGAACGATAAGGAAATAGGGCTGGAAGGAATTGCAGCGCTGCGTAGCTTCTGGGATTCCATTGGCGCACCAAAGACACTCGCTGATTATGATATTGATGACAGTGAGATCGGCAGTATGGCTGATAAGGCGGTTCGTTTCGGACCGTTTGGTAATTTCCGCAAGCTTGACCGTGAGGATGTTGTTGAAATTTATAAAATGGCTTTGTAAGTAAATTCTTCTACGAAAGAGACTATCTGTCTTTATTCTAGAAGACGTAATTGAAAGCCAAAGAAGCGATTCTCCTGTAATGGATGAGTCGCTTCTTTGCGTTTATGCTCCACTGTGGCTTACTCCTCGACATCGTTCCCGAACTCCGCTGCTGCTGACTGTATTTTTCGTACGTTTATCCTCAGAATGGAACTTTTGTGGGTGAATATCCAAAGTTTGTGAAACCAATGGCCTACTTTATTCGTTTAAAGTAATATGACAGTCCTGAATGAAGACAGGAGGAAGTAAATATGCAAACGCTGTATTTAGGCTGCTTGGCGCTAGGCGTCATATTTGCCATAGTCAGCGTCCTGGTGGGTGATGTGATCGGAGATGCTTTGCATGGAGTCTTTGATTTCGTATCCGTAGATTTTCTGAATCCCACCGTACTGGCAGGAGGAATAACCGTGTTCGGCGGAGCGGGCATTCTTCTAACCCGGTACAGCGCTCTGGAAGCTGGGGCGATCATTGCTTTGTCTTTGTTAGCCGCCGCTTTTTTGGGAGTACTTATGTATCTAGGGGTGGTTAAGCCCATGGACAAAAGCGAAATGTCGAATGGTTTCTCAATGAGTGAACTGCCCGGCAAAATTGGGGAAGTCACAGTTCCAGTTCCTGCTAAAGGATATGGTGAAATTATGGTGAAGTTTGGTGCTGGCAATAGTTTGCATACGGCAGCAAGCTTTGATCATGAGCTTCTCCCGGCAGGCGTTAAGGTTGTTGTAGTGGAAGTTAGAGATGGCGTTGCAGAGGTATCAGAATTTGAAGAGAGAAAAGGGGAGGATCTTTAATGTTCGGTATTCCTGATTATTTGTTAATTCCTGCTGTTGTCGTCGCTGTTCTGTTTGTGCTTGGAATCGCATTCTGGGCACGTTACAAAACAGTAGGACCGGATGAAGGGATGATCGTAACCGGTTCTTTTTTAGGGAACAATCATATTTCCGACGATGGATCTGGACGTAAAATAAAAATTGTGCGTGGGGGCGGAGCGTTTATCCTCCCAGTATTTCAGAAGGCTGAATTTATGTCACTCCTTTCTCATAAACTCGATGTGACGACTCCAGAAGTATACACCGAGCAAGGTGTACCGGTAATTGCTGACGGGGTTGCGATTATTAAGGTGGGCAGTTCCACTGAAGACGTGGCAACAGCCGCTGAGCAGTTCATGGGGAAACCTATTGAGGCGCTGAAGAGTGAAGCCCAAGAGGTCCTTGAGGGGCACTTACGTGCAATACTCGGTTCCATGACTGTGGAGGAAGTATACCGTAACCGTGACCGTTTTGCGCAAGAGGTTCAAGGTGTGGCGGCACGTGATCTTAAGAAAATGGGTCTGCAGATTGTATCCTTCACCATCAAGGATGTACGAGACAAACATGGATACCTGGAAGCATTAGGTAAGCCGCGGATTGCTGCGGTGAAGCGGGATGCAGAGATCGCTGAAGCGGAAGCTTTACGGGATGCGAGAATTCAAAAGGCGAACGCTGAAGAGCAGGGACAAAAAGCAGAGCTGCTGAGGGATACAAATATCGCCGAAGCCTCTAAGGATAACCAGCTTAAGGTGGCAGCGTTTAAACGGGATCAGGATACAGCGAAGGCGGAAGCCGATCAGGCTTACCATATTCAAGAGGCACGTGCGAAGCAGACCGTGGTTGAAGAGCAGATGAAGGTTGAGCTGGTACGCAAGGAACGTGAAATCGATCTGCAAGCGAAAGAAATTCAAGTTCGCGAGAAGCAGTACGACGCAGAAGTGAAGAAAAAAGCGGAAGCAGATCGTTACGCAGTAGAACAAGCGGCGGAAGCTGATAAGGCGAAGAGAATGCGCGAGGCGGATGCCTTGCAATACAGTATCGAGACGCAGGCAAAAGCTACGGCGGAGCAGAAGCGCCTTGAAGGTCAAGCGATGGCGGATGCAGAGCTGGCTAAAGGTACAGCGGATGCCGAAGTTATCCGGTTGCGGGGTCTAGCGGAAGCAGAAGCCAAAGAGAAGCTGGCGGAAGCCTTCCAGAAATTCGGCGAAGCAGCGGTGCTCGATATTATCGTCAAAATGCTGCCTGAATTGGCTGGCCAAATCGCGAAGCCGCTGGCATCCATTGATAAGCTTACCGTTGTAGATACCGGTAATGGTGAAGGTGCGGCACGTGTCAGCAACTATGTAACTCAGTTGATGTCTACGGCTCCTGAGATGCTGAAGAGCGTCTCTGGGATTGACGTAGAGGCCCTGATCAAAGGGCTGACGACTAGATCCTCAGGGTCAACTGGAAGCAAGGCTGTTCCAGTCACACCCGTGACCTCCATACAACCTCCAGCAGCATCGGGGGGAGCGAGCAAAGCTTCAACTTCTGTGGCTGAGCAACCTGAAGACTAGTTAAAGCAATAACTATTATAGAATGATTTAACTTAAGGTAAGCTCGGTGATTGCTACCGGGCTTACTCTATGTTTTGGGTCTTTGCTATAGAATAGGAGAGGTGCGCGAGCGTGCAACTAATTTTAGATCATATCCATAAAAGCTTCGATGGTAAACAGGTGATTAAAGATGCGGATTTCACCTTTGAAAGAGGGAAGATCTACGGGCTACTCGGACGGAATGGAGCAGGTAAAACCACACTTTTCAATTGTTTGAGTGGTGAGATCCAAATGGATAGCGGAGCTGCTTTTATTGGTGAGAAGGATAGTGCCCGTCCGCTTCGTGATGAGGACATCGGATATGTATTTTCCCTACCCATTTTACCTGAGTTTCTGACAGGTTATGAGTTCGTAAAGTTTTATATGGACATTAACCGTGAGAAGATCGATCCGTATAAAAGCATTGAAGATTATTTTTCCATTATTAAGTTTGAGGAAGAAGATCGACACCGACTGATTAAGGGTTATTCCCACGGGATGAAGAATAAAATTCAAATGCTTTGCTTTATCATTACTCGCCCACCATTGATTTTACTGGATGAGCCTTTAACCTCTTTTGATGTTGTTGTGGCGCTTGAGATCAAGAAGCTACTGCGTGAGATGAAGGAGGATCACATCATTATTTTTTCTACACATATTTTACAATTGGCCGCCGATTTATGCGATGAGTTGGTTATTCTAAATCATGGAACCCTTCAAGAAATTCCACGTGAGACCCTACAAAGCCCGGAGTTTGAGGAGCAGATTATAGCTTTACTTCAGGATGGTAACAATGATTAGTACACTTCGCAGCATCCAGAGGATCAGAGGCTCGTCCGGAGCCAATCGGTTGATTTACTATTTCAAAAAGCTGCCTGTTCTTGGCAAACTTTTAAAAGGGGATATCTACTCTAACATTGCACTAAAACAGGTCTTCGCTGGAATTGTAGTTGTACTGAAGGTACTGTGGGGATTTTTAAATAAGTTTGCCTATTTGGGAATTGTGATCTATTTTCCAATTGTTCTTATACACAAAGAATTAACGCTCGCCGAGCAGTATGCATTGTTCTTACATATCTTTATAATTCTGAGCTTTATAGTGGCTGCAGTTTCGAATGTATTTATATTAGAGCCCAAACGGGATAAATATATATGTGTGAAGCTGATGAGAATTCCGGCTAAACAGTATATGCATGCTACGCTTTTACTTAAAGGGCTAACGTTCTTTATATATTATGTACCAGCATTAACCGTGTTTGCGGGAATTTTTGGAGCTCCACTTTGGCATGGCGTATGGCTCACACTACTGTTAACGACCTGGAGAATAGTCACCGAGGCGCTGAATCTTTGGTTTTTTGACAAAAAAGGAATTGTGTTAGTTAAAAAGATGAGCTGGGTATGGTCGGTGATTGGACTAGGTGGTCTACTTGCCTATGTGCCCCTTTATCTAGGATATGCTTTTGTAAATGATGCGACAGGATTTAGTGTCCCAGTGAGTCTTGTGATTGTTGTACTTGGAGGAATTGCAGCTGTGTATATTGGGAAATATCCTAACTATCGCAGTGCTGTAGATGTCGTTACCAAGATAGATGATCCACTCTTGGACATGAACCGGATGATGAAAGAAGCGAGGGTGGCAGATGTTCAGACCAAGGAGAAGGACTTTTCGTCGGAAGAACTTAAGGGGAAAGCTTTTCAAGGAAAGACGGGTTATGCTTACCTGAATGCTATTTTTTTCTCCAGGCATAAACGCTTGCTGATTCAACCCATCCAGAGACGTTTAACGATCATTGGTGTGCTCTTTATAGTGGCTGTCCTAATGATGCTTATTTCGCCAGAAACTTCGTCCAAGTTTATAACATATCTGCTTGGTGGACTTCCCTTTTTTGTATTTATTATGAACTATACTTCGATAGGTGAGCGAGTATGCAAAGCGATGTTTTACAATTGCGATCTAAGCTTATTGCGCTATGGATTCTATCGTGAACAAGCTGCGATTCTGGACAATTTTAAGATTCGTCTTATTAAATTGAGTGGCCTTAATCTTATTCCTGCTTTCGCCATATGTTTAGCATGTACTCTGCTGTTTCTTCTTTCTGGTGCAGATTGGGGTTTGATGGATGCGGTGATCTTTTGGGTAACTATTCTTTGTCTTTCCTTGTTCTTTTCGGTGCACCATTTGTTCATGTATTATATTTTTCAACCGTACAGTACGGAGCTAAATATGAAAAATCCGTTCTTTTTTATCGTCAACAGCATTGTAATGGGACTAAGCGTGGCTTGTATCGGATTCCCAAAAGCATCGTCACTATTTACGCTAGTTGTTCTTGCGGGAACGATTGCTTATATGGTTATTGCCGTGACGTTGGTATACAAGTTCTCCAGCCGAACCTTCCGGGTAAAATAGAACGCAGAGTGTTCTTCTAATATCGGAATGTTGATGATATGATGGTAACGAGAGGTTTTTAATCGTACCGTTTCATGTTGCTTTTGCTGCTTGGAAGTCAGGTGTTTAGAGATAAAAGAGGTGGCAAAAATGAGTAGCATAACTGTAGCAAAGGTGTTAAATAACAACGTTATCATTGCGGACCATCCCCAATATTCCGAGGTTGTAGTGATTGGCAAAGGGATAGGGTTTAATCGAAAATTGCATGATCGGATTAATCTATCTTCTGTGGAGAAGATGTTTATTCTCCGCAGCCAGGAAGAACAGGAACAATATAAACAGCTTCTTCCCCAAGTGGATGAGAAGTTGATAGAGATTGTACATGAAATTTTGTTATATATTATGCATAGCAGTAGTCAACCACTTAATGAGCATGTTCATATTGCACTCACTGATCATATCTCATTTGCTATACGACGTTATGAACAAGATATCCCAATTCACAATCCGTTTTTGTATGAGACTAAGGAAATTTATCCTGAAGAGTATAAAATGGCAGAGTATGCGATTGAGCGGATTAATGAAGGCATGGGAGTGGAATTGCCTGTAGATGAGGTGGGTTTTGTTGCACTTCATATCGTTAGCGCGCTGAGTAATAGACAAATCTCCGAGGTCAGACAGCATTCTCTATTGATTGGGGATTTGATCGGAATCGTAGAGAATAATCTCGAATATCGAATTCCACGTGATTCACTTGATTATTCGCGATTGGTGACTCATCTACGATTTGTCCTAGAAAGACTGCGCCGTGGGGAATCAGTACGGGAGACTTCTACGCTGGATGGTCTTATGAAACGAGAGTATCCCGAAATGTATACCTTGGCTTGGCAATTAACTAAGGTTATTGAGAACCGAGTGCGAATTCCTGTGTATCCAGCAGAAGTCAGTTATTTGACAGTTCATTTGCAACGTCTTGCCCAGAAGAAAGAGGATGAATTGGATATGGAGACGAATCGAGAAATATAAGGATAATGTATAAAGTGAAACTAATACTTTCTTATATTTTTAAAAAAAGCTTGTCACTACAAAAAAACGGTGCTACAATATCGGTGTCCTAATTAAAACAGAATACCAAGCGTGTAACTGATTCGATCAGGCATGAGTGATTTACAGTATTTTGGTTGCTAGTCCCCATCTTGGGGTAATCTAACCTTAGCGTTAGATAACAACCTTTATGCTGTGTTGCTCATGCCTTTTTTGGCATCTGTTTTACTGAAAATGTGAATAATGAAAGGAAGTGACCATAATGTTCAAAAAGCTGTTCGGCGTTTTACAAAGAGTCGGTAAAGCGCTAATGCTCCCAGTAGCCATACTTCCAGCAGCCGGTCTGCTCCTTGGAATAGGAAACATGCTGGTAAACCCCGATTTTCTACAATACGTTCCGGCACTGGAGAACGATGTAGTTCAGGCAATTGCGAACGTATTGATGAACTCAGGGCAAATTGTATTTGATAATCTATCCTTACTATTTGCCGTGGGTGTTGCCATCGGTTTATCCGGTGGTGAGGGTGTTGCTGGTCTAGCCGCTATTATTGGTTTCCTCGTAATGAATGTTACGATGGGGACTGTAATTGGCGTCAATGATTATGTCCTGAGCCAAGGCGACTTTTCCTATGCTAGTGTCTTAGGAATTCCAACACTGCAAACGGGGGTATTTGGAGGTATACTCGTTGGTATATTGGCATCGTCCATGTACAAACGATTCTTCAAAATCGAACTTCCATCTTACCTGGGGTTCTTCGCAGGTAAACGTTTCGTTCCGATCATGACTGCGGTAACGTCTTTGCTTCTTGGTCTGGCATTGACCTTAGTTTGGCCGCCAATTCAACACGGTCTGAACTATGTATCACAAAGTATGATTGATACGAATAAAACGCTCGCAGCGTTTATCTTCGGAACAATCGAACGCTCGCTCATTCCTTTTGGTCTGCATCACATCTTCTATTCTCCGTTCTGGTATGAATTTGGTACCTACGTAGATAAAGCTGGAGAATTGGTTCGTGGTGACCAACGGATCTTTATGCAGCAGCTTCGTGATGGTGTAGAATTCACAGCAGGAACATTTACAACAGGTAAGTATCCTTTCATGATGTTTGGTCTTCCAGCAGCTGCTTTGGCCATTTATCATGAAGCTAAACCTCAGAATAAAAAACTTGTCGGAGGTTTGATGCTTTCCGCAGCACTGACTTCATTCCTGACAGGGATTACTGAGCCGCTTGAATTCTCATTCTTGTTCGTAGCTCCATTGCTGTTCGCAGTACATGCTGTTTTTGCTGGTTTGTCCTTTATGACCATGCATATCCTTAATGTCAAGATTGGTATGACCTTCTCTGGAGGTTTTATTGATTACGTGCTTTTTGGTATTATCCCGAACCGTACGGCTTGGTGGCTCGTAATTCCAGTAGGTCTTGCCCTTGCCGTAATTTACTACTTCGGATTCCGCTTTGTTATTCGGAAGTTCAATCTGATGACTCCGGGTCGTGAAGAGGATACGGGTGAAGTTGAAGATACTAACACAGAAGCCGTCTCTAAAACGGGTGATGATTTACCACGAAACATCTTGTCTGCGTTGGGTGGTAAAGAGAACATCGCTCATCTGGATGCTTGTATTACCCGCCTTCGTGTGGAGGTTAAAGATAAATCAGGTGTGGATAAGACTCGTCTGAAGAAGTTAGGTGCATCAGGTGTGCTTGAGGTGGGTAATAACGTTCAAGCGATCTTTGGCACACGTTCCGATACCATAAAATCTCAGATTCAAGATGTAATTAACGGGAAGACACCCGCACTAACGCCGGTAGCGGCTACACCACAACCTGAAGAAGAACAGCAGGCAGGTGAAGCCGGTGAAGCGATTATCACAGAAGATATCGTCTCTCCGGTAAATGGTGAACTAGTGGATATCACTGAGGTTCCTGATGCAGTATTCTCCCAAAAAATGACGGGTGATGGTTTTGCTTTCCTATCCGATGATGGAAAGATTGCTTCACCGGTCTACGGTAAAGTGTTTAATGTGTTCCCGAGCAAGCATGCGATCGGCATTATGTCCGATGGAGGTAAGGAAGTACTCGTTCATATAGGGGTTAATACAGTTAAGCTTAAAGGTCAAGGCTTTACAGTTCTAGTTGAAGAGGGCGACCTTGTAGCTGCTGGACAGCCAATCATGGAAGTGGATTTAGAATATGTAAAAGCACATGCACCATCTGTAATGTCTCCTGTTATTTTCTCTAATTTGCCAGAAGGCTCTTCCGTAACCTTGAAGAAGCCAGGTAAGGTATCTATTGGCGATAAGGATATTATTACCATTCAGTAAAAGTGCAAGGGCGGACGCTTCCTTTAAACATTAAAGGGAGCGGAGCCTTCACTATAAATTAAAAAATATTCTATTAAAAGAAAGCGAGTTGGATAATATTATGCAAACAACATTCAGAATTATCGATGAAGATGGAATTCACGCACGTCCGGCAACTGCCTTGGTAAATACAGCTACGAAATTCAAAGGTACAGAAGCTTATGCAGAAGCAAAGGGCAAAAAAGTTACATTGAAATCTATCCTTGGCGTATTGTCATTGGGTCTAGAAGCTGGAGACACTTTGTCTCTGATTACTGAAGGTAGCGAAGAAGCTGAAGCTTTGAGCGCACTTTCTGATGTAATGATTAAAGAAGGGCTAGGGGAAATCCATGAGTAAAATTTCAGGAATCGCGGCTTCAGCAGGGATTGCAGTAGCCCGTGCTTTTATCCTGAAACATCCGGATTATACAATTACAAAGACTAGTATCAGTGATCCTGAAGCAGAAGTTGCCAAGTTGAATGACGCACTTGCTAAATCAAGTGCTGAACTGCAAACTATTAAAGAGCGTACTTTAGCAGAACTAGGAGAGAAGAAAGCAGAGATTTTTGCATCCCATCTGCTGATTCTTGAGGACCCTGAGCTGATTAATCCCGTAATTGATAAAATTCGTCAGGAATCGGTTAACGCGGACTATGCACTCAACGAAGTAGCTACACAATTCATTGAAATGTTCGAAAACATGAAGAGTGCTTACTTACAAGAACGTGCAGCTGACATGCGTGATGTGACCAAACGCCTGCTGAACCACTTGCTGGGTATTCATTATGTTAGTCCTGCAGAAATCAATGAAGAGGTTATTGTTATCGCTGAGGATTTGACACCTTCTGACACAGCACAGCTAAATCGCAAGTATGTTAAAGGCTTCACAACAAACATTGGTGGACGTACGTCCCACTCAGCGATTATGGCACGCTCCTTGGAAATTCCAGCAGTTGTTGGAACTAAAAATGTCATGACAGAAGTGAATTCTGGGGATCTGGTGATTGTCGATGGTCTGAACGGAGACGTTCTTATTAATCCTAGTGAAGCAGAAGTGGCAGAGTACGTTCGCAAGCAGGAAGCTTACGACTTGCAAATTGCAGAGTGGAAGAAACTTCGTGATAAACCAACAATTTCTGCAGACGGTAAGCACGTGGAGCTGGCGGCTAATATCGGTACACCAAACGATGTCAATGGTGTAATTGAGAATGGTGGCGAAGGTGTAGGCTTATATCGTACTGAGTTTCTATACATGGGCCGCGATAAGTTGCCTTCTGAGGAAATTCAATATAACGCCTATCGTACTGTGCTTGAGAATATGAAACGCAAACCGGTAGTCGTACGTACACTTGATATCGGTGGCGACAAAGAACTTCCGTATCTAGATCTTCCAAAGGAAATGAATCCTTTCTTAGGATTCCGTGCAATTCGTCTTTGTCTGGATCGTCAGGATATTTTCCGTACGCAACTGCGTGCTTTACTGAGAGCAAGTGTTCATGGGGATCTTCGCATTATGTTCCCTATGATCGCAACACTTGGTGAATTCCGTGCAGCCCGTGATCTTCTACTTGAAGAGAAAGCGAAGCTTCGTGAAGAAGGCAAGGAAGTATCTGACAACATTCAGCTCGGCATTATGGTTGAGATTCCTTCTACTGCTGTACTAGCTGACCAGTTTGCAAAGGAAGTTGATTTCTTTAGTATTGGTACGAATGACCTTATTCAATATACAATGGCTGCTGACCGTATGAATGAACGGGTGTCTTACCTGTATCAGCCATATAATCCGGCCATCCTGCGTCTGGTCAAAAATGTAATTGATGCCGCGCATGCAGAAGGTAAATGGACAGGAATGTGTGGTGAGATGGCTGGGGACGCAACAGCGATTCCACTCTTACTAGGTCTTGGCCTTGATGAATTCAGTATGAGTGCAACGTCAATTCTGCCAGCACGTAGTCAAATTTCTAAATTGTCGGCTGCCGACATGAAGGAACTGGCTGCAAAAGCACTGCAACTTGGCACTGCTGAAGAAGTAGCTGCACTTGTTCAAAGCATCACTAACTAACTATTTCCATATGCATTACTCCGTTAAACGTTTTATAACGTTCCAACTACTATTACCGACTTCCGATGTTTGGAGGTCGGTTTTTTTGTGTTATATCGATAATTTTATTTCTTACGTTGGCTTATGTTCTTACGCGAGCGTTATACTCCATTTAGAATAACTAAATTCACTTTTTATTTGCTTTATTGCACAGATGTCTATGCCGATAGTAATAGTGATGAGTATAAAGTCGGTAAGGAACCCAAACCTGTAAATATGTCTTACATATAATAGTATGAATCCATAGAAAGTTTAGACTCCTTTATCGACTTGCAGAGCTGTGCAAGTATTAATATGATCTTTATTGGAAATATTTGGACTTATAAGCATCCCTATAAGTTAGGCAGGGAGCCATAGGATGGTGTTAACTCATGAGTAAAAATGTTATAAATACAGAATTAATGTTAGAGGTATATGAAGGTAAAGACCTGGGCTTGACGTACTCGGTGGAGTACAGTGTATTTAAGGTTTGGGCACCTACTGCTTTTGCTGTATCTCTAGTTTTATACGAAACAGACGGAAATCAACTTAACATTGGATTTGATCCGAGCGCTACAGATAGTGGGCGTATTATATATATGCAGCGTCAGAACGGCGGAGTCTGGCAGACTAAGTTATCAGGTGATTTAAAAGGGAAATATTATATGTACCGTGCTGTATTTGCTGATGGAAATGTGACGGAAGCAGTAGATCCTTATGCAACAGCCGTATCGGCAAATGGTTTAAGAACAGCAATCGTTGATTTGCGTAGGACCCATCCTGAGCATTGGGAGAAGGACATTGCTCCTCCATTGCAGCATCCTGCAGACGCGGTTATTTACGAGCTGCATGTGCGTGACTTCTCCTCACATGAGAGCTCTGGCATGTACTATAAGGGCAAATTCAAAGCATTTACCGAATTTGGCTTAAGAGATTCGGAAGGAAATGCAATAGGTATTGATCATCTGGTTGAATTGGGTATCACCCATGTACATCTGATGCCCGTGTTTGATTTTCAGACCGTAGATGAGTTAAGTGTAATGAAGCGTGGTTCGTCCATTGAACATACCGACTACAATTGGGGCTATGATCCTCAGCATTATAACGTACCGGAAGGATCATATAGCACTGATCCTACCGATCCAGGGCTACGAATTCGGGAATTTAAAGAAATGGTCCAGGCTTTGCATAGCCGTGGGATTTCGGTGATTATGGATGTGGTTTACAACCATACGTACACTGTGGAGAAGGGCCCATTTGAGCCGCTTGTACCAGACTACTTCTATCGCCGTGACTACTTGGGACGTTTATCTAATGGCTCGGGAGTTGGTAATGAGCTAGCTACAGAGCGTCCGATGGTACGCAAATATATTAAGGATTCGTTGTCCTACTGGGCTACGGAGTACCATATTGATGGCTTCAGATTTGATCTTATGGGTCTGATGGATAGTGTGACCATGCGTGAAATAACGGAAGAGCTTCGACTTGAAGTGAATCCTAATCTGCTGTTATATGGCGAACCTTGGACAGGAGGAGATTCTCCACTGGCAACAAAGACGCTAAAAGGTGTACAGCGGGGAAAAGGATATGCTGTCTTCAACGATAATTTTCGTTCGGCGATCAAAGGTGATAGTGATGGATGGGGAAGGGGCTTCATTACAGGGGAATACGGCAAAGAAGGGGATATTGCAGCCGGAATCAAGGGAGCCATTCACGAATTTACGGACTCCCCTGTGGAATCTGTGAACTATGTAACGGCCCATGACAATTTGAATTTATGGGATAAGGTGCTTACCGTTCAAGGGGGATTTCAGGATGCTGTTTCACGGGCTAATCCATACGTGAATGTAGATCTGGAGAATATTCTCAACAATGAGACCGTGCGCCGATCCTTACTTGCAAACGGAATTATTCTGACCTCGCAAGGGATTCCATTCCTGCATGCCGGTGATGAGCTCCTGCGTAGTAAATTTGGAGATCATAACAGCTATCGTAGCGGTGATACGATTAACGCGATCCGCTGGAATATGAAGAGTGAGTTTAAGCTTGTATTTCAATATTATAAAGGCTTGATTGAACTACGGCGTACACATCCGGCATTTCGTCTACATGGTCGGCATGAAATTGAGCGTTCGCTGGAATTTCTGCGCTGTGATGGGGGGATAGTGTCGTACCTGCTTAGAAACCATGCAGGAGGCGACCTCTGGAACAATATAACAGTCATCTTTAATGCCAATAATGATCGAGTAAAGCTATCTCTTCCTGAAGCTTCCAACGGTTGGAACGTGGTAGTGGATCATACCCGAGCGGGGACAGAGGCATTCCGAAAGGTTGCAGGTAGCGAGGTAGAAATCGAAGGCTTGTCGATGATGGTGCTCTATGATGAATGTGGTAAGCCAGCACCGCGGTCCAAAATTATCGAAGTACACTATGAACGGCCAGATGGTAGATATCAAGGCTGGAATCTTTGGGTTTGGGATACAGGAATTCAGGATGGACAATGCGATTTTCGGTATATGGAGGATGGGCGTGCAGTTGCACGAATTGAGGTGTTGCCAGATACCGATTCTATCGGGTATATATTACGACTTAATGACTGGGAAGAGAAAGATGGGGATGGCGATCGCTTCATTGATTGTTCCAAAGATGACATGCTTATCAAGGTCATGGTTATAGATCGTGATCAGGAAAATGATGGGATCTCAGATGATCATCTACAGTTAACCAGTTAAAAAATATAAAAGAGCTGCTTCAGGGTTAGTTGTACCCCTAAACAGCTCTTCTGTTGTTCTTATGGTTTTCCAATGGTCTGGTTGGCTAACCCTAAATCCAAAAGCTCGTAGTAGAGATTAGCTTCATTCCCTCCATGGTCTTTGGAAAGGTACATCGCTAGATCTGCGGCACGCAGAAGTTCATTAATACTGCTTCCATGCTCAGGAAATAGAGCTACACCAATACTTGCGGAGGTATGAAAGCTAGATCCATTGTCAATAGACCAAGATTTGTTGAATAGCTTTAGCAACCGCTGTAGCGTTTCATCTAACATTTCTAGAGAGGTGAATCGGTGCAGTACCACCGCGAATTCATCACCGCCAATCCGAAATGCCTGGCCCACACCTTTAACCGTTTGCAAAAGCTCTCGTGAGAGCAACTGGAGAAATTCGTCTCCAGCCAGATGTCCTAAGGTATCGTTTAGCTGCTTGAATCTGTCACAATCCAGCAGGGCGAGTGCAATATTCTTTCTCCGTTCCTCGGGTTGACTGATAAGATTCTCCATGTACATTTTGAAATGAGCCCGGTTGGGAATCGCGGTTAAATGATCATAGAAGGCCAGCTTATGTAATCGTTCTTCGTATTGCTTCCGTTGTGTAATTTCACGGGACACTAACATAAATTGTGCTGGGAAATTATTGCTACCTCGAACAGGCGACACCTTCGTTTCCAGCCATACCCATTGCCCTTCAGCTCCACGCATTCGTAGCTCTGAGATACGAGGGGTTCCCTGAACGACACTCTTTAGTTTAGCCCAAGCAATTTCCGGTTCACGAATGTAGTTGGAGAGTGGGTCACCCTTTTTTGGAACATAGCCGAGAATACTTGAATGTGAAGGGGAGCTATACAGTATCAACCCGTTAGGATCAGTCAATATAATAAAGTCAGACATGGTTTCACCGATTAGCTGATAGAGTGTTTGTTCCTCCAGCATTTCATTTTTGAGCCAAATAATTTTGCGACCCAGATAAATAATAACTAGAAGTAGAATAAAGAAGACCAATGAGTATAGGGCAAAGAGCGCACTTTTTTTGTCTTGGAACCCATCTGTTACCTGTAAGGCGTAGGTGTCTATCAGGTCTTCTGATTGATCTAGATGAGTTCTAACTTCATTTAACTCCATGTTCAGACTTACAGGATGATATGAAGCAGGATCCCATCCGATCTGCATCCGTTCAGCAATCAATGTACTTCCTGTGCTCTTCCAAAGGATTAGGGATGTTTCGAAGGCATGGAGCTCGTTCTCTAATTCAGTATGTATATTTGCCTGCTTCAAATCACTGTAAGGTTTGTTGATAGATTTGATGTCTGAACTTGCTAGGCCTACCCGTTCTTGTGCTTGTTGATTATTGTCCTTATATTCCTGAATGAACTGATCACGTTCAGCTTCAGTGAGGTTCGTGCTCATGGAGGAGTGGAGAGCGATTGCGGCTTGATACAAATCACGATCAGCGCTCAGTATGAGCTCAGAGTTCTCAAATACATCTTCATATAATGAATCTGACATTCTGTTAATAGTATGATTTAGATAGAGTAAAGAAGCTACACTAATCCCAACCAGTAGGATGGAGATCGCAGCGAAAATAAAGATTAGTTTGCGTGTTACTTTGATATTGAAAAATCCAGCCACGGTCATCTTCTCCCCGCATAAGATGTTTAACAGATCTTATTGCTGCTAACCTATAACCTGCGGAACTTCCATCTGTGGCAGGCGTGTTTTATTTTCAGGCAAAGTTGTTGAGAGTGACTATGTGAAAAAAGAGGTGTTGTAACATAGTGGAAAATGAGGCATGGGAAAGATAAATTGTGTATGGATCGCAGTTTGTAGTACAACAAGTATATAGGACGTCCTACTTATAGAGCAATCGCTTCCTCAAATAAATATCAATAATAAAAAATTTAAATGATTATGGAATGGGCCTATTGCCTTATCTATATTCAAATCCATAAATCCTATTACCCATCGCTTTCGTAAATAATACCCAGCTCAGCCCCGAAAGTATGCGTTCTGTTATGTTAAAAAAGCTGCCCAGTCATAATAATGACTTTGATCGTTAAAAAAGCTCTTACTTTACTGCTGTAAATACTTTTTAGAGCTATCCTCATACTTTGAAATAATTTCACCTCGCATTCCTCCGATCTTCTACGAGGTTGCCATCCTGAATACGAATGATCCGCTTCGCTTGCTTTGCAATTTTGAGATCATGTGTGATTAGGATGATTGTATGACCCTGCTCGTTTAATTCTCGTATTATCTGCATGACCTCTTGTCTAGTTCGCGTATCAAACGCCCCGGTAGGTTCATCTGCAAGTAGAATCGGGGGAGATCCAGCCATGGCCCGCGCAATCGCTACACGCTGTTGCTGTCCTCCTGAAAGATCAGAAGGCCGGTGATGCATTCTCTCCTCCAAACCTAAGCCACGACATAAACGTCTGCGGATTCATTTGGCCCGAGTATGGTTTGCGTGCTTTCTGTGACGACTTGGGAAGTGCTGCTAATATCACTCTCACCAGCTGTAATGACACTTGTAAATGCAGGAAGCTGTATAGAGGTCGATTTTGTGTTGCGAATATTGAAATCTTAACTCCATTTAAAGATGTGGATTTACCGACGTTTACGTAATAGCTTACGGATTGACTGCTTTTGGAGGGGATGGATTTGCTGGTTGCGCTGCTGGTTACTGGGCTTCCTTGGATAACCGTTCCTCCGGCAGTAGTTACCTTAGAGAAATAGTCCACAAGATTGATGCTGCTTCCGCTCCCATTGTTTATAGCTGAGGGTGTATGTAAGAATATTGCCGCCATCCTGAGTCAAAAAGCCAACATCGCTCAGCTTCACACTAAAGTTACTCTTTAAAGCTATCAAGCCGAGTTTATCCAGAGTGGATACAGTGGTGGTAGTTGCTGTTTTGGTGGATGATGTAGTCGTTGATGCCGCGTATGCTCCATACGCTGAAGCTTGACTCAGAACTGCTGCGCTAAGTATGATCACAGCTACTTTGGTTCTTCGTGCATGCATGTAATTCCCTCCCGGTATGAAATTCCTTGTACTATGAAGGTGATTTATGATTGAATACAACCAAGCCTTCTTTATAATGGAAATTATCAAGCTCCGCTGAACGTTAGCTGAAAAAAAGTCCCCAAAAACGGCTCTGAACCTTAAAGCTAGATAAAAATTGCCCTAATTATGCTTGAACTTGTCAAAACGACAGATTTTGCATATAATAAACAGACATATCTCTTGCATAAAAGAGATACCTGACAATTAGATTGAATTGTGAAATGCAGTGATGGAGAAGAGTACACAGTGCCTGACTTACAGGGAGGAGACGCCGGTGATTGAGAGCGTTTCTAGGAAACAGAGCTGTCGAAGTTCACTCCGGAGCAGTTCCTTGAATTCCTTAAGATTGCCTTGTAAGGAAGCGTAGGGGAAACCGGTCACAGACCGTTATTTCTGTATAAAGTGAGATAGGTATCTGTCCAGCCAAAAGAGGGAATGAAGCTCTTAAGGGGAACAGATCAGCTTGTCTAACAAGGGTGGTACCACGGTCTTTTCGTCCCTTACCGGGAGGAAAGGCCTTTTTTTGTTGAACTAGACAATGATTGAAGGGGGCTGTACACGGCCATGAAAGAGAAGTTGGAAGCATTAAAGGTTGAGGCGCTGGCTAAGTTGCAGGAGGTTATGGATCCACAGGTTTTGAATGACCTAAGAGTGAAGTATCTCGGTAAAAAAGGCGAGCTTACAGAAGTTCTACGTGGTATGGGAGGACTTAGTGCTGAGGAGCGTCCGGTTATCGGGCAAGTAGCGAATCAGGTTCGCGGTGCAATTGAAGAGATCATTGGAGCGAAACAAGAGGCATTTCAACAGCAAGAGACTCAGCAACGTCTGCAGGCTGAAAAAGTAGACGTAACCCTACCAGGTCGCCGCATGCAGCAAGGGGGCATCCACCCGCTTAGCAGAGTGGTTCAGGAAATTGAGGATATTTTCATTGGTATGGGCTACCGTGTGGCTGAAGGTCCGGAAGTGGAGACCGATTATTATAACTTTGAAGCCCTAAATCTGCCTAAAAATCACCCGGCACGCGATATGCAGGATTCCTTCTATTTGACGGATGACCTGCTTATGCGTACTCAAACGTCTCCGGTACAGATTCGTACTATGCAGGCTATGAACGGTGAAGTTCCAGTTAAAATCATTTGCCCGGGTAAAGTGTTCCGCCGCGATGATGACGATGCAACGCATTCCTTCCAGTTCCATCAAATTGAAGGTTTGGTTATCGGAAGCAACATTCGGATGAGTGATCTGAAAGGCACCTTGCAGCAATTCGTACAAGAGATGTTCGGCCCGAATACAGACATTCGCCTTCGTCCGAGCTTCTTCCCATTCACCGAGCCAAGCGTTGAAGTGGACGTAAGCTGTTTCAAATGTGGCGGCGATGGATGCAGACTGTGCAAGCAAAGCGGATGGTTAGAAATCCTTGGTGCGGGTATGGTGCATCCAAATGTTCTGAAAATGGGTGGCTATGATCCTGCTAAGTATAGCGGCTTCGCATTTGGTATGGGTGTTGAGCGGATCGCTATGCTTAAATACGGCATCGATGACATCCGTCATTTCTATAACAACGATATGAGTTTTGTAAAGCAGTTCAAGGGCGTTTAGATTTTTGGTGGGCGAGCTGGCTGACGGGTTAGGAGGATGGATTTTGGAGCATTTGATTTCATGTTGTAGAAACCCTGTTAAGCTAGGACCGGAAAGGAATTTTGGAACTGTAGGAGCGATAGCGACCGCCTTTGTCCCCGGATTTCCACCGCGAAGAGCGGTTTAGATCAAGAAATCTGGGGACAACAGCGGCCGGAAGTCCAAAGATTCCTTGTAGTGACCGTCCTTAATAGTGTTTTGCAGTTGAAATTGAGAGCTCTTAATCTAGCCTCCCACAGGAAGCAGATCGATCGGCAAGTAGATAAATACATCTGAAACATAAAGGAAGTGAGCGGACATGAAAGTATCAACCGGATGGTTGGCTGATTATACATCGATTGAAGGAGTAACCGCCGAAAAGCTTGCGGAGAAGATTACCGCTGCTGGCATTGAAATTGACGGAGTAGAGCGCCGCAATAAAGGGATTTCCGGCATCGTAACTGGCTATGTAAAATCGAAAGAAAAACATCCTGATGCGGATAAACTGAACGTATGTATCGTGGATGCAGGTCAAGGCGAAGATCTGCAAATCGTCTGTGGTGCAAAAAATGTGGCTGCGGGACAAACCGTTCCTGTAGCTCTTGTTGGCGCTAAACTGCCAGGGCTGGATATCAAAAAAGCGAAGCTGCGCGGGGTATTATCGCAAGGGATGATCTGCTCGGCTAAAGAATTGGGACTCAATGATAAATTGCTTCCTAAAGAGCAACAAGAAGGAATTCTTGTACTTCCTGAAGGTACTGAGATCGGTCAAGATATTTCAAAGTTGCTGGGTCTAGATGATGAAATTCTGGAATTCGATCTGACTCCGAACCGTTCAGATTGTCTAAGCATGATTGGTGCTGCTTATGAAGTGAGCGCGATTCTCGGACGTGACATCAAATTACCTGATCCTGCGAGCGAAATGATTGAGATCAGCGGAGCAGCTGCTCAATCTGTTTCCGTTAAGATTGAGAATGAAGAACATTGCAGTCATTACGCTGTTCGTTATATCTCGGGTGTTAAACCTGCAGCATCACCGCTGTGGATTCAGAATCGTCTGATGGCGGCTGGTATTCGTCCAATTAACAACATCGTAGACATCACTAACTACGTGATGCTCGAGTACGGACAGCCGCTTCATGCTTTTGATGCGGATAAAATAGAAGGCGGAGAACTCGGCGTTCGCCTTGCTCATGAAGGTGAAGTCCTGATTACACTTGATGGCCAAGAACGGAAGCTTGAGTCACATATGCTCGTTATCGCTGATGGAGCTAAAGCAGTAGCTCTGGCTGGAGTAATGGGAGGACAGGATACGGAAGTTACTGCTGAGACGGTAAATCTCGTTTTGGAATCCGCTAAGTTTGATGGAGGAACCGTTCGTAAAACCTCGCGTCAACTGGGACTTCGCTCGGAAGCGTCGCTTCGTTTCGAGAAAGAAGTGGATCCAAATGCAGTGATCCCTGCATTGAACCGTGCAGCAGTACTTATTGCGCGTTATGCTGGCGGATCTGTGCATGAAGGAATTGTGCAAGCAGGAACAGTTGCTGGAGAAGAGAAGGTACTTACTTTGTCCTTGGAGAAGCTGAACCGTTATCTCGGAACAGATCTGTCCTTGCTAGAAGTGAAGACATTGTTTGCTCGTCTACATTTCAAATGCGGGGATACCACACAAGGGCTGATCGAAGTTCAGGTGCCAACTAGACGTGGCGATATCAGCTATGATGTTGACCTTATCGAAGAAATTGCTCGTCTGTACGGGTACGACAATATTCCAACGACTCTGATTGAAGGTGTTACAACGCCAGGCGCATTGACGCATAAGCAATCACTCCGCCGTGAACTACGTCGCCTGTTGTCCCATGGGGGTTATCAGGAAGTGATGGGCTACTCCTTCATCCAGCCGGAACAAAGCAAGATGTTCCCTGAGTTATCAGAAGGCTCACAAGCGGTTAAATTGGCGATGCCAATGAGTGAAGAACGCAGTGTACTGCGTACTAGCCTTCTGCCACAACTATTGGATATTGCTAGCTACAATACCAACCGTCGTCAAAGCGATCTAGCGTTGTTTGAAATCGGCAATGTCTTCTTCACAGATGAAGAACAGTTGACTCGTCAGCCGCGTGAACTGCCAGTGCTGGGATTGTTGCTTAGCGGCAGCCTAACCGTGAAGCAATGGAACGTTTCTGCACAGCCTGCAGATTTCTTTGATTTGAAGGGTGCGCTGGAATCAGTATTTGCTTATTTGGGTCTTACAGACAGAATTATCTACGAGGGAGATAGTCCAGAAGGGTATCATCCTGGACGTTCCGCGTCGGTATATTTCGTCGGAGACGAGGGTCGTGTGAAGATTGGAACTATGGGCCAGCTTCATCCGGAACTGCAAAGAGAGCTTGATCTAGTGGATACTTATGTAGCTGAGATTCTATTGCAGCCGCTGTATGATAACACGCAAAGCCGTCTGCAATATAATGAGCTTCCACGTTTCCCAGGTATGGAGCGGGATATTGCAGTGGTTGTAGATTCAACTGTACCAGCAGGCAATCTGCTAGCTTCCATCCGTGCAAACGGAGGGACTTTGCTGCAATCCGTACAGGTATTCGACGTGTACACTGGTGGCAAGTTAGAGAGTGGAAAGAAGAGTATTGCGATCTCACTTCTGTATCGTCACGGTGAACACACATTGACAGATGAAGAGGTTGGAGAAGTGCATGATAAGCTATTATCAGTCCTTCAACAAACTTTTGGTGCAGAATTAAGAAAATAGCAGGAATTGTGTAAAGCCGCAGCGAATCCATTTAGAAACTGAGATTCGCTGCGGCTTTTTCTGGGTAGAGTGAAATGCGGAGGATGTCAGCGAGAATCTATTGATTACAAGGGATTTTGCCAAATGCTTAAGAAAAAAGCTACAATAGAAACAGTAAGACTAGCTTAGAATCCGCACACATACAAAGGAGGGCACAACTGTGGCTATGGACCGGACACGTGTCGCCGTGGAGATATACGGAACTTCCTATAAACTCGTCGGAAGCAGCACTGAATATATGAAACAAGTTGCCCGTTATGTTGACGAACATATGCGCACGATTTCTAAATCACACAACAGACTGGATACGCCGCGCATAGCGGTGCTTGCAGCAGTACATATGGCGGAGCAGGCTATTCAGGTTCAGGATTTTAAAAATGAACTCAACATGATGACAGGTGAACGCAGTGAACTGCGATTGGAAGTATCTCGCCTGCTGGAGGTTCAGCGGGAGCGACAAGAAGAATATGAACGCTTTGAAGCGGCGGCTAAGGAAGAAGCTACACGACTGATTGCTGCGGTTGAAGAAGAGCGCAAGCGTCATCTGGAAATTCAGGAGAATGAGCGTAAAGTACATGCTAACCAGCTTCAGGAGGCAACCCAAGCGGCTGAAGCCGCACGAGAGAAGCTAGAAGAGGAGCTGCTTGCGCGTGAGCTGGAGCTGCAGGCAATGCGGACAAGTTATGAGGCTGAACAGTCTGCTATGCGCGAGAATCATCGAGAGGAACTAGCGAATGCAGAAGCCATCCGTCTACAGCAGTTGGAAGAGCAGAAGGCAGCGCATTTGCAAGAGCTGGAGAATATCCGGGAGACGCTGAATAAGGAGAATTCAGACTCTTTGTCTGCTCTGGAGCTTGAGTTAACCGAGACCAGGTCAACATTAGAGAAACAGCTTGAGGAAACCAAATCAACATTAGGTAAGGAACTCGAGGAGACGAAGTTGACACTGGGTAAGGAGCTTGAGAGCACGACAACGAAGCTAGGCAAGGAATTGGCTGAAGAACGGGAAGCTTTACAACGGGAGCTTACTAAGAATAAGGAACTTCGTCAGTCACAAGGTACTCAGGAACATAGACATAAGCAAAGCATTCAAGAGCTCGAGAAACAGCTGGCTGAGCTTCGTGGTGGAACAGGACAACTTCAGTCTAGACTCCGTTCGGCTGAAGCCAGTCTTAAGAGTGAACGAGAGGCTCGTCAGACGCTGCTCGGACAATATGAAGCGGTGGTTAAACGTGAAGAACAGCTCAGTGAGGAGCTGCGTACTGCTACTGAGCTAGGCACACTGTTGAATGAAGAGCTGGAAGAATTGCACCAGCGTTATCAGCAGTCTCAGAATGAAACTTCAGAGCTGCGGAAGTCACTACAGGAAACGAGTGACAATCTGCACCGTGTTCAGGAAGAACTCGCTGGATCTATGGCAGAGGCAGCAAATTGGCAGGAGCTCTCGGATAAACGGATGGAAGATATTAGTGAGCTTGAAATGAACCTACTGGAGAACGAAGAGAAATCATTGGCGCTTCAGAAAGAGATTGACATCCTTCGTGGTCAAGCGGATGGATTAGTACAACAGTTAGATCGGGAAGTTCAGCTTCGTACGGATACAGAACACGAAACTGCAGCACTCCGTGAACAAGGTGAACAGGTTCAGAAGGAACTGTCTGCACTTCGTGAACGCTATGAGGAACTGATCTCTCAATATGATGAAGTTCTGCAAGATGGAGAACGTCTGCAGGAAAGATATCAACTGCTGCAAGAAGAAGGCGAAGAGACAGCTCGACGCTTAGAAGAATTGTCTGAGGCTAGCCTTGAAGCCGCTGCTACTGTTGCAGAGCAGAAGGATGTTCTGAGGGAGGCGGAGGCATACGGTGCTTCCTGGAAGCATAAGTACGAGGAGTTATTCGAGCGGCAGCAGCAGTGGAGTGATTTGGAAGCGAAGCTGCGCGAAGAGATAGATATTTGGCAGCAGGAGGCTGGTGAGGCTGAGGCTAAGCAGGAATCTATTGAACGTGAACGCAGTGAGGTGCTTCAGCAGCTTGGTGAAGTCGGCGAGAACTATGAATTGGCCCAAGGACAACTTCGTCTGCTACAGGTCCAGTTTGAGATGCATCAGAATGAACTACAGAAGATGACGGATGAGCATCGTAATCTTCAAGAGGAATATGCCAAGCTTCAGAATGAATATAATGAATGGATTCAACTAATCGAACAGGACAGTTGAATGTCGGATGCAAGAAAGAGGGCTGTACCTGATGTGTAGAGAGATCTATTTCAGGTCAGCCCTCTTTGTTTAAAATATTAGACAGTATAAGATTCACACCATATTTTATATCTTATATTTTTCGATTTAACAATTACCTTCTTTATAGGGGCGCCGAAGGGTTTATGTTTGTGACCACAGATTCAATAAATAGCCGATCGTCAGGGCAATTCCCTAACGATCGGCTATTTATTGATTCAACTATTCCACAATAATTTTTGCATTCATGCCGCTATGTCCGGAACCACACATAATCGAACAGGTCATTTCGAATGTGCCGGCTTCCTCTGGAACAATTACTTTCGAGGACTTTTTGCCATCAAGCTGGAGTTCGAATTCAGGAACAAGGATGCCGTGATTGCCGCTATCGTTTTTAAAAATAATTTTGACGGGCACACCCTTTTTTAGATGATATTCTTCCTGATCAAAGCTGTAATTCGTAGCGGTAATTATAAGTTCTGTCTCTGCTTCGATCTCCGGCTCCGATGGGTTAGCATTGCCAGCAGCACTATCATTGCTGTTTCCACAGGCTGTAAGTGCTATAACGAACAAAATTGAAAGTAGAATTGCAAATTTTTTAATGATCCAAACCTCCTCCCAAGAAGTCCAAGCATAGTGAAAATGTGACAATTATGTAGACATCATAACTTAAAATTTAAGTAAGCGCTTTGATTAAATGTGAAAAATCCGTGAACAAGGGAGACTGTTCAAACTTTGTCGTAAATTGCAAATAAATGATGAAAATATAACTAAAATTTATTATAATGAAAGCTATTACATTAACGTATAAAAGTAGGGGATACATATTTTAAGTATTAACGATACGCTAAATACGGAGTTTTGGCACCGTAGAATCTTAAAAGGTTATTGGATGGTAGTTATTCTTTTATTAATCTCACAGATGCTGTTTTTGTCGAATATTGACAGACTCCAAATAAAAACAACCTTGGACACGAATCTATGGCACTTATTTATAGCCTGTAATTTACTAATTGTGGCTCTAATGATTACTGCGGAGCTGTGGCTTCGTTATAGTAAACAATCCCCTAAATATGGGGTGGTTAGTTGTGGGTTTTTAGTGTCCTACCTTATGTATTTTGTATTAGAGCCCTTTATCGATGGTGCTCAGATGACGCTTATGATGCCGATTATGGTCGCTCTTATTTATTTTGATCGTAAGCTCCTGTATCTAATGGGACTATTTAGTATTGTGTTTTATGCGGGGGTATATTTCGGGTTGGAACGGCCATTCCTACATAAACCGCTGCTTGAATTCTTAATGGTAGAGTGCGTATTTATAGTATTTGTAGGGATGGCTCTTGCTGTAATTATTCGTGCACGGGAAGCGCGTGTAAATCTGGAGAGATTAACAAAGGAAGGCCAAGATCTGATGGTGGAGAGGGCTATTTCGGATAAGCTGCTAAAGATAGATGCACTCACTGGACTATATAATCATAAAACCTTTCATGAATATTTGGATTCATTATTGGAGCAATGTGAAAGCAACAACCTTCAACTACAGCTGGCTCTGTTCGATATAGATAACTTCAAGCAAGTTAATGATACTTATGGACATAGGGTTGGAGACCTTGTTCTTAAGGTAATCGCGGACAAGGTGGGCGGTATGATTGAGTTGAATGATTTTGCGGCTAGATATGGCGGTGAAGAGTTCGCTGTGATTTTTACAGACAAAAGTTTTTCAGAGTCTTTTGATGCTGTAGAGAAATTACGGATCAATATTGCTCAAATCGAGCATTTGCAGGCTGGCAACAAGCCGATCACTGTCAGCATTGGAATTTGTGATTATCAGCTTGGGGATGGGAAAGAGCTTCTTTTTCGTAAAACAGACAAAGCGCTCTATACCGCTAAAAAGCAAGGCAAGAACAGAGTGGTCAATTGTGCTGAAAGTCATGAAGCGGAGATTGTGTCCTATGGATAAAAACAACACAGAACCCTTATTACCGGAAAAGAACCGGGAATAGGGGTTCTGTGTTGTGGATAGCTTTCGTTACTTTGCGGCCTCAAACGGCGTGGATACCGGCAAGAACAAATCGACAATACCGATGACTAATGCCGCCAGGATAGCTCCTAGAATGGAAACGCTGACTCCACTCACTACGAATTGAGCAACCCAGATGACTAATGCACTAACGATGAAACCGACGATACCGCGCCCGAAGGGCGTTGCTTTTTTGCCGAAGATTCCTTCGACAACCCAGCCGAGTAACGCAATCACCAGTGCAAGGATTAGAGCGCTCCAGAAGCCACCAACCGAGAACTGTGGAACAATCCAACCAACAACCATCAGAACAAGCGCTGCTACAATAAAACGACCCACATGACTCAAGAAATTCACTGTACTAACCTCCTTTGGCCCAAGCTAAGGATATGTGCAGTTCTTATTGTGACCTTAATATTAGTTTTTATGCTTACCTGGATACCAAATAGCGAAATTGACTTGAATTCTGTATAATGGAAACATCTATGAAGGGAGCTGTGACTGTAATTGGACGACAAAATTTTGCATACGCTTGAATATCGCAAGATTTTAAATAAATTAATGCAATATACGCAAACCTCAATGGGGCGATTAACTGCGGAGCAGCTAAGACCCTCCGGTGACTTTGAAGGCGTGAAGAAGTTGCTTCAAGCCACGGATGAAGCGGCTAATGTGGATCGTCTGAAGGGCATTCCTTCATTCGGCGGGATAAGCGATATTCGAGCAGCACTAAAACGTGCCTCTATAGGCGGAATGTTGGGAACAACTGAACTGCTGGCAGTGGGAACTACCATTGGCGGCGCACGAAGAGTCAAACGATTCCTGGCAGCTATGCATGAGGAGGAAAAGATTGAATTCCTATTTTCACTCAGCGATGTTTTATCAGAGCAAAAACATGTAGAAGATGCCATCCGTTTATGTATAGACGAGAACGCAGATGTACTTGACACAGCTAGTTCTGAATTGGCTACGATCCGCCGTGAATTGCGGGGAGGAGAGACCCGGATTCGTGAGAAGCTGGATTCCATGATTCGTTCTTCTTCCGTTGCTAAAATGCTGCAGGATCAGCTGGTAACCATTCGTGGGGATCGGTTTGTTATTCCTGTAAAAGCGGAGTATCGTGCGCATTTCGGCGGTATTGTACATGATCAGTCTGGATCAGGAGCCACTTTATTTATCGAGCCTGAGTCCATTGTAGCGATGAATAACAAACTGCGTGAAACACGGCTGCGTGAAGAACGGGAGATCGAGATCATTTTGCACAGGTTGACAGCGCTTGTAGCTGATATAGCCGAAGAAATGACTTATGATATCGAAATTCTTGGCGAGCTTGACTTTATCTTCTCCAAGGCGCGTCTTGCTCGAGATATGAAGGCTACACAGCCACGTATGAACGATCGCGGGTATTTGAAGCTGCGCAAAGGACGCCATCCGCTTATTCCTGTGGAGCATGTGGTTCCTCTAGATGTGGAGCTCGGCAACCAATATAGCTCCATTATTGTAACCGGACCGAATACGGGTGGTAAAACCGTTACACTCAAGACCATTGGACTGTTGAGTCTCATGTCGATGTCTGGTTTGTTCATCCCTGCAGAAGAAGGCAGTCAAATGTGTGTGTTTGATGCCATTTATGCAGATATAGGGGATGAACAGAGCATTGAGCAGAGTCTGAGTACATTCTCCAGTCATATGACGAATATTATTTCCATTCTGCAGAGAATGACTCCCAAGAGTCTTATTCTGCTTGATGAAGTGGGTGCAGGAACGGATCCGGCAGAAGGCTCCGCGCTGGCGATTGCCATTCTGGAGCATATTCATCGGACTGAATGCCGTATGGTTGCTACCACGCATTACAGCGAATTGAAAGCCTACGCTTATGAGCGTAAAGGGGTCATTAATGCCAGCATGGAATTTGATGTCCAAAGTCTCAGTCCCACCTATCGTTTGCTGATCGGTGTTCCTGGACGAAGCAACGCCTTTGCAATTGCAGAGCGATTAGGTCTGCCAGGCGCAATTCTGGAGCATGCACGCGGCGAAGTGAAGGAAGAGGATCTACGTGTAGAGCATATGATTGCCTCTCTCGAAGAGAATCGACTTGGAGCGGAACAGGAACATGAGCGAGCAGAGAGTATCCGCCGCGAAGTAGAAGAGCTGCGTAGCAGACAACAGAAAGAGTTGGAGAAGCTGGAAAGTCAGCGGGACAAACGACTGGAGAAGGCGGAGAAGGATGCCAGCGCAATCTTGGAGAAAGCGCGTAAAGAAGCTGAAGAAATCATCAGCGACTTGCGCCGTTTGGCTATGGAAGAGGGCGCTTCGGTCAAAGAGCATAAGCTGATTGAAGCACGGAGACGTCTAGATGAAGCGGAACCTTCACCGCGTAAGAAAGCCGCTATTCGCAAGCCTGCTAAGGCTCCGCGGACGATTGGCCCTGGTGATGAAGTGAAAGTAGATAGCTTAAACCAAAAAGGTTTTGTAGTGGAATTAAGCGGCACCAAAGAGGCTTTAGTACAGTTTGGGATCATGAAGATGAAGGTAAGCCTGGATGATTTGGAACTTCTCTCTTCGAAAGCAGCTTCTGTACCAACACCTCTTCGGCAGGCGACAACCGTTAAACGCTCCCGTGATGAGAATATTCGCAGAGAACTGGATTTGCGAGGTACGAATTTGGAAGAAGCGATTATGGAGACGGATCGTTTTATTGATGAAGCCTTCTTAGGAAATCTGGGCCAAATTTCTATTATTCATGGTAAAGGCACAGGCGTGCTCCGCACTGGGATTCAAGAATATTTGCGTAAGCACAGACATGTTAAGAGCTATAGGCTTGGTAATTATAATGAAGGCGGCGCAGGCGTAACCGTGGCTGAGCTGCAATAGCGGGATTGCCCGGCAGAAAGAAGGGGAATGTGTGCAAGGAGATATTGATCTTTTGCTGGGTCATCCGCTAGGTGCCTTGCTTGGCTACTTTGCAGTAGCAATTCTTGGGCTTGTTGTATTTCTGTCTATTTTTGAAATGGTAACGAAATATAATTGCTGGGAAGAAATTCGCAAGGGGAACTTGGCAGTAGCCATGGCTACTGGTGGCAAAATCTTCGGAATTTGCAACGTACTGCGTTTCAGCATTGAATCAGGTGTTTCGATTTATGAGACGATGAAGTGGTCAGTCGTTGGTTTTTTGCTGCTGCTGCTTGCCTATTTTTTATTTGAATTCCTAACCCCTGTGTTCTCTATTGATGAGGAGATCGCTGCAGATAACCGTGCTGTTGGGCTAATAGCGATGCTGATCTCGGTTTCGTTGTCTTATGTGATCGGTGCAGCTATATTTTAAAAAATAGAAAGTTTTGCACCTCCCTACAAGGATTCCAGATGAAGCTGGACAAGCTTTGAAATGAGCAGCTCCACTTTGTGGGGGATTAGGAGGATATCATGAAGATTCTTACCCGAGTTCTGTTTGTGTCAGCTATTGCTTTTATAGCAGCCGGTATTATTTATTTAATGATGAACTAAATTTAAACGTGAAGTATGAAGGAGATTATTAAGATGGAAACAACTGTGTGCCCTTGGTGTCATACTGAAATCGTATGGGACGAGGAATTCGGACCCGAGGAAAATTGTCCTCACTGCAACAATGAACTTAACGGATATCGTACAGTTACTGTAGGAATAGACGGCATTGAAGAAGAGGAAGAAGAAGTTGTAGAAGAACCTAAACAAGAGGTTATTAACGATGATGATCTTTGGGGAGACGTCGACAAAGACAGTGTAGTTCCTATCTACAATACGCTTAATCAATTCGGTGACGATTATGATTTGAATAAGTATGAAGAGCGTGTATCGGGCATCTTAGCGATTCAGGAAGAAGCTCCGGAATGTACACAATGCCATGAGTTAACTATCCTTGCTGGTAAACAGCTTGTTAGCAACTTCGAGCCATCTGCACCGGCTACACTAGGTGGACCTGTATTAACATCTCCATTCTCCCTTAATGTGTATGTGTGCCCGTCTTGTTTCCATGTACAGCACAGTCTAGCACAGGAAGACCGTATTCAGCTCGTACGTAATCTGAGTACCGATAAAGCATAAGTATCCTCATAAAAAAGCTTAGTCCTCTTATTAACCAAAAGAGAACTAAGCTTTTTTTAAAACCTCAATACAGCCTATCCATATTCTAAGAAGGAGAAGGTTTAGCTGATCGTGTCAATGAGAATAGATCAAGCTCCGGCCGATGTTTACCTGCAATCGTATCTGTTAATAACTCCGCAGCAATCATACTATACACCGTCCCATTGCCCCCATAACCCTCTATGAAGTAGCAATGAGGGAACTTGGGATGAGGGCCGATATAAGGAAGCCCATCACGCGTAGAGCCGAATACAGCCCCCCAGGAGTATTCTATCTCGATGCCTTTAATTTCAGGAAACAATGCTTCCAGCTCTTCCAATAACCTTTGACTCTGTGAAACCACTCTGATTTCACGGCGCTCTGGATCCGTCAACGGTTCATCTTTACCTCCTGCAATAAAACGTCCCTCTGGGGTGGTACGAAAATATAAATACGGACGGGCGGTTTCCCATAATAGGCTGCGTTCATGCCATTTCGGAAATTCCTTCAGAGGTTTGGTCATTATCGCATACGTATTCATTAACTCGGCGCCCCGGTCTTTTTTTAATTTCTGCGTTTCGTACCCCATTGCAAAAATGACATTTTTAGCAATAATGCGCCCCTTCCCAGTGTGGCAAATCACGCCATCGGCCGTAAACTCATAGTGTTTAGCTTCACTTTCCTCATAGACGCGTACGCCATTGGATGCTGCCTTGGCGATCAATCCATGCAATGTCCGAAAAGGATTCGTTTCAGCGTCACCACGCGAATACAGCCCAGCTGATTTTCTGAAAGAGTACAATGAAGCAATTTTATCATCTTCCCAGAATTCAGAATCGAAGCCGTTGGCTACGAGATTCTCGTATTCTTCCCGTAAAGCAGGCACGTCTGCTGGTGTACTTGCATATAAGAGACTGCTGCGCGGAATGATTTGAGGATCGATATCGAGCTTGCCTGGCAGATCCAGAATGTTCCTAACTCCGGCTTGGCATAACTGGTAAAAGAGCAGGCCATTCTTTTTCCCAAAAGTGTTCATACATGAGGTTAATGATTTATCGTTAAAAATTTGCAGCAATCCCGTATTGGCATGCGAGCTGCCGCTTCCTACCCGTCTTTTTTCGATCAGAACAGCCTCAGCTCCGCTTAATGATAAGCGATAGGATGCCATTGCTCCACCCATTCCAGCGCCGACAACCAGGCAATCACAGTGAACGATATCCTCTAGCGGAGGATAAGTCGGGGGATTCTGTAAAGTGCTTGACCAGGGTGTGTTTCCACTATTTAAATCCATGAATTGTTCGCTCCTTCATTCGTGCCGTGATTTAGTATTGGCGGCAATTTATTGTCTCATTCGTAGGTATGTTCTTATTTTTGTCATATCTATCAAGTACCTTTGGGCAAATAAATGAACTACTTTGGCGGCATACTAAAGCCTGTTTGAATCAATTACAAGGAGGGACTACAACACATGCAATCAACTCAAATGCAGGCGTTAAGTGGAAAAGAACTGGAATATATCGCTGATTCCATCGCCAATGAGGACTTGCTTCTCAAACAATGTGCAGCTACAGCAGCAACAACACAGAATGAGCAGGTTCGTCAAATTTGTATGCAGCATATGCAAAATCACACAAAGCACATGACTGAGCTCACTCAGTTAATCCAGCAACATCAACAATATGCGCCAACAAGCCCACAATAATTTCCATACTAATCCTAAGGAGGTTTTTAAATGAACGCGCAAAATTCAGCAGCATTTATGCCGGATGAAGATTTAATGAACACCATTTTGTGTGATCTGAAGCGGACGGTTCGGGAATATGCTACGGCAGCAACAGAATCGGCATGTCCAGCTGTTCGCCGGGTATTTAACACCATGACCATGGATACTCTTCAACTTCAAGGTGATTTGTATACGCATATGTCTCAAATGAATATGTATCCTGCACCTGCAAAAGCATTGCGTCAGGATGTGGACAAACAGCTTCAGACCGCACAGCAAATGCAGCAGCAAACAGGGCAATTTGTTCAACAAAAAACAGGGCAATTTGGCTCCTCCGCTCAGAATGCTCATATTACGGCTAATGGACAGCATCAGCCTTCTCATTTAATGTAACCATACTGGTTAGCAAATGAAGTATTCTACCTCGTTACCTTAAGAATGACGCCTGTTTATACCGGAGACTTCGGTATTAACGGGCGTTTTTTGTATATATACCCATTTAGCTGAGAAAACATAGTCTTCTATAGGAATTCATATGGGGTTATTTTGTTTGCAGAGATGCTCAATTCGTGTCATATTAGTATTAAACTCTTTTCGCGGGCGACGCATGAATGCGCAACGTCATTTGCGAACTATCCGGAGGGAAGGCATGAAGGAAATGAATGAACTAAAGAGGAAAGTGCTGGAACTGCTTAAAGAGGATGCCAGAAGATCTACTTCACTCTTAGCTACGCTACTAGGCGCGGAAGAAGAAGACGTAAAGACGGCAATTGGGCAATTAGAGAAAGATCACGTAATTGTTAAGTATGCAGCTGTTGTTAACTGGGATAAAGTGGATGATGAGAAGGTAACTGCGCTGATTGAAGTGCAGATTACACCCGAACGGGGTCGCGGCTTTGAAGGAATTGCGGAAAGAATCTACCTGTATCCACAAGTGAAATCCGTGTATCTGATGTCCGGTGCTTACGATCTCCTGGTAGAAGTGGAAGGCAGAAACTTACGTGAAGTGGCCAATTTTGTTTCCGAGAAGCTGTCTCCAATTGATTCAGTACTCTCAACTAAAACGAACTTTACCCTTAAAAAATACAAACAGGATGGGATCATCTTCGAGGAGCATGAGGAAGACAACCGTCTGATGATCTCTCCATAAAGGAAGTAATCATATGATCACGAATAAAACGCAACTAACTGGAGAAGACAGCAAATCAATGAATTCTTATTTAGCTCCGCTAGTACAGCAAATTCAGCCTTCGGGTATTCGTAAGTTTTTTGATCTGGCTGCAGGCAGCAAAGATATCATATCACTTGGAGTTGGGGAGCCTGATTTTAAGACCCCGTGGCATGTCAGAGAAGCTTGTGTCTATTCGCTGGAAAGAGGGTTTACAGGCTATACATCCAATGCGGGTATGCCTGAGCTACGGGAGGGAATTGCGAACTATTTGCACACCCGTTTTGCAGTGGATTATGATCCTGCCAATCAGATTATAGCAACGGTCGGCGGAAGCGAGGCCATTGATCTTGCTTTGCGTGCTTTGGTCACGCCGGGAGATGAGATTCTCATACCGGAACCTTGCTATATTTCCTATTCGCCTATAACAGCTATTGGTGGAGGAATTCCTGTAGGGATCGAAACGGTTGGAGAGAATAACTTTAAGCTTACGGCAGAAAGCTTGGAAGCGAAGATCACACCACGATCCAAAGTTCTGATTCTGTGTTATCCAAGTAACCCTACGGGAAGCGTGATGACCCGTGAGGATTGGGAGCCGATCGCCAAGGTAGTAGCGAAACATGATCTTATTGTAATTTCAGATGAGATTTATGCTGAATTGTCATATGGAATGAATCACGTCAGCTTTGCTTCATTGCCAGGTATGATGGACCGTACGATTCTGGTCAGTGGTTTCTCCAAAGCTTTTGCGATGACTGGTTGGAGAATGGGTTATGCTTGTGGTCACCCTGATTTAATCTCCGCAATGCTTAAGATTCACCAGTACACTGTGATGTGTGCTCCTTCTATGGGTCAGGTGGCTGCACTTGAGGCACTGACCAATGGGATGGAAGAGAAGGATCGTATGGTTGATTCTTATAACCAACGGCGGAGGCTAATTGTTAAAGGTTTACGTGATGCAGGGCTGGAGTGCCATGAACCACAAGGTGCATTTTATGCTTTTCCAAGCGTGCGCAAAACGGGACTGACATCTGATCAATTTGCACAACGATTATTGCTTGAATATAAGGTGGCAGCTGTACCTGGAAGTGTCTTTGGTTTAGGTGGTGAAGGTTACTTACGCTGCTCCTATGCTACATCAGTATCTCAACTGAATGAAGCTATAGAACGCATTGGTGCTTTTGTCACACAATTGGAACGAGAGAGAATGGAATAGAGAAAATTGGACTATAGCCTATCCTATAATCCTATGGTATTATTTTACTTTGAGAGTAATTAACCCCTATAATAGAACTAACAAGGATGTATTTTACTCTGAAATTAAGCGTTGCTTTGAAGTTGCTTTTATTACTTTAATGATATTTTGTGGCACGCGCTCAATAATACTTTTAGGAGGGATGATTGTGCTTAGTGCCGATTATTACTTACCTTCCTATGGAGGGCAATGTTTTTCTGGAAATGGGAAACTGTCCCCCAAGGGTGATGCTTCTGCTCGCATACTCTCTCTGGAAGATGAAATTAGAATACTCCGTAGCAAAATGGAGCAGCTTTTTTTACAGGAAAAATCATTCACTTCAGATAATGTGATTGAAATTAGCAGTTTACTGGATCTCAAGATAAATGAATACATGAAGGGGCGTCCAGCTGGGAAATAACGTCGCTACATGCTGTTGAAGAGGACCCTACGGTCCTCTTTTTGTTGTTCCTTTTGAGCTCGTACACATCGAATATTGCAGTCTAATTGGAGGCGAAACTTATTTTTGGAGAAAATGAGGTAGGGATGATAAACTATACTCTTCATTTGCCATTTTTATATAAGAAAGCTTAAACTAGCATTATGTGATTTGAAGAATGGATAGGAGGAGTAAGCCATGGTGATCTATACACGCACGGGTGATGCGGGTCAAACTTCAGTGATTGGCGGCCGGGTTGGTAAGGACGATGTCCGAGTTGAAGCCTACGGAACGATCGATGAACTGAATTGCTTTATAGGTCAGGCAAGGAGCCTGATGGAGGACGATCAGTTTGATGATGTACGCGAGCAGCTGCTGGAGATTCAGCATGAGCTATTCGATTGCGGAACCGATCTGGCTTTTATTAAGCTAGGTGATGGTGGTCAATATATGGTAACAAGTGAGATGGCTAAACGGTTGGAGGGCTGGATTGATGAACTTCAAGCAGAGAATCCACCACTAGAAAAATTCATCCTCCCTGGGGGCAGTCCATTGGCTTCGGTTCTACATGTGTGCCGTACGGTTTGCCGCCGGGCGGAACGCCGGGCAGTTACACTTGGACGAAATGCAGACATTAATCCGGAAGCGGTTATTTATTTGAACCGGTTATCCGATTATTTCTTTGCGCTGGCTAGGACGGCTAATACACGGGCAGGGATTACTGATGTAGAATACATTCGCAGTAAAAAGGTGTTCCGAGACTAATATGACTAGCTATTATTCACCAATTACTTACATTATACCGCCAGAAGAGGATGACTGGTTGCTGAAGACGATCCTGCATAAACGGATGGATGTCTCACGTAAATTGTTGTCACGCCTTAAGCAAACAGAACAAGGGATTACATTAAATGGAGAACGTGTTTATATCAGCGTACATGTTAAGGCAGGCGATATTGTACAGATTCGCATGGAAACAGAGACTTCGGATGATATTTTACCGCAGCCGATTCCCTTTGAAATTCTATTTGAAGATGAGCATCTGCTCGTAGTAAACAAGGCAGCGGGGATCATCGTGCATCCCACACACGGACATTACACTGATACGCTGGCTAACGGAGTAGTTCATTATTGGGCGCAAAAAAATGAACGTTTCCGCTTTCGACCCGTCCATCGTCTGGACCAGGAAACCTCCGGTGTGTTAGTCATCGCCAAGAATCCATATAGCCATCAGCATATTTCTGAGCAGATGATTGCGGGTACAGTGGACAAACGTTATGCTGCATTTGTTCATGGGGCTCCTGTGGAGCCTTTCGGCGATATCGACGGACCTATTGACCGTGATCCTGAGGAGCCGCATCGGCGTATCGTGACACCGGATGGTTATCCTTCTCTGACTCGGTATGAGGTTAAAACCGTATACGCACAAGGTTCAAAAGTTGAACTGAAGCTGGAGAGTGGTCGTACTCATCAGATTCGGGTCCATATGACCTCTATCGGCTGTCCTTTGATTGGTGACAGCATGTATCGTCATGAGCTGTATAATCTACCGGAATTGACTTTAACTCAAAGTGAACAGTTAGAGTCCGTTACAGCACTAGATGCCTCCATACCGCGTCAAGCACTGCACGCGGTGCGTCTGACGTTCAAGCATCCGGTGCTGCTGCAGGAAATGATCTTTGAAGCTCCATTGCCTCCTGATATGGCGGCTTTGGAGGAGATACTGGAGCAAGGACCGATAGCGAAATAGTGATAAAATTATCTTAGTGATGTTAAGCGGAGAGGGCGAATTAGTTCTGGAGAAACGGAGTGTTCGCCTTTATCCTCGGATTTCATCTGCAAAAAGCGGACTAATCAAGAAACCTGAGGATAACAGCGATCGGAAGAATAATTCGCCAGCACAGCGCACTCATCACTACCATTAAAGGAGCACAACATGAGCAAACTAAAAGTATATCAATATCCAAAATGCAGCACCTGCCGCAGCGCAGTAAAATGGCTACAAGCTCAAGGTCATGAGCTAGAGCTTCAGCACATCGCAGAACAGCCGCCCACCGTTGAGGAGCTGCGTGAATTGCTGGCCAATAGCGGACTTGAACTGAAAAAGTTTTTTAATACAAGTGGTGAAGTCTATAAAGCATTAGGTCTTAAGGACAAAATGATACAGCTTAGTGAGCAGGAGAAGCTTGAGCTGCTAGCGAGCCATGGCATGCTAAATAAACGTCCGATAGTCACTGATGGCGTTAAAGTTACGGTAGGCTTCAAAGAAGATCAATATGCTGAAGCTTGGACTAATACTTCCAAGGCATAAATCCGTAAAGGGGATGTTCCAACAGTCATTTCATGGGTGTTGGGACATCCTAATTCTCGACTTTATGTCCATTGTGCGGCCATGCTTCTCATTTTGAGAGCCATGGTTTTTTTATGTTAATTCAAAGGATAAGAATAAGCTCCAATATGTGTAACTTTATGATCCCTTATCAGATCAAGTGTTTTCTGATAGAATACTCTTTGTGCAATAGCATGGACAAGCGCTTAATAACAATACAACGAACGATTAAGGGAGAGGTTTATACATGAGAGCAGAAACAACGGGCCGTGTAATGCTTGTAGATGGAATGGCTCTGCTGTTCCGGGCCTTTTATGCGACCTCTTATGGAGGATATATCCGCAAGACAAAAGCTGGATTGCCGACGAATGCGGTGTATGGTTTTTTGCAGTATTTTTTCGATGCAGTAAGCACCTTTGAGCCTTCTCACGTCGTATGCTGCTGGGATATGGGCAAAGGAACGTTCCGCACCGAGAAATACGATGGGTACAAATCGAATCGGATTGAAGCGCCATTAGAGCTGATTCCACAGTTCGATCTAGTAAAAGATGTAGTAGCTGAGCTAGGTGTGCCGAATATCGGACTTGCAGGCTATGAAGCGGATGATTGCATTGGTACGCTGGCTTCTTGTTACAGTGAAAACTCTGAGGTGTATATTTTGACGGGTGACCATGATATGCTTCAGCTCATTGATGAGAACGTAAAGGTCGTCATTATGAAAAAGGGACGCTCTAACTATAAAGTGTATGACCTTGCAGAATTGCTGGAGGAAAAGGGTCTAACCCCTAGACAGGTGATTGACTTGAAAGGCTTTATGGGCGATACCAGTGATAATTATCCCGGCGTAAAAGGGATTGGTGAGAAGACTGCGCTGAAGCTGCTGACCGAATACAGTACAGTTGAAGGTGTAATTGAGAATCTGCATCTGCTCCCTAAAGGTGTGCGTACCAAAATCGAAGCAGATCTGGATATGCTGCATTTATCGCGAGAGCTAGCTGAAATCCGTTGCGATGTACCAGTGGTCTGCGAGCTGACAGAAGCCTTGTGGCAACTACAGCGGGAAACAGCTGCGCGCAAATTTCAGGAACTAGAGTTCGGCAGCTTGATGCATTTGATTGCTGAGGTGCAAGACGAACGGGGAATTGTACAGATTGAGTTAGGCGATTTGGGTTAAGATCAGACACCCTTCATGCAAAGATGCATGGAGGGTGTTTTGTAAAACTATAAGAACGTATAAGTTTCGCACTATACATTATCCTTATATTTCTCTCTTAAACGTTACCGTCCTTATAAGGACGCCAAAGGCGTTTATACTTGTTGTGATTGTGATAGCGCTTCATTCAACGTATAATTAGGGCTGGTGATTGCTTTTTTTAATGCTATTATTTATTTATGGATGGGTAGCGTATCAACTTCTAACTAGAGAAAGGGAGATAATTGCTGTGAAGCTATTGGGAGCGATTGAAGCAGGCGGAACAAAGTTTGTATGTGGGATTGGTTATGAGGACGGTACCATTGTTGACCGAGTTAGCTTTCCAACAACGACACCGGAAGAAACGATGGGACTAGTAATAGACTATTTTAAAGAGAAGAATGTAGAAGCATTCGGAATCGGATCTTTTGGACCGATTGATCCCGTACTGGACAGCCCTACTTATGGTTACATAACAACGACACCAAAACCTCACTGGGGACAATATAATCTGGTAGGCACAATGGCTGAGCAATTTAACGTTCCGATCGGCTTTGACACGGATGTGAATGGAGCAGCGCTTGCGGAGAGTAAATGGGGAGCGGCTAAAGGTCTGGACAGCTGTCTTTATATTACAGTTGGGACAGGCATTGGAGCAGGAGCGGTTGTTGGCGGCCAGATGGTCCATGGATTGTCACATCCTGAGATGGGACATATTCTAGTCCGTAGACATCCAGAGGATACGTTTGAGGGTTACTGTCCTTATCATGGCGATTGTCTTGAAGGATTAGCCGCAGGTCCGGGGATCGGCAAACGCTGGGGACAACCGGCAGGAGAGCTGCCAGTGGACCATCCGGCATGGGAGATGGAAGCTCACTATCTTGCACATGCACTCATGAACTATGTGCTGATTCTGTCTCCTCAAAAAATCGTAATGGGCGGTGGTGTTATGAAGCAAAGCCACCTGTTCCCTTTAATTCGTACTAAGCTGCAAGAGTTATTGAGCGGATATGTTCAGCATCCATCGCTTAATGTCGACATCGATAATTATGTTGTCTCACCAGATCTTGGAGACAATGCAGGACTTGCTGGAGCGATTGGATTGGCTACATTAGCTCTAGCTAGAAACTAGTATAAAAAGGCATTGACTGTTCGGTAATATATGGTATTCTAGGATTTAACAGTATAGCATTTAATGAGGGAGCACCTCTTTCGCGTTTATCGTGAGAGAGGTGCTTTTTTTGCGTTCGGGGTCTGATTGAGAAAGGATTTGCTCGCTCCGAAGGAGGCTCTTCCCGGGAGGTTACTTTGCTTGCTGTAAGTTGAGAAAGGTAGGGATGAATATGCAAATTGTATTTATGAACCGTTTATCCAGAATATCTGGAGTGGATCAAGAGATGTATGCCCAGCTGTGGATTGGAGAGGAAGAGGGGATCTGGAGTTTGGGCTGGCGTGATTTTTCAGGTGGGGAGAATTACATCGAGAATTTGTGGTATGAAGGTGGTTCATGGAATGAAATGCTCTGTGTATACAGGCATGAGCTGGCAGTGAAGATGGGAGATGGCTATCGACCCTTAATCGACGGGATATTCCACGAGGAGGATAGTCTTACTGGACGTAATCAGGAGCAGCTGAAGCTTCAATATTACAGTGAATATTATGGGAATGAAGCCATTTATGAAGAGTTATGTGCTTGGCGCCGTGGTAAGGCTTCGAGTGAACGGAAGGCGCCCTATATTCTCGCCAGCAATCGTCTGTTGCGCTTGTTAAGTACATTTCTACCGCATACGCCAGAGGAACTGATGCAAATTCCGGGTGTAGGAGAAGGCAAGGTAGCGCAGTTTGGGGCCGATTGGCTGGCTATAACTACTGCGGTGGCAAGGGAACATTCCTTTCCTCTAAGTTGGGTGTATGAAGTAATTGAAGAGGAGTCTTTCGTATCTTGGCTTTATAAACAAAAAGAGGTCAAATATAAAAAGCAGCTAGAACGACTGCGCTTGCGGAGGATTTTGCTACAGGGGATCGAGAATGGATTGGGCTTGGAACAACTTAAGGTGAATAGTGGAGTGAACCGGCGTGAACTGATTGAAGCGGTAGAGGAACTAGAAAGAGAAGGTTATTCCGTCGAAAAGCTGATCCATGTAGAGCTTAGCAATATGCCGCAGAATGAGCAGGAAGCGATTTGGAATGCTTATGTGGAGCTAGGGGATCTTTTCTTAAAACCGGTGCTACATAAGGTGTATGGTGACGATTTTTCCGCTGCTGAAGGATTGGATATTTATTATGAGCGTCTGCGATTGATCCGCATCCGTTTCCGTCGGGAGCAAACGCATAAAGTGGGCATGGCGACCAGTTTCTAAATTTATGCATACCAAAAGACGAAGGCTTCCTTATACCTTACGGTTACAGGGCCTTCGTCTTGCTTATTCGTCCGATTCGTTTCATAGCCATTCCTTCTTGCGGAAAACATACAGCATCCCACAGCCTAAGGTCAGCATGACGCCTATAACGCCATAATAGCCATATTTCGTATGAAGCTCGGGCATATGATCAAAGTTCATACCGTAGATTCCGGTAATTACGGTCAGGGGCATGAATATGGTTGTGATCGCAGTAAACACTCTCATAATTTCATTCGCTCGGTTGGCGATACTGGATTGGTATGCCTCTCGTAAGTTGCCCATGAGATCGCGATACGTCTCAAAGGTTTCAGATATTTTAACCGCATTTTCATAAATGTCGCTAAAATATTTCTGCAGCTGATCATCAATCAGACGGAGGTCTTTTTTGTTTAGGGTATTGATCACTTCTTTTTGTGGTCCCAGCATTTTTTTTAACCATAAAATTTCACTTCGCAGACCGATAATTTCACTGAGATGTGACTTCTTGGTATGCATGAGGATATCTTCTTCCAGCTTCTCAATCCGAGCTTCAATCCGGTCGCCGACGGAGAAATAGTTATCTACGACAAGGTCAATAAGTAAGTAGAGGAACATATCTGGTTCACTTACTTCTTGCTCCCAGAGCATAGGCTTCAGGATTCGTAGTTCATTGATCTTTTGTTTCGTGACAGTGATGATGTAATGTCTTCCAAGGAATACATTGAGCGCCCGCAGGAAAATTTCTTCATCATCAAAGCGGATGCTATTTACAACTATAAAGTAGTGACTTTCGTATATTTCGATCTTCGGACGCTGATCCTCTTCGCTAAGGCAATCCTCAACAGCAAGATCATGTAGGTTGAACAAAGGCTGAAGCAGCTCCAAATCCTCTACATCGGCGTCAATCCAATAGAACCCTTCTGTTGGGGGTGTTAGTGTTTCATCAATTTCATCAATAGGTGTAAAAACCCCTGCATTTACCAGCCGGATTTTCATCTGATTTCACTCCTCCTATCCCCAGGTCTTCACCAGGGACTGCTAAATTAAGCACAGAGAAAAAAATCAGCTTGGCCGGCGTTACAATCAATACATAGGGCCAAATGACGTTTCGAGGGCATGAAGAAGAACTGCTCCCGCCGCCGGCAAGCTGATGATTATCCTGTGTGGTTGCTCATTCTGTACACATATTTGCGAGCTCGGGTCGCCTTCCATTCTTCTTCTCACCTCTTCTTTTCGTTCAGGTATGAAATACTTGTCTAGTATAACAACGGAGTATGCCTCTTTCAAGCAAATTTATTGTGATTTTGAGGCTTCTTCAGCATTGTATGGACTTGACGAAAAGGAGGTTCATGATTTAAAGTTAATTTTAAAGTAATTTAATTGAATACAGCTAAATCTTATCAAGAGCAGGTGGAGGGACTAGCCCTATGAAACCCGGCAACCGGCGTGTAAACGCACGGTGCTAATTCTTGCGGAATTTCTGCAGACGTTTAATCGTCTTCAGGAACATTCTGGCAGATGAGAGAGGCGCATATGACTGTAGATATGACCTTTCTCGATTTCCGAGGAAGGTCTTTTTATTGTTCAGCAAGCCGCAGTGCGGCAAAACAACTAAATTCAGCTAAGGAGTGGAAAGACAATGCCAATTAAAATTCCCGACAGTTTACCGGCGAAAGAAGTATTATCCGGAGAAAATATTTTTGTGATGGACGAAAGTCAGGCTTTCCATCAGGATATCCGTCCACTACGGATTGCTATTCTGAACCTCATGCCGACTAAAGAGACGACAGAGACTCAATTGCTGCGTTTAATTGGAAATTCGCCACTACAAGTTGATGTTACTTTACTGCATCCACGTTCCCATATTTCCAAGAATACTTCTGCTGAACATTTGAAGAGCTTTTACAAAACCTTTGACGAGATCAGCCACCGCCGTTTGGATGGTTTAATCGTTACAGGTGCTCCTGTAGAACAAATGGAGTTCGAGGAAGTATCGTATTGGGAAGAACTGAAAGAGATTTTTGAATGGAGCAAGGACAATGTGACTTCAACCATGCATATTTGTTGGGCGGCACAGGCAGGCTTATATCATCATTTTGGTGTTCGTAAAGTGGCATTGCCTGAGAAATGCTTTGGCGTCTTCCCGCATACGATTAATCAAAATAACATTAAACTGCTGCGCGGCTTTGACGAGGTATTCCATGTACCACACTCTCGTCATACCGATGTCTCTCGTGAAGATATTGAGAATAATCCAGATCTGCAGATTCTGGCGGAATCCGAAGAAGCTGGTATGTATCTAGTGGCTACAAACGACGGTAAACAAATATTTGTGACCGGACATTCCGAATATGATCCTCTATCCTTGAAATGGGAATTTGACCGTGATGTGACTAGAGGGATGGAGATGGCTTTGCCGAAACATTACTTCCCTAAAGATGATCCAGAACGTACACCTCCAGCAGTGTGGCGCGCGCATGCCAATTTATTATTCTCTAACTGGCTCAATTACTATGTATATCAAGAAACGCCTTATGATATCGACCCGATTGTTTATTAAAAACAGCGCTACAATATAAATTAGGAGGCATTAATCATGGATGACAAACTTAGGATTGAAAGTAGACTGGCTCAAATAGGTTCTCAAGAAGATCCAGCCACAGGAGCAATTAATTTTCCGATCTATAATGCAACGGCATTTCGTCATCCAAAACTCGGTCAGAGCACAGGGTTTGATTATAGCCGCACCAAAAGTCCGACCCGTTCAGTGCTTGAGAATGCAGCTGCGGAACTGGAATCCGGAGATGCAGGATTTGCTTGTAGCTCAGGGATGGCAGCAATACAAACGGTGCTTACCTTGTTCGCTCAAGGCGATCATCTGATCGTTTCGCTGGATCTTTACGGCGGTACCTATCGTTTGTTGGAACGGATTATGTCCAAGTTTGGAATCACTGCTTCTTATGTAGACACGAATGATTTGGATGCACTGGAAGCTTCGCGTCGTCCAAATACGAAAGCTGTATTTATTGAAACGCCAACGAACCCACTTATGATGATCACGGATATTGAAGCTGTGTGCAGTTGGGCACGTCACCATGGGTTACTTAGCATTGTAGATAATACGCTGCTGACTCCATTCTTCCAACGGCCTATAGAATTAGGTGCGGATATTGTAGTTCATAGCGCAACTAAGTATTTGGGTGGTCATAATGATGTACTGGCAGGCCTAATTGTATCCAAAGGTGTAGAATTATCAGCTGAATTAGCTATTCTGCATAACTCTATTGGCGCCGTGCTCGGACCAACAGACAGTTATCAGTTGATGAGAGGCTTGAAGACATTGGCGCTGCGTATGGAACGTCACGAGAGCAATGCACTAGCGATTGCCCATTACTTACTAGAGCATCCAGCGATTGCGGAAGTGTTCCATCCAGGATTGCCCGATCATCCAGGGCATGAAATCCAGAATCGCCAATCTTCAGGCAATACCGGTATTTTTTCTTTCAAATTAAAAGATGCCAGATACGTGGAGCCGCTTCTTCGTCATATTCGTCTTATTGCATTCGCAGAGAGCCTGGGCGGCGTAGAGTCACTTATGACTTATCCGGCTGTACAAACGCACGCTGATATTCCTGTGGAGATTCGAAATGCTGTGGGTGTAGATGATTGTTTGCTACGCTTCTCCGTCGGTATTGAACATGCAGAGGATTTGATTGCTGATCTTGGCCAGGCACTAGAGGCCGCTAGGGCAGAAATTGAGTCTTTGTAACAGGAAGATATGTTCAATCGAGCGTTAGTGGAGAAATAGAGTATAACTAGCAGTATCGCTTAGTGCGATGCTGCTTTTCTTCTGGATGGGATTTTGCGAAGAATGTAAAAGCATTTTTCAAGCTGTTCAGATTGTGATACGATGAGGAAATGAACTGTTCATTAGTATGAGAAAGGGTTGTCGTCTTAAAAGGAGACAACGTTTTTTCTTCCTGTTATTTTGTGATTCTACCATACCCCTAAGGGTTTAAAAGGAGGATGCGAACGATGAGTGCGATAGATCTTATTTTGGACAAAGCCCTACGGGGTGAACGTCTCCAATTGGAAGATACCATCCGACTGTTCGAGAGCAACGAAATTGAGAAAATGGGTGCAGCTGCAAACACCATAATGCAACGCTGGCATCCAGAGCCGATGGCCACGTTTGTAATTGGTCGTAATATTAACTATACGAATGTATGTGATGTCTACTGTCGTTTCTGCGCATTTTATCGCAGACCGGGCTCTGACGAGGGTTATGTACTGCCGGATGAGACGATTTACCAAAAAATCGCTGAGACTATCGCTGTAAATGGTACGGAAATACTGATGCAAGGCGGTACGAACCCAAATCTTCCTTTCAGCTATTATACCGATATACTTCGCGGAATTAAGCAACGTTTTCCTGAGATTACAATGCATTCCTTCTCTCCTGCTGAGATTATGAAGATGAAAGAAGTATCTGGATTATCGCTCGAGGAAGTTGTGCGTGAAATCCATGCTGCTGGTCTGGATTCTTTACCAGGTGGAGGAGCGGAAATTCTCGATGACCGTACACGCCGCAAGATCAGTCGTCTTAAGGGCTCATGGCGCGAGTGGATGGACGTAATGCAGACAGCACATAAGATCGGGATGAATACAACAGCTACGATGGTCATTGGACTTGGTGAGAGTATGGAAGAGCGGGCACTGCACTTACTTCGTGTGCGTGAGGCTCAGGACGAGTGTATTGCCAACAAATATGATTCAGAGGGTTTCTTGGCCTTTATTTCTTGGACATTCCAACCGGACAATACTAACTTGAAGCTGGATAGACAATCGCCTGAGGAATATCTGAAGACGGTTGCCATTAGTCGCCTTGTTCTAGATAACATTAAGAACTTCCAGTCCTCTTGGGTAACTATGGGACCAGAGGTCGGCAAGCTTTCCCTTCAATATGGCTGCAACGATTTCGGCAGCACGATGATTGAAGAGAACGTAGTATCTTCTGCGGGCGCGACCTACAAGGTCAACATCGAGTCGATTACTGGGCTGATCCGCGAAGCAGGCAAAATCCCGGCACAGCGGAATACACGCTACGATATTCTGCGCGTGTTCGATGATGCTAATGCGAAAATTGATAATGATTTCATTATGCAGAACTAATATATAATTTAATCAACGCTTGTTGCTCGTTAATCCGTTTAGTGGATGATTGAGCAGCAAGCTTTTTTTTGTGAAATTTCGATCACTAGCCGTCGCACAAATGTCATCTACGTAAGCGAAGCTTGGTGTTGGGAACGCCTTGAGAATGGAGGTTATGTACCTGTGAACATAAATTCATTATTTTATTACATTTCTGTATACACATTATTATCCAAAAGTGATATCATAATCATATCAAAAGAATATCTTATGGGGGTGCTTTTTTATGAAGGAGAAGACGCTTCGTCCTGTCAGCGGATTTTGGGTTATCGCATTGATTGCAGTTTGTTTGGGTGGTGGAATCTACGGTGCTGTTCAGGAATATATCGCAGTATCGGTCATTCTGTTCGTTGTAGCGGCAATACTATGTACGAGTATTACAGTTGTACAACCCAATAAGTCGGTTGTAGTCACCTTTTTTGGTAAATATGTAGGGACTATTGCAACGAGTGGATTGTTTGCAGTCATTCCGTTCAGCGTTCGTAAGACAGTTTCCCTGCGTGTTCGTAACTTTAACAGTGTGAAGCTCAAGGTCAATGATGTCGAAGGTAATCCCATTGAAATTGCTGCAGTTATCGTCTTCAAAGTGATTAACTCCGCTAAAGCCCTCTTTGATGTAGATAAATACATGGCTTTCGTAGAGATTCAGAGTGAAACGGCGCTGCGTCATGTAGCCAGCAAATACCCTTATGATAATTTCAATGAATCTGGTATGTCCCTGCGTGCCAATGCAGATGAAATTGCTAAAGAGTTAGCGACTGAGCTTCAAGAGCGCTTGTCCTTATCTGGTGTAGAAGTCATTGAAGCCCGGCTTACACATTTGGCTTATTCAACAGAAATCGCCAGCACTATGTTGCAGCGGCAGCAAGCTTCTGCCATTCTGTCTGCTCGTCAAATCATTGTTGAAGGTGCAGTTGGCATGGTCGATATGGCGATTAAACAGCTTAAAGAGAGCGGTGTAGTGGAGCTTGACGAAGAACGTAAAGCGGCCATGATCAATAATCTGATGGTGGCGATCGTGTCGGAGCGCGGAGCGAGTCCGGTCATTAACGCCGGCTCGTTGTATTAAGGCGGTGCATCATGGCGGCCAAGAAAAGCTTTCCATTGCGGATCGATCCGGATCTGCATGAGGCGTTGGAACGTTGGGCGGGAGAGGAATTTCGCAGTGTAAACGGACATATCGAATACTTGCTGCGTGAGTCTTTGAAACGTGCAGGCCGCTTACCTGAAAGGAAACGCCGAGAAGAGTAACTTGTTAAGGACAGTTCTAACGCTATTTTCTGGATGTAGAACTCACCGTGTAGGTGACTGTTAACGCGGTTTACAAAATTTCGCCCCTTCTACAGACTTGACTGTCAGAGAGGACAGATTTATAATTACTCCATAATTCAATGTTAACAGCTTTGACAAAGATATGAATGGATTGTTCTGGACCGTATCAGAGAGAGGGAACATAGGCTGTAATTTCCTCCGGTATCCTACTATCAATTTACCCCTTTGTAGCTGCGGTTATGAATTCCCTGAAATGGGATAGTAAGAACTGCCGGTTCATGGTCGTTATTCCATGCTTACGAAGGATTCTGACTCGACTCTGCTTTAAGAGCAGATTGAGAGAATCGAATTTGGGTGGAACCACGGGTGCAATCGCTCGTCCCTTTGCGGGACGGGCGTTTTTTGTATGCGTGGATAATTTCGTTTCGCAAAATTTAAAATTATTGTTTGGCTTAAGGAAATGAAGGAGGAAATTAAAATGGTAAGTATTAAACTTCCGGACGGCTCCGTTCGGGAATACGCAGAAGGTAGTAATATTGATGATGTAGCAGCTTCTATTAGTAGTGGACTTCGCAAAAACGCGGTGGCAGGGAAATTGAATGGTATTGTCGTGGATCTGTCCACTCCGCTAGAGGAAGGCGCATTGATAGAAATCGTAACTTTGGATTCACCTGAAGGCTTGGAAGTTATGCGTCACAGTACTGCCCACTTGATGGCGCAAGCTGTAAGACGTTTATATGGAACAAAGGAAGTTAAGCTTGGTGTAGGTCCTGTTATCGAAGATGGATTCTACTACGATATGGATTTGGAACATCCGCTTAATCCTGAGGATCTGCTAAAGATTGAAAAGGAAATGGATCGCATTATCTCTGAGAACCTTCCAATCGTACGTAAGGAGGTTAGCCGTAAGGAAGCGCTCCAAATATTCGGTGAGCTAGGCGATCCTTACAAACTTGAACTAATCGAAGCATTGCCTGAAGATAGTGTGATTTCGATCTATGAACAAGGCGAATTCTTCGACTTGTGCCGTGGACCACACTTACCTTCGACTTCTAAGATCAAAGTCTTTAAATTGATGAATGTAGCTGGTGCTTACTGGCGCGGCGATAGTAAGAATAAAATGCTTCAACGCGTATACGGTACAGCTTGGATTAAAAAAGCGCAGCTCGATGAGCATCTTCGTCTGCTTGAAGAAGCGAAAAAACGCGACCACCGTAAGCTGGGTAAAGAGCTTGAAATCTTCACATTTAATCAATTGGTAGGCCAAGGCTTGCCGATCTGGCTGCCTAAGGGTGCCAAACTGCGGAGTATTCTGGAACGTTATATTGTGGACCTGGAAGCAAGTCTAGGATACCAGCATGTATATACTCCGGTTCTTGGTAATGTTGAACTATATAAAACTTCTGGACACTGGGAGCACTATCAAGAGGACATGTTCCCTAAAATGACTATTGATAATGAAGAGTTTGTTCTTCGTCCAATGAACTGCCCCCATCACATGATGATTTATAAGAGCTCCATGCACAGCTATCGTGATCTGCCGATCCGTATTGCTGAACTGGGTATCCAGCACCGTTATGAAATGTCAGGAGCATTGACTGGCTTGCATCGTGTGCGTTCGATGACTCTTAATGACTCCCATATTTTCTGCCGTCTGGATCAAATTAAAGGCGAGTTCATTCGTGTAATCGAGTTGATTAAACAGGTATACAGTGACTTTGGTATTAATGACTACCGTTTCCGGTTGTCTTATCGTGATCCTAAGGATACTGAAAAATATTACGCTAATGACGAAATGTGGGAAACTGCACAGCGTATGCTGCGTGAAGTTGTAGAAGAAGCTGGTCTGCCATTCTACGAAGCAGAAGGCGAAGCTGCCTTCTACGGTCCAAAACTGGATGTACAGATCAAGACTGTACTAGGCAAAGAAGAAACTCTCTCCACTGTACAGATCGACTTCTTGCTGCCTGAACGCTTTGAATTGGAATATATCGGTGACGATGGTCAGAAACACCGTCCAGTCGTTCTACACCGCGGTATTTTAGGTACTATGGAGCGCTTTGTTGCTTTCTTGTTAGAGAACTTTGCAGGATCACTGCCGCTTTGGCTGTCTCCACAGCAGGTTAAAGTTATTCCTGTTTCGACTGCCTTCGACGATTATGCTAAGGAAGTTACAGACAAGCTGCGTCGCCGTGGTATCTCTGCTGAGGCAGATTTGCGTAATGAGAAGCTTGGCTATAAGATCCGTGAAGCTCAGCTAGAGAAGCTACCATACATGTTCGTAGTTGGCGAGAATGAGATGAATGCCGAGACAGTTTCCATCCGTAAGCGTGGAGAAGGCGATATGGGAGCTAAGCCGCTTCAAGAAGTTATTGAGCTGCTGGCTCAGGAAATTGCAGACCGTGTAATCTCCTAATTACTTGTAATAATCAACACCAAAAGTACGTCTAATAACGACCTCTGTCATATGCCCATAAGGATCGAAAATTGATCTTTATGTATAAAATTTTGTGAATCGGGAAACCTTCGCTAATAAGGGGGAGGTTTATCACATGAACAAAATGGGCATATTTCAGAGGTTTTGGTGTCTTTTCGTCACAATAGTCCTACTGTTGACTGCTGCAGGTATCATTCCTGAATCCAAGCATCAAGCAGTTGTGGCCAATGGGACAGGAGACACATTGCAGCACACAGATATTAGTAAAACGCTTTCGAACGAATTGCAGCATACTCAGGCTAACTCTGGTTCAATGAGAACCAAAGATCAACAAGCTATTCTCACCACTGGCCGTGCTACCTTGTTATCAAACGAGTCATATTCCAGCGGACCGATCGTTCCTGCGACAACAAAAAATAAACCAGTAGCTACAAAGTCACCACAGAGCACTAAAGCTCCAACTACCAAAGGGAGTGGGGGCACAGGGTCTTCAAAATCGCCGTATTCTGTTCCAGTAGCTGCGCCAGCTCCTGACCAGATTATTACTTCAATGAAAGTGATGGCGACGGGTTATACTGCGGGTTTTGAATCTACAGGTAAAACATCTAAACATCCTGAATACGGAATCACCTATTCAGGTGTTAAAGTACGTAGAGATAAGAACACAGTCTCGACTATTGCTGCTGACCCTAAGGTAATCCCGTTAGGGAGTATACTTTATATACCAGGTTATGGATACGGCATCGTTGCTGATACGGGATCTGCCATTAAAGGGCGGAAGATTGATTTGTATTTTGCTACTACGAAACAGGTGTATAAGGAATGGGGCAAAAAATCAGTTGTAGTTCAGCTCATTAAGCGAGGAAACGGTACATGTACAGAAGTGATGTTGAAGAAGCTTACTCAAGCAATTGAGACTTATAATGCTGTACCGCAATCCCTGCTGGAGGAATCCATTTAAGATATAGTGGTTATATTTCAATGAATTTGGTGGATTGATCTTATTTTCACTTGGCCATGCATAATAGTGACATCACCTTGCCATAATACGGACTGGGGCAAAGCATTAGCCTCATCCGAGATTTCCTCTTAGTAAGCATTATCTATGCTGCATAAGGGATAAGGGAGGTGAATTCCGTGGCTAATAATAAAAAATCTAAAGTTCAAGAAAACTACAAAACACCGAATGAAAAATACAATGCTGAGTTTGCTGTTGAGAATGACGGCGCAACTAAGCAAAGTGGAAATACTTCTAAGCCAGTTCAGAAACCACAACAATAATGCGCTACTGAAGCAGAAGACTGCTGAATAAAGAGACTGTCCCGGATCAGTTTATAACTGAGGGACGGTCTTTTTTTTATATTTCATATATAATGAAGTAAATGGAATATTACCCCATTCGTCTCCGTCTAGAGACTGAGTGGAAGTTCCTTCTCTCGCCGCTGTTTATGAGCGCTTCCTTCCTGTAGACTAAGGCTATAAGATTGAAGAAGAGAGCGTTCCACTAATTTAAAGGGGAAATGGAATATGAAAAGAAGGTTCACAAGTCAGATTTTTGGCGGCTTGATCCTGATAGGGATTGGAGCCATGTTTCTACTTAGACAATTGGGTTACACCGATTTCAGCTTAGGTTATTTGATCTCAAATTATTGGCCTGTTATCTTGATCCTCATGGGGATGAAGCGACTTCTGGGTACGGGAGACGAACATCAAAAAGGTGGATCTTCACCTATCGGCGGTTTTTTCTTTCTGGCGATCGGAGTGTTCTTCCTTGGACGGAATTTGGACTGGTTCGATATTTCAGCCGGGGATTTTTTCAAAATGTTCATTCCAATCATGCTTATTGGTGGCGGTCTTTATGTGATTTTTAAACCACGAGGTTCAGTACCACCAGTGCCACCTGCTCCAACTTCACCACCTGATTACTTTCCTCCAGGAAAAAGCTCACTGGATGTAGAACCGCCAAAGCCGTTGGATTCCACGCTAGATGAACAATTTGAGCAGAAATTCGGCAAACCTTCTGGTGGGCGAGACTGGAATATTAATCTTCAAAAAGATGAAGAAGAGGATGAGGACGGAACTGGAGCTTTTAAGTCCACCGCTGAATCACGTTGGCAAGAGAAACAGGAGCGTCATGAGCGCAGACGCCAGGAACGTCATGAGCGTCATGCTAGAAGACATGGGGAATGGCATGAGGAGTTCCATGAGACAGAGAGTAACAAAAAGGAGTCAACCAATCGCTCTGCTTTTTTTGGGGATGTCCACATGGGTCGCGAGCATTTCCAACTGAAGAACACAAATGTCTCGCAGTTTATAGGTGATACTGTACTGGATCTGACGAACGCGCAAATTGCTTATGGAGAAACGAAAATTAATATCTCCGCTTTTATAGGTGACATCAAGGTGTACATTCCGAATGATATGGATCTTGGAATCTCAGTGAACAGTAGTTCATTTATCGGTGATATGGAAGTTCTGGATCAGTCTCGGAGTGGATTTATGAGCAGTGTTCAATGCAAGACGCCTTATTATAAAGAAGCGGGCAAAAAAGTCCGCATTAACGTAAGTGCTTTTATAGGTGACATTAAAGTTAAAACGGTGGGTTAGATGGGAACAATCTTCAGTAATACCAAATGGTTGTTGTTGTTTTACTTTTTGCTCACTGGAGCCGTAAGCGCCGGGTTGATGTATGCAGGCACTTGCCTTGGGTATATCGAAGTAATGGATTATCGCATGTGGCTATACTTATGTCTTGGGATCGTGTTGTTCACTGTTGTAATCGGTTATATGGCAGGTCAGCGCATTCAGCGCCGGATTGATCATCTGGATCTAAATATGCTGCAGGTAGCCAAAGGGAATCTGTCCGTACGTATGCCAGAGAGTGATGACCAATCTTTTGCGAGAGTGTACCACGAATTTAATGTCATGATGGATACAGTTGAGAACAAGATGCAGCTTCTGCAGCGATTGGGTGAGCAAGAGGTTATTGAGAAGGAACAGGCAGCGGAGAGTGCGGTGTTGGAGGAAAGAAGGCGTATGGCCCGGGATTTGCATGATACGGTGAGCCAACATCTTTTTGCCATTCATATGTCGGCTTCTTCGCTGCCTAAAGTGCTGAAGGTGAATGAAGCTCAAGGTCAATTGGTAATGGATCAGTTGATTGCAATGTCACAGATGGCACAAAAGCAGATGAGAGCACTAATTGCACAGTTGCGACCGGTAGAGCTGGAAGGCAGGAATCTTTTCGAGGCACTGGAAAAATGGTTCCCTGATTATTGCCGCCAGAACGGCTTAAAAGGAATGAAGGAGCTTGAGCTGCAAGGAGAATTATCTGAGGCTATTGAACATCAGTTATTCTTGATTATCCAGGAGGCTATGGCGAATATTGTGAAGCATGCTGAAGCTAGACTGGTCAGTTTATCGCTGCGTGAAGGGTCAAGACAAGTTGTGCTGAGTATTAGTGACGACGGTCAAGGCTTTGAACATATCCAGCAAAAACAGGGTTCGTACGGTCTTACCACCATGCGCGAACGTGCAGAGAAACTGGGTGGACAAGTGGAGATTATTAGCCGTAAGGGTGCGGGAACGACCATACGTGTACATATCCCTAAGTTTGTGCAAGGGAACTCTGAGTTAGAGGAAAAACGTGCGTTAGGAACAGATACAGAGGACGAGGAGGAATAGAGCATGAGCGTCATAAGAGTGCTGCTCGTGGATGATCATGATATGGTGCGGATGGGTCTTAAAACATATCTGATGCTGGAGCCGACGTTTGAGGTTATAGGAGAGGCAGCAAATGGACAGGAAGCGCTGGAGATGCTGCGTGCTGGTGGACATGAAGGCTTACCCGATCTCGTGCTAATGGATCTGATGATGCCTGTGATGAATGGTGTGGAGACTACTCGTGCAGTGCTATCGGAATTTCCTGGTCTCAAAATCGTTATCTTGACCAGCTTCTTAGAGGATGACCTCGTCGTGGACGCTATAGAAGCTGGAGCAGTCAGCTATGTGCTCAAAACTGTGTCGGCAGAGGAATTGATCTATGCACTGCAAGGCGCATTTCGCGGTATGCCAGTTATGACAGGTGATGTATCGCAAGCGCTGACACGTGGGATTCGCCAGCGTACCGTGCAAGGTGATTCCTCCGGCTTAACGGAACGTGAGAAGGAGGTCTTACTGCTCATTGCTGAGGGCAAGACCAATAAGGATATCGGCGAGGAACTACATATCAGCATCAAGACAGTGAAGACGCATGTCAGCAACCTGCTGATGAAATGCGAGCTGGATGATCGAACCCAGTTGGCTATTTATGCTCATCGGAAGGGTTGGGCTCAGGGTTAGGTTTGTTGTTCAAAATGATTTGGGGTAGTTTATGGGGGATTAAAAGTAAGTTATAGGGAAAACATCCCTTTAAACTTGAGCATTATGCTTGTATACAGGATTATAGGGAAATCCTCCGTATAAATTCTTTGTTTTTTTCATAAACAGCTATATTGGTGAGAATTATAGGGAGCTTTTCCCTCTAACTCTTGTTTTTTTGTTATATTCGGCTAATTATAGGGGGCATTTCCCTATAATAAAGTTGGTTGACTTCTCTAGCTACACTGTCCATACACTAATTGCGGAATAAGCTAGTTTGTCCAGATTTTATTAGTTTGTAGCTTGCAGTTTGTAGTTTGCAGATTGTTGTTTATGGATCATGTTTTTATTTTTATTTTTATCTTTTATCTTTTATCTTTTATGTTGTATCTTTGGAAGTTCGGGCTGCGTTGTTTTCCGCGCCCGAGCTTCTTTTTTTACTTCCCTGCCAGGGATTGAGTATCAGAGCGAAAAGTTTACGTCCGCCTTTGAAATCATGTTCCAACCGCAGGTTCAATTCATAGGAACATGAGTTCAACAGCGGTGTAGCCTGAAACCCAATCCCGCCCAACAGCATGTGTCTTCTTGAACCTAGTCCCCTAATAACTCCCTTCTGATTCCAAATCCCGTCTATTGGCCTATATCTTTTATCTCCGCTTAAATTGTTTTTAATGTGACCTTAAGGTTTAAAGTACAAAATAAGAAACAAGAAAACAAATTAATCCTTGTCAGGCGACAGGATGCAGGAGGTAAATAAACATGGACGATAACAAAAACAACTTTAATCGTGACAATGGACCAGCACCAGATCGGGATTGGGACAATAATAACCATAATAGCAATAATAATCAGTCTTCCGAATCCGGATCATCATACTACTATTCTTATGGACCATTTAAATCATTGAACAAAGATGAAAGTAACGTAGACGGAAGTGCTCAGCATTACAACCGGATGGAGCCGGAGCGGGTAGAGATTACACCTCCACAGCCTGTAAAACAACTCCCATATAACAGTTCATATCGCAGCACAGGCTTCGATGGTAATGGCGGGGGACGAGGTGGAAACGGCGGAGGCGGTTCTGAGGGTGGCGGTGGCTGGCAGTTTAATAAAAAGCCAAAAAGCTCAGTAAAAACAATATTTGTTTCCTTCTTAGCGGGTATGGTCGTTCTCTCAGGTTCGATGTTCATGGCAGATCGAGGTAACTGGTTCACAGGAGATGCAGCTTCAACCATTGCGAGCTCAGAATCGAATGGAACGGCGAAGACAACGAATGAGAGTGCTAGTACTACACCTAATACTACCACTACATCATTGGTGAAAGGATCTCGTGATGTGACTGGTGTAGTTGATGCGGTTGGACCAGCAGTCGTCAAGATTGAGACGTTAGTGAAATCTGGTTCGCGTAATGGGAGTTCATCCAGTCCGAACTTGAGTGATCCGTTCTCTCAATTTTTCTTCGGGGATCAATACGGTGGAAGTGGTTCTTCACAAAATGAGCAGGACTCGAAGTCAGGTTCAAACTCTTCATCGCAGCTCATCCCTTACGGAATTGGAACAGGTTTCATTTATGAGAAATCCGGATATATTTTGACCAATCAGCACGTCATTGAAAATGCCGATGTCATCCAAGTTACAGTGGATGGCGTGACCAAACCATACGAAGCAAAATTGCTGGGTTCTAGCAAGGATCTGGATTTGGCAGTACTGAAGATTGAAGGAGATACTGATTTCCCTACAGTTGCTCTGGGAGATTCGGATAGCTTGAAAGTAGGTTCAGAAGTGGTTGCTATCGGTAACCCGCAAGGCTTCGACCATACAGTAACCTCTGGTGTTCTTAGTGCAAAAGGACGCAGTATCGATATCAACGAAGAAGACGGTAGTGGAACACGCAACTACAAAAACCTTCTGCAAACAGATGCTTCTATCAACCCTGGTAACTCCGGTGGTCCGCTGCTCAATATGAATGGACAGGTAATTGGTATGAACGTAGCTGTTAGCACAGATTCCCAAGGTATAGGTTTCGCTATCGCTGTGAATACGATTAAAGATGTCGTAGATAAACTGGAAGCGAACCAAGCGATTCCAAAAGAACCCGTTCCCTTCATTGGTGCAACGCTTATGACGATTACAGATGAAGTAGCTAAGCAAATGGGCACGGATATTAAAGAAGGTTCTGTAGTTGCAGACATTATCTTTAAATCGCCAGCGTATGCCGCAGACTTGCGCCCTTACGATATCATTACAGGTGCAAATGGAACAAAATATGCAACAAACCAAGATCTGATCGCTTTCATTCAAACGTTAAAAGTCGGTGACAAAGTAACGCTGAATGTTGTGCGCGATGGCAAGAACATGGATCTCTCCGTAACAATCGGCAACAAAAATGATTTTGATACGACCACACAACAAAGTCAGCAACGATAACACCGGACGGTGAATAACGCGGAAGGGGCAACCCTTCCGTTTTTTGTCTAAACATGGTGTGACTGCTACAATATAAATAAATAGAAATGAACAATGGGGGCTGCTTGATGCGACCGAATATTCTTATTATTGATGATGATGAAAAAATTATCTCCATGCTGCGCCGGGGACTAGCTTTTGAAGGCTACGATGTTAAGACAGCGGTGAATGGAGCGGATGGTTTACGAGCAATCCTGAGCAGCGATCCAGATGTGGTGATTTTGGATGTTATGATGCCTCAGGTAGACGGATTTGAAGTCTGTCGTCGTTTGAGAGAAGGGGGCAGCAATGTACCTGTTCTAATGCTCACAGCAAAGGATGAAATTGAGCATCGTGTGAAAGGGCTTGATCTGGGTGCGGACGATTATCTAGTAAAACCATTTGCACTTGAAGAATTACTTGCACGTGTGCGAGCATTGCTTCGACGTAAGAGTGAGCAAAGTGGCGGCAGGGAGCAAGCGGTTACTTACGAGGATATTACACTTGATGTAGATTCACGCGAAGTCACACGCGCCGGTAAAAGACTTGAGCTGACGGCGAAGGAATTTGAGCTACTGCATCTTTTTATGCAGAATCCGAAACGGGTGCTTTCGCGGGATCTGATCATGGATAAAATATGGGGTTATGATTATAGCGGTGAATCAAATGTACTTGAGGTATACATAGCTATGCTACGTCAAAAGACGGAGGAACATGGCGGTAAACGCCTTATTCAAACGATCCGGGGTGCCGGTTACATTCTAAGAGGTGACAACTAACATGTCTATAAGATTGCGGCTGACTGCTTGGTATTCAGGGATTTTGGCCGTTATGCTGCTGGCCTTATCAGCCGCAATTTACGGTTTTGTCTATTTTAATACGTATGGGGACTTGAAGGATCGTCTGAAAGTACAATCTGAGCAAACGAAACTTTTATTTAGCGTTGATCGCTACAATGGTGAGCTGAAACTTGGCGGAGTTGGTCCTGAAAACTCCAATTTATATACGCAGATTTATACTTATGGCAGCAAAAGCTTGTCACAATCGACAAATATGATTAACTTTGGCCTACGGTTTGATTATCCTGCTAAAGATAAAATAGCAAAAGGATTTCGTAATGTTGTTGTGGGCGGCAATCAGTTCTTAATCTACGAGATGCCTATCGAAATAGAGCATTATAATAATAATCCAGTGGCTGTATTACAAGTCGCTGCCTATGTGAATGAGCAGAATAAGCTCTTGGAGCGTTTGAAAAATATATTGCTTGTCGGTTCTTTTGCTACCTTGATCGCGGCATTTACCTTTGGTTTATTTCTGGCCCGTAAAGCGATGAGTCCTATTGGGAAAGTGATTGAAGCTGCAAATGGGATTCAGACGGGGAATGACCTAAGCTCCCGTATTGAATATGATGGACCTCCAGACGAAATAGGAAGACTTATTGAGACCGTTAACAGTATGCTTGGGCGTATGGAAGGATTCTACACAGAGCTTGAGGATTCGTATGCGGCTCAGCGTCGTTTCGTATCGGATGCTTCACATGAGCTTCGGACACCACTCACAACCATACGCGGGAATATCGATCTGCTGCAAAAAGTATGGGAGATGGAGCCGGGCGAAGGGAAGATGAGCGAGGCTGAAGTTCGCCAGCTCTCGATGGAATCGGTGAAGGATATCGCGGACGAGTCTAAGCGAATGAGCCGACTTGTAGCAGATATGCTCTCTCTTGCGCGTGCTGATACAGGGCGAACCTTCGAGATAGAGCCGGTGGCACTGGAACCAATGATGACTGAGATTTCGCGTAGGGCATCCTTCCTGCCTCGTCAAGCAGAGTGGGTTACAGGGGATATGTCCGTTTTAAATGGAAAATATGTTGTGGGTAATAAAGATTATTTACAACAAATGTTATTTATTTTTATTGATAATGCTTTTAAGTACACGCCTTCTGGCGGGGTAAGTTTAGATACGATTTTCTATCAGAATCAGGTTGGTATTCGGATCACCGATACGGGGATTGGTATGGACAAAGATGAGGTTCCATATATTTTCGACCGATTCTATCGTGCAGATGAATCACGTGGAATTACGGAAGGGATTGGGCTTGGTTTATCTATTGCTAAGTGGATTATTGACGAACATGGCGGGTCTGTGGAGGTTGTTACACGTCAAGGTGAGGGAACCACTTTTGTGATCTGGCTGCCGCTTCTCTTTGCTCCGCCGCTGGAATAGGGTATAATTTAAAGTGTGCCCTATTACAGAAGTCAACGAAAGCAGAAAGTTGGTGAAGTCATGGAAGTCATTAAAATCTCTCCCCGGGGATATTGTTACGGAGTAGTCGATGCTATGGTAATGGCACGGCAGGCTGCACAAAATCTCGATCTTCCCCGGCCGATTTATATACTGGGCATGATTGTTCATAATAGTCATGTCACGAATTCGTTTGAGGACGATGGCATCATTACCTTGGACGGTCATAATCGCCTCGATATTCTGGATAAAGTAGACAGTGGAACGGTTATATTCACTGCTCACGGAGTTTCACCTGAAGTGCGCAAGATGGCTAGGGATAAAGGATTGACTACTGTTGATGCTACTTGTCCTGATGTGACAAAGACACATGATCTCATTCAGGAGAAGGTCGATGATGGCTATGAGGTTATTTATATCGGCAAGAAAGGCCATCCGGAACCGGAAGGTGCTGTTGGCATTGCGCCAGAGCATGTGCATTTAATTGAAAAAGAAGATGAGATTGCAACCCTATCCATCCCTTCTTCACGGATTGTAATTACCAATCAGACCACTATGAGCCAGTGGGACATTAAACATATTATGAAAAAGCTTCTAGAGACCTTCCCGGGTGCCGAAGTGCATAATGAGATATGTATGGCTACTCAGGTGCGTCAGGAGGCTGTAGCCGAACAGGCGGGGCAATGTGATCTATTAATTGTCGTTGGTGATCCACGAAGCAACAACTCTAATCGTCTGGCACAGGTGTCGGAAGAGATCGCAGGTGTTCCGGCCCATCGGATTTCTGATATCTCTGAACTAAATACCGAGTGGCTAAAGGGTATAAATATTGTTGGGGTTACTTCGGGCGCATCTACACCTACACCAATTACTAAAGAAGTTATTAATTATTTGGAGCAGTACGATTCCAAGAATCCAGAGACATGGGAGATCAAACGTACTGTGAATATGGCAAAACTACTTCCTCCAGTTAAGAATAAGAGTGCAAGTACTACTTAATGCGCTGTAAGCGGACTTATATATTTGTGCTGGGACAAAAGCGCGTAATCTCGTCTGTCGGGGTTACGCGCTTTTCTATTTAGAAAAAGCGGTTTCATCTAATAAATCAGGAAATAGGATTGACGGTAATAGATTTTTAAAGTAAAATCGCTTTATTGATTAAAAGCATAAAAGCTTAAAAGCGAACCCGCGTCGTAGTGTGAATGTATACAGCGGAATTATTATAAATTTTAAGTGTAGAGAGGAAGTTATTCATATGATCGTCATTACATCCAATCAAACGCCAGAAGAACAGATTAAAAATATTATCACAGTTATCGAAAAAGAGGGCTTGCAGGTGCATCTCTCCAAAGGTGCAGATCACACTGTTATCGGTTTAGTAGGAAGTGTCGCTCCTAAGCTTGCAGAGCATTTGCGGCAAATGAAGGGTGTGGAGAACGTCGTAAAGATCTCCAAGTCTTATAAGCTAGCTAGCCGTGATTTCCATCCAGAGGATACTATTATTGATATCAAGGGTGTGAAGATTGGTGGAGAGAATCTGGTGATCATGGGCGGACCTTGTGCCGTTGAGACTCCAGAGCAGATTGATGAGATTGCCCGTCTGGTTAAAGCATCAGGTGCTCAGGTACTGCGTGGAGGCGCGTTTAAGCCCCGTACAGGCCCATACAGCTTCCAAGGTGTAGGTGTAGAAGGTTTGACCATGATGGCTGAAGCAGGAAAGCGTCATGGCCTGTTAACCATTACAGAGGTTATGACCCCAGAGTATGTGGATATTTGTGCAGAGCATGCGGATATCCTCCAGGTGGGTACACGGAACATGCAGAACTTTGATTTGCTGCGCAAGTTGGGTACTTGCGGAAGACCTGTCCTTCTAAAACGCGGATTCAGTGCAACTTATGATGAATTGCTCAATGCAGCGGAGTACATTTTGGCAGGCGGAAATAAGGATGTGATGCTCTGTGAGCGTGGTATTCGTACATTTGAGACTTACACACGCAATACGTTGGATCTATCGGCTATTCCGGTTCTACAAAGCTTAAGCCACCTTCCGGTAATCTCTGACCCAAGTCACGGCACTGGACGTCGTGAGTTAGTTGAACCTATGGCAAAGGCTTCGGTTGCTGCGGGTGCAAATGGTCTAATTATCGAAATGCACACAGATCCGGACAATTCCATGACAGGTGATGGTGTTCAATCGTTATTCCCTGAACAGTTCGATAATCTGCTTAAGGATCTAGAAAAGCTTGCTCCGATTGTTGGACGTAAGTTTTCAACTTCACCAGAAACCGTTTCGGCGCTATAATATGTAAGCATATAACAACCTTGGAAGTCCTCTAAACCCGCGGTACAGCGGGGTAGTAGGGCTTCTTTGCTATTGGATAAGTTAGATATTTTATGAATATTAACGAAAATAATGGATTTCACGAAAGCGTTAGAATATCTTACATTGCTGAAAGAAATACCTGACATAAGCATTGACGATGTTAGGTATGAGATTTATAATGACGACAGCAAATAAAAATGAAACAAGAACATTTGCATACTGTGAGGGGCTTAATGTTCGGAACTTGGGGGAGGAAAAATTCATGTCGGTTGAAAAAGTGTTGCAAACAATTAAAGAAAACAATATCGAGTGGGTAGATTTTCGATTCGTAGATTTAGGTGGCCGTGCTCACCACATTTCTCTGCCTGCTTCTGAAGTGGAAGATGAAACTTTTGTAAATGGGGTAGCATTCGACGGTTCTTCCATCAAAGGATTCCGTGGTATTGAAGAATCAGACATGGTTATGATGCCTGATCCGAACAGTGTGTTCATTGATCCGTTTACAGCTCATCCAACGCTGAACGTAATGTGCGACATTTTCACTCCTGATGGTGAACGCTATGAGCGCGATCCTCGCGGTATTGCTGTGAAAGCAGAAGAATTCCTTCAGAAGAGCGGAGTTGGTACATCAGCATTCTTCGCACCTGAGTCTGAATTCTTTATCTTTGACGATGTTCGTTACGAGAGTGGTATGAACAGCTCCTCATTCTTCGTAGACTCTGAAGAAGCGGCTTGGAATACGGGTCGTAAAGAAGAGGGCGGCAACCTTGCATTCAAAGTTGGCGTTAAAGGTGGATATGTACCTGTAGCACCTGTGGATTCCCAACAGGATATCCGTAGTGAAATGTGCCGTCTGCTTGCTGAAGTGGGGCTGCGTATTGAGCGTCATCACCACGAAGTAGCAACTGCAGGCCAAGCGGAAATTAACTTCCGTTTTGATACCTTGAAGAAAACAGCTGATAATCTCATGACTTATAAATATATTGTACAAAACACTGCACGTCAGTACGGCAAAGTAGCAACTTTCATGCCAAAACCGCTGTTTGGCGATAATGGTAGCGGAATGCATGTACACCAATCAATTTTTGACGGAGACACTCCTTTGTTCTACGAAAAAGGCGCTTATGCTAACTTGAGCGAAATGGCTCTTCACTACATCGGCGGTATTTTGTACCATGCACCAGCTTTGATCGCTTTGACTAACCCAAGCACCAATTCATTTAAACGTTTGGTTCCTGGTTACGAAGCACCGGTTAACTTGGTATACTCCAAAGGAAACCGTTCTGCAGCAGTTCGTATCCCGGTAGCAGCTGTGACACCAAAAGGCTGTCGTATCGAGTTCCGTACACCGGATTCTACGGCTAACCCTTACTTGGCATTCTCTGCAATGCTGATGGCAGGTCTGGACGGAATCAAGAACAAGATCAACCCGCAAGAACTGGGTTACGGTCCTTTGGACAAAAACATCTACGAATTGTCTGATGCAGACAAAGAAAAGATCCGCAGCGTTCCAGGCAGCCTGAGCGAAGCACTTGATTCTTTGGAAGCTGATTACGAGTTCCTTACCGAAGGTGACGTATTTACTAAGGACTTCATTGATAACTATATTGCTCTGAAACGCTCCGAAGCTCAAGAAGTTGCAATTCGTGTTCATCCACATGAATACTCTCTGTACTTCGACTTGTAAGATTGCTTAAATAATATAAAACATAAACAAATAAAGGTGTTCCTAAGTCATGGAAATGGCTTAGGAACACCTTTTGTGTTGATTTAGGATGTTTAATACTCCAGACAAAAATGAGGATATCTTTGACCATTGATATGGGAAAGAAGATCCTCATTTTTTGCTTCTGTAGTTTATTAATCTGCGCCGTATCTCTAATTTAATAAAGTAAAGGTATCACTAAGGGATCTATACTAAACCCCGCTCAGGTGCGCCGCAGGATTCTCTTATGATGAGCTCTGGCTCCACGCTGAAAGAGCTCGTGCCAGATTGATTGTTTATTAGATCATACAGCATTAACGCAGCTAGACGACCGATCTTATCTTTATTTTGTTTAATTGTAGTTAAGAGTGGTGTTGTGTAATTGCAGGCTTCGATATCGTCACAGCCAATAATCGCGACGGTACCAGGAACCGCGATAGAAGATTCCTTCAGGGCTCGAATAGCCCCGATAGCTAGCTGATCAGAGGCCGCGAAGATTGCTCTGGGTAAATTTCCATTAGCAATCATTCTACGCATGGTCTCAAAACCGCTGGCTTCAAAAAAATTGCTCCCGTTTAAGAACCAGTTTTCTTTAATTGGTAGTCCTAAATCTTCAAGCGATTTGCGGAAACCACTTTCACGTATATTGGAGATTTCTGACTCTGAGGAGCTGCCGATGTAACCAAGTTCTCTATAACCTAATAAGTAAAAGTGTTCGACTACCTTAGTGGACATCTTGAAATTATCAGACATGATATAACCAGAATTGTCGCCGGATAGCTTTAAATCAACGCCGATGCAAGGGATAGAACTACTATCTAATTCGCTGATAGAGGTCTCTAGCTCTTGTCCGGAAATAAGTAGGCAGCCATCTACATTAAAGTGCAGACAACGGGCAAGATAATCATTAGTATCGCCACTTTGAAATTTTTCGTTAGAGAAAAAGATAAGGTCGTAACCTAGCAGTCCCATTTGTTTTTTGAAGGAGTTTAGGACTTCGATGAAAAAAGGATGGGTAAAGTCAACATTCAGCATTCCTGCAAAAACCACACCAATTAGATTCGATGATTTTGTAGCTAATGTTTTTGCTGAATTGGAGGGGGTATATCCGGTTTCCTTTATGATTTGTTGTACCCTAGTCTTGGTGTCTTCCGAAATTTCGCTGTAGTTATTTATGATTTTAGATACTGTCGAAACAGAAACTCCAGCTATTTTCGCTATATCTTTAATGTTATAGGCCAACTTTAGCCCTCCTTGTAATAAAAATTACTCCGTAATCTATGAAAAAAGTATAGTTGAGTCAGATTTTTATGGATTTGAAGTGTAAAATTCGAAACGTTTTCGTAAATGATTTTATAATTATATAGGTAGATAGTCAATGAGATGTTTAGTAGTATCGCAGGAATATCCTTTATATCAAAGGATTTTTATAGATATTTGGTCAAGAATAGTTCAAAGATAAAGAATAAAAAAGACTTTACAAAGATAAATAACGATGTAATAATAAAAACAACGAAACCGCTTTCTGTATTATCGTCGTTAAATTTTCGTGATTTCAGGGGTTAAGATGGTGTTTCGTTAGAAGGTCGTAACAAATTATCTGGGGGGTAACAAAAATGGTAAAGAAGCTTTCTGCAGTATTGTTGAGCTCAGCGCTAGTGCTCTCATTAGCAGCATGTGGAAGCGGCAACAACACAAAGGGTGAGGCTACAAATGCTCCGGGGAACGGAACAGATAAGCCGGCATCTGGTGACAAGAAAGTGATTAAGATCTTGCACTGGAAACAAGAGAACATTAACAAAGTCATTACAGACATTAATAAGAAGTTTGAAGAGAAATATCCGGAATATAAAGTGGAGTACACAACGACTGGTCCGGATGATGAATTCAAACAAGCGCAAAGAGCAAGAATCACAGCTGGTGACGTTGACGTCCTTGCCGATCTTTCCGGTATGAGATTGTCGCCGAAAGATTGGACACCAGGTGCGAAAGTGCCAGACTGGCAACAATGGATTGATTCCGGTTTGATTGCTGATCTGAGCAACGAAGCTTTCGTTAAAAACTACAACGCGAATGATATTGCTAAGGCGGGTACTTACAACGATAAAGTGTATGCGATCCCAACCGGTAAAGTAGCAATGTCAGGTTTCTTCTATAATAAAGAAATGTTTGAAGAAAACGGTTTGACTGTGCCTACTACATGGACGGAGTTCATTAGTCTTCTTGATACTCTGAAATCCAAGAGCATTGTACCAATCGTAGTGGCTGGTAAAGATGTATGGCCTTTGAAACTGCCAGTGTTCGGTTTGCAGTCTAAGATTCTAGGTGGCGGCGACCAACAAAAATGGATTGAAGGCGTTTGGAAAGGTGCTTCGGCATTCAACGATGCTGAGGCAGTAGAAGTGCTAGAAAAAATGAAGACGCTTCAAGATAACTACTTCATCGACGGTTTCTTGGGGATTGACTATGCAACAGCACCCTCGTACTTTGCAACAGGTAAAGCAGCTATGATTGCTGACGGAACTTGGGATGCTCCTACGATTGCTGCTGCTAATCCAGATCTGAAATTCGGATACTTCCCAATTCCAGCTACTGAAGACGCTGCTAAAAACAATTCACTTGTAGGTAAATACGATGTAACTTGGTATGCAGCAGAAAAAGGTCCGAACAAAGAAGGCGCTTTGAAATGGCTGGAATTCTTCTCTGAACCAGAAAACTACACAGAATACGTTAAAGCTGCAGGCTTCTTGCCAACACAAGATAACATTGCAACTGACAGTGACTTTATTGACAAAGAGCTTGCTCCTTACATGACAGGTGACTTTGAGCTAGCTTATGAAATCATGATGATTAACCGTGATAACGTTGGCGAGCACATTGCTGCTGAGGGTGTACACACCGAATACCTTGCACCAGGTGGCGAATTTAAAACCGCTAAAGAACTTGCAGATGTTCAACAAAAAGAATGGGAAGCTGCAGCTCCTAAATAAGCTGTTATCTCAATAAACAGACATCTACAACATACTGTGCACCATCATGTACTACAACATCGGGGTCTGTTCGTACAGACCCCGATCATTTTATTGAATTAGGATTGGGTAGGTGAGAGAAATGTATCCGTTCGGAAAAGGTATAAAGAGATATTTACCACTTCTGCTGCTTATGATTCCATTATCGTTGTACGTTGTTTTTTATTTTGGACCCTCTATGATGACGGTCATCTATTCATTTACAGATATTACTAACGTTCCTGGAAGCAAGTTGAATTTCGTAGGCCTCGACAATTATTATAGTGTTTTTAACTCCGGAAATTCAGGCGAACGTTGGGATTCCATTATACGAACTGTTTATTTCATGATCATTGTTACAATCGTACAGAACGGTGTCGGTCTCCTTATGGCCGTAGTTATTAATCAGAAGCTGAAAGGCGATTATTTTTATCGCGCAGTTTTCTTTTTGCCGGTTGTGCTCGGTGTTTCGGTAGTTGCACTGGTATGGGGCTTGATGTTTGATCCGCTAAGTGGTCCCGTAAATCAACTGTATGATTCATTGTTCGGTTATAAAGATATGTTCTTTGGAAGCTTCACCCATGCGTTTGGTTATATTATATTTACGCAAATTTGGATGTACATGGGTTATTCCATGCTGATTTTCCTTGCAGGACTTCAATCCGTACCGAAAGATCTATATGAAGCTGGATATATTGATGGAACTACGAAGTGGCAATCTTTTAAGAACATTACGTTCCCACTTATTGCTCCATCGTTCACCATTAATATTATTTTGTCCATCATCGGTGCGATGTCCACCTTTGATATTATTCTCGCAACTACGGACGGTCGCTTTAACACAAGAACGATGGCTTATGACGTGTATAAAGAGACGTTCCGTGGTTCTCTGCAGATGGGACTTCCATCCGCGCTTTCGGTGGTACAGTTCCTTATGATTCTGGTCTTCGTTGTATTTGCAGTTAAACAAATGCGTAAGAGAGAGGTGGAGTATTAATGAAAGATTCCAAAACCGCCAAAACTCTCTCCTATATTCTGATTGCAGTGTTGCTTGTTTTGTATGTCATGCCGCTATTATTTGTTATAAATGTTTCATTCAAGTCCTTCACAGATTACCTGCTAGACCCGATCGGACTTGTGAAAAGTATTCAATGGGATAACTACAAGGAAGCATGGCTAAAAGGTAATTTCTCTAATTATTTCCTGAACAGTCTGCTGTATACAGCCGTAGCAACAGTGCTTACACTAATCGTTTCGTTATTCGGAGCTTTCCCGGTTGCGAGAAATTATGTGAAGTGGAGCGGGTTTATTTATTTGTTCTTCTTGATGTCACAGTTCTTGCCTAACCCTATGGTTGCACAGTTCAAGCTGATGCTTACCATGAAACAGGAGCTTGGGTTTGTGGGTTATGATACGAAGTTGGGTTATATTCTGCTTAAAACAGGCGGAACAGGCATCGTGTTCATGATGTTCGTTGGTTACATTAAAGGAATTAGTCGAGAAATGGATGAAGCTGCGGGTATGGATGGTGCTGGATATATGCGATATCTATTCCAGATCATTATGCCGCTGATGAAACCTGTTATCGCAACGGGTGTTATCTTAACAGCGATTACCATCTGGAATGACTTTGTGGGACCGGTCATGTATTTGCCAAGTCCGGAACATTATCCTATTACCTTTGGGCTTAAAGAATTCCGCGGTCAATATGGGAACAACTGGCCTATGTTGGCGTGCGGTATCATGATCGTATCAGCACCACTTATCGTCCTGTACACTTTCATTCAAAAGTATATTGTTGACGGTGCATTGGCAGGTGCGGTTAAAGCTTAAGTAGATGTGTAAATGAGAGGATGGGAACAATGGACCGCAAAAAAATTCTTGGCTTTGAATTCACCGGAAAGGATGGGGAGTTCAAGCTTCAGCAACCGGATCATAGTAGTTTCTTATACTTCCCTTTAGTAAATGAGGGGGGGATGATGTCGACTGTAACCCCGAAGTTTCATGGTCAGGCGACGACCGGTCATAATACATTTTTAACACCGCCATTATCTGTTGAAGATTTGCATAATTCACGTGCCTCACGTAATTTCTGGGTTTACGTCGAAGGCAAGGGTGCTTGGTCTGCAGCTGGAAACTCTGCTAAGCAAAATGCAGCGTTCTACACCCCATCAGCTGATGATGCAGTCCTTGAGGCTGGATTCCTATGGCATCGTGTGACTCGCAGTAACTCCGAGATGGGTGTCAAAGCTGAGATTACCAGCTTCGTACCTAGCGGTAACGATAAGGTAGAACTTATGAAAGTTACGTTGACGAATACAGGAACAGAGGAGCTTACCCTGACGCCGACAGCCGTAGTTCCATTGTATGCCCGTTCGGCTGATGATCTGCGGGATCACAGACATGTAACCTCCCTGCTAAACCGGATTTACACTTCTCCTTATGGTGTTGAGGTTCAACCTGCACTATCTTTCGATGAGCGTGGTCATCGCATTAACCATACCTCTTACGGTGTATTTGGAGCGGAAGGTGACGGCAGTCAGCCTGTTGGTTTCTTCCCTATTCAAGAGGAATTTATCGGTGAAGGTGGAAGTCTTGACTGGCCAGAAGCTGTTATTCTGAATACTACGCCAGAGATTGGTAAAGGTGGGGGCGTCGATAGAGAGGGTTATGAAGCCGTTGGTGGCCTTCGATTTGCTCCCATTACCTTGTCTCCTGGTGAAAACCATTCATATGTCGTAGTTATGGCAATTGATAGTGATAGAATTAACGTTGAAGCGATGATGGGCAAATACGGTACATCTGAAGCTTTTGATCATCTCCTAGAGGAAACTAAAGCGTTCTGGGCAGACAAAGTGAATATGGTTGAATTTCATACCGGCGACTCGAATGCAGATCAATGGATGAAATGGGTAACTATCCAACCGGTCCTTAGAAGATTGTATGGTAACTCCTTCTTACCGTATCATGATTATGGAAGAGGCGGACGTGGCTGGCGAGATCTTTGGCAAGACTGTTTGGCGCTACTCATTATGGAGCCTGCCGAAGTTCGTAGCCTACTCTTCAACAATTATGCTGGTGTGAGAATTGATGGCAGTAACGCAACTATCATCGGTCAACAGCCAGGTGAATTTATCGCTGACCGTAACAATATTCCTCGTGTATGGATGGATCATGGGGCGTGGCCGTTCTTAACAACGATGCTCTATCTGGATCAGAGTGGTGATCTTGATTTCTTGTTGCAAGAACAGACTTATTTCCGGGATACTTTTATGAGTCGCTGTAAGGAACGTGATACTTCTTGGGATACCTCTGCAGGCAGTGATCTTAGAACAGCTTCTGGGGAAATCTACAAAGGTACAATTCTGGAACATATTTTGCTGCAAAATCTAGTCCCGTTCTTTAATGTAGGGGAACATAATAATATCCTGCTCGAAGGCGCCGACTGGAACGATGGTCTAGATATGGGTGCGGATCGCGGAGAGAGTGTAGCTTTTACATCTTTCTATGCTAGCAATCTATTAGATATTTCTCGGATGTTACGTACCCTGAAGACTTCTAAAGGTCAGGAAACTGTTGAATTGGCCGAAGAAATGCAGCTACTACTGGATACGCTTAATGAGTCTGTGGATTACAGTTCAGTATCAGGCAAGCATGAGAGACTGGATCGGTATTATGCTGCCGCACCAAATAAGGTGAGTGGAGTTCATGTATCTCTCGATATTGATAAAGTAGCTGATGATCTGGAGCAAAAAGCGGAATGGTTATTTGACCATTTGCGCAGCAACGAGTGGGTACAGAGCGAGAACGGCGATGGATGGTTTAATGGTTATTATAATAACGATGGTGAACAGGTAGAGGGTGAATTTTTTGAAGGCGTTCGTATGACGCTTACGGGTCAAGTGTTCCCGCTTATGGGTCATGCAGCGGCTCCGGAGCAAATTCCACACATTATAGCTGCTGTAGATCGTAATCTATTTGATGACAAGATTGGATACAGGCTTAATTCCCGTTTCGGTGGGATTCAGCAAAATCTGGGTCGTGCTTTTGGTTTTGCTTTTGGCCATAAAGAAAATGGGGCCATGTTCAGTCACATGACCATCATGTATGGAAATGCGTTGTACAAACGTGGTTATGTAAAAGAAGGTCATAAGGTCCTTGAATCTCTTTACAGCTTGAGTACGGATTTCGAAAAAGCTCGCATCTACCCAGGTATTCCTGAATATATTAACGAGCAAGGCAGAGGGATGTACACGTATCTAACAGGCTCCGCAAGCTGGCTCTTGCTAACCATGGTCACTGAAGTATTTGGTGTGAAGGGCAAGCTGGGAGATCTATTGCTAGAACCTAAATTAGTAAAAGAACAATTTGATTCCGAGGGCAAAGCATCGATAAAGACGATCTTCGCAGATCGCGAGTTTGAAGTGGTCTATAAAGCCACTGGAAGCTTTAACTACGGAGAGTACCAAATATACTCCGTTACGCTGAACGGCGGCGAGGTGACGCTGCAGCGTGGCTCAGGAAGTGTGATTATTCCACGTGAGGAGCTACTTGCTCTGCAGACAGAGAAGCTTCACGTGATTGAAGTGACTCTGGCGTAATCATAACAAGATTTTATTAAAAACGTCTGCACCGTTATGATTAGCGGCTGCAGACGTTTTTTTTGAAAATTATAAAAATTAAGTTTTTTCATAAATGATATAATGGGGCTAATTTACTTATTTGTTGAATGATTGAAAGGGGTTTGTGAAGAATGGGTTGCAGGCTGTCAAATGGCGTATTATCTGTTGATATCGCTGATATTGGAGAAGATTATAAAGGGACTCGTTTTGACTGGACGGGGTTTATCACACAAGTTACGTTAGAAAAGGGTAGCCATACGTTTTGTGTGCCAGAAAGCTTGAGGGAAGGCGAAGGTACTGGAGGAAGTGGACTATGTAACGAGTTTGGCATTTCCCGGGCAATTGGGTATGATGAAACGCCGATTGGAGGCTGGTTTCCAAAGCCCGGAATCGGATTGTTACAAAAGCTGGATTCGCAGAGCTATAGCTTTCTTAGCAAGTATCCACTAACCCCCTTTGCTATTGATATGGAGGTTAGGGATGATTCGGTTACATATACTGTTCAGCCGATGGAAAACAATGGATACGCGGTGCTTTTGACCAAAACGATCTCTATTAAGGAAGATCAATTAATAATTGCATATGAATTGCATAACAAAGGTGAAAAACCATTCCAAACCGAGGAGTATATCCACAATTTCATTGGAATTGATGGTTTGAATATAGGTGCAGATTTTGAGTTGCGTCTCTCGAATGGGCTCAAAGTAGAAGAACCAGAATCTCAATACACGAATAATTTACTAGAGGTATCTGGTAATACCCTTACTTGGTCAGAAGAGCCAGACCGATTCTTTTACTGCAAGCTGAGTGGCTGGGGAGGCCCGGAAGCTAAGTTCAATTGGGAGTTGGTTCATAAGCCTAGTGGAACAGGAGTCCGCGAGAGCGGAGATTTCCCAGTTGCACGAATGGCGCTATGGGGAGAGCGCCACGTGGTCTCACCTGAAGTTTTTGTGAACATTAGTCTTTTACCGCATGAAAGCAAGTCCTGGAGCCGAACTTATCATTTTTTCACATCATGATAAGCAGTAATCAAAGCTTTTATGTGAATAATTATACTTGCTGGTGTGTGAGATTATTGCTATCATAAGCGATATCCATATTGATAGGAGAGAAAGGGTGGGGAGTAGTTTTGAATAAGAGAGCATACAATTTTAATGCCGGACCGGCAGCATTGCCGCTTACGGTACTGGAACGCGCACAAGCGGAGTTTGTTGATTTCCGGGAAAGTGGAATGTCTATCATGGAGATGTCGCACCGTGGAGCAATCTACGAATCCGTGCATAATGAAGCGCAGGAACGTCTGCTTTCGCTCCTCGGCAATCCGAAGGGCTATAAGGTATTGTTCTTACAAGGTGGAGCAAGCACACAGTTTGCTATGATCCCTATGAACCTGATTTCCGAAGGCCAAGTAGGTAGCTATGTTATGACAGGTAGCTGGGCAGATAAGGCTTATAAAGAAGCTAAATTGGTAGGGGGAGCTCATGTTGCTGCTTCTTCCGAAGACAAGAAATTCTTAGCTATACCTGAATTGAGTTCGATTAAAGCTGCGGAAAATGCTGCCTACCTTCACGTTACTTCCAATGAGACCATTGAAGGAACGCAATATGCAGAATATCCGGATGCTGGCTCGATTCCGCTCATCGCAGATATGTCCAGTGATATTCTATGCCGTCCAATCGATGTAAATCAATTCGGAATGATCTATGCTGGAGCTCAGAAGAACCTAGGTCCTTCCGGCGTGACTGTAGTTATTGCTAAAGAAGAATTGCTTGCAGAATCACCTTCTAACATTCCTACAATTATGCGTTACAGCACTCATTATAAAAACAACTCTCTTTACAACACACCTCCTTCTTTCTCGGTTTACATGGTTAATGAAGTATTAAAATGGATTGAGGAGCAGGGTGGTTTAGCCGGCATCCAATCCAAGAACCTTGAAAAAGCGGGTCTGTTATACGATCACATCGATGGAAGTGACGGATTCTACAGTGGCGTTGCTGAGAAGAGCAGTCGCTCTATTATGAACGTTACCTTCCGGATGCAATCGGAAGAACTCGAAAAACGGTTTGTTAAAGCTGCTGAACTGGAAGGTTTTGTCGGCTTAAAAGGACATCGTAGTGTGGGTGGCTTGCGCGCTTCCATTTACAATGCAGTTCCTTACGAAAGTGTTAAAGCACTTTCTGATTTCATGAACCATTTCCGGCAAACTCAAGGTTAATGAACTCTATCGTAAACCTTCCGCCTATGGGTGGAAGGTTTTCAGTTTGTTTGGAGAAACTACTGTTATGCACTAGAGTAAAATATCTGGCTATTAAGCCTTTAGAGAGGAAGGAACCCTATAATGGCACTCCATATCGTATTAGTTGAGCCGGAAATACCGGCCAATACTGGAAATATTGCGCGTACCTGCGCAGCAACAGGCACTCATCTTCACCTGGTTCGCCCGCTCGGATTCCGTACAGACGATGCTACATTGAAAAGAGCAGGATTGGATTACTGGCACGCTGTTAACATTGAATACCACGACTCTTTTGCTGAGGTACTTGAGAAGTACAGTGAGGGACGTTTCTTTTACGCAACGACGAAAGCAGAGAAGAGATATAGCGATTTTGATTTTCAAGATGGAGATTTCTTTGTCTTTGGTAAAGAAACGAAGGGGCTTTCTGCTGATATTCTGGAAGCGGGTAAAGAAACAAAAATGCGCATGCCAATGAGTGATGCCGTGAGATCGCTGAATTTATCTAATTCTGCGGCTATTATTGTATATGAAGCTCTTCGACAGCTAGACTTTCCTAATCTTGTTTAAAAAAAGACAATTTTTTTGTTTTTTTCAGCAGGATTCGACATTTTAATAACGAAATATAATGAATGAGCCGAAATATATAGTAGCTACAAATTATTAGTTGAACAGGAGAGGTGTACGTTAGATATGAAACCTGCTGGTGTAGTTCGCAAAGTGGATCAGCTGGGTAGAATTGTTCTGCCTAAGTCCCTGCGTAAAAGGTATCAGATGAATGAAGGCGACCCGGTTGAAATTTTGGTACAGGGTGACCATATCATCTTGGAGCGTTACCGTCCAAAATGTGTTTTCTGCGGATCAATGGAAGGTGTGAGTGAATATAAAGATCGTTATATTTGCGCTGCATGCCTCTCCGAAATGACGCAATTGCCAAGACACGCCTAGGAAGTACATATTTACACATTTAGAATTCTGACAGCCTATAGTTTTCTAAATAAAGAAACTGTCCCATTCGTAGACTTCTTCTACTTGTGTGACAGTTTTTTTGTTTCAGGCTTATAAAAAATGCCTCAGAGCCAAGTGGCTACTGAGGCATTTCTTGCTTATAGACCTTTTGTTTTGTCGTCGTTGTAAGATGAGGTAAGGATGCCGACCATAAATAACACAAATACGATAGTTACGATCCAAAAGGTTAATGAGAACGACATACTGGCACCTCCATTAGCAAATGTATTCGTTATCTAGATTATACCCTGCAAATCAATAAAAATAAACGCAAATGTGATATGTTGCATAGACATTTTACTATAATCATTCAAAAAACAGGAAATTTGTCGGTACAGCTCTAAGATTTCCGTCTGATGGTTTGTTGACTACTCTTCCGTTGAAGATGAGCGATGACGACCCTCCACCATCCAGATTATAAGCATCCATGACGCCCATGTTATATAGCTTGTTCTGAATTTCCTCTAGCCGAGCACCAGAGCTGCCAAGCTCATTATAGCCATCCGCTACAAAGATGAGAAGCTGATCATCCTTATAATTACCGATTACTGTACGTGGCGCCCGATTGGGGGATGTTTTCCACTTTTCCGGGATCGGTACTTTGATGTTGTTCTTAAGTAGAACAGGCACAAAGGTTGCACCAAATGCGGGTTCGAGTTGATCTAACTGTGCGCGGCTGTAAAATTTCCCGCCGATTAACTGTCCGGACTTGTTCAGACCTACGAAGCTGAGATCCTTGAATGTCGGCTCGAAACCATATAGATACTTTCCATCAATCACAGTAGTGCTTAAGGGATAGCGTTTTCCGGCTTTATCCGCAAAACCTCCAGCATTAATACCTGCAATAGCGCCATGACTTTGTACAGCGTGCATAGTGGTTTCTGCGCCACCGGTAGCTTCCTTAGCAAGACTCATCTGCATCGCAGTTGGATCCTTCAATTTGATCTTCAAAGCATAGGCCTTATAGTTACCTGGATTCAGCTTATATAGCTCAATTCTAATCCGGTCGCTACTAAGGACCTCAGAAGGTATTCCAAGCTTGGCGGATATCCGGCGGTTATAGATCAGCTCAGGACGGCTCGCTTGAGTCTTCGCTGTCTCAACCAATTTATTCATAGCAGTAGTGGTTCCCTTATATAGCTTAGCGCTAGCGCTTACTGCATCTATGGTGTAGGATGCAGTGCCTTCAGCTAGGGTTAAATCCTTTTTTAGGACAGCTGTTTCATTCAGAGGCCCTGAGCTAGGTGCGAATTGCCCTACATCAAGATCCAGCTCGAGCGGTGGCCGATACCACCACATACATATCAGTAAACCTAAAAAAGGTGCGGTCAGAAGCAGAAAGAAGCGGTTCACTCTTTTGACTGGCGTCATCATTTGATCAGATCCATTTCTTTCTTCAAAGCTTCTAACTGTTTGCTAACTTCGCTCAATTGCGTATATAGCTTGTTACTATTGTCTGTCTTGGCACTTGCATTATCTTTAGTGAAGGTTAATAGTTCGTTAAAACTTTGCACAGTATTCTGCAATTCCTTCACTTCTTCAGTGAGAACGGCAATTTTCGACTCATAGTCGGTCTTCAGAACGGTAAGCTGCTGCTGGCTCTGATTGCTAAGTTCGCTCAGCACTTGCTGCTTCAAATGGTTTGTGTAGCTGTATACAGCATATACACCAATTCCAATCATCACGATCCAGAACAGTAAAAACCATTTTACGGAAGGGCCGCTTCTCACAGCAGCACGGCGCGAGTGTACCGGGGACGTTTCCGCTAGCGGTTGCATTTGATCACCTCGGGTTGGTCTTTTTTTCAAGTCCCCATTCTATCAGACTTTGACTAGTTTCGCAAAAATGTAAGAGAGTGTGAAAACTAGAAAAAGTAATTGCATCCTATTAAACTACTGCGATACAATTTCTATAGATTGGAATTTCTGATAGACGTACTCAAGGTAACCAGCGAGAGAATAAACGAACAAGTCATCATACTTCCTTGCTTGCGTTTAAACCGGAAACGCTGCGGCGCTTTCCTTTCTGGATGATTATATAAAGCAGGGGGTCTGGGCATTAATGATGAAGGTTTGGCAGGTGGTTATTGTGGGGTGTCATCCTACAAGTATGCTGGGGACAAAATTGATTTTGGAAGAGGGAGGAGAGCTTAAAGTTCTAGGAATGTATTCAACTTGGGACGAAGGCGCTTCCATCGTAAGGGAAAAGAATCCCGAGCTAGTGCTGGCAGATTATCATATGCCTGAAGGTAATATTGAGAATGTGCTGTTAAATATGAAAAAAAGCTCACCAAACTCACATTTTGTCGTAATGACGGATGAAGACGGCAGAGATCTGCTTCAGCCCCTCATAGAGCTGGGAGCCAGCGGGATCTTCTCCAAAGGAGCTTCTCCTCATCAGCTTTTACAGCTGATCCTGGGTTTGCGGGTGGGTTTTCTTTCAATGCCGCTAGAATGGATAGAAAAAGGATCCTGGCCGATTTCGACGTCTAAAGGACTGGATGATGTTCTTCAATTGACGCAGACAGAGATGTTTATTATGGAGCGAATCGTTCAGGGGATTACTTATGATAAAATAGCGCTTGAAATTGCAGTAAGCCGTCGCTCGATTGACAATTACTTGCGCAAAATTTATGTGAAGCTTGATGTTTCGACGCGAGCGCAGGCCATTGAGAAATTTGCTCTCTTTTCAAGACAAAACAGGCAAATCTACGCATAACCCAAGCTACACGACATAATGACGGTAAAGGCGGAATATTCTTGAAATAGAAGAAAGCATATCACGTTAAATGGATAATCGTCCTCGGAAGAGGAAAACTAAGCCATTTCTACTTGGTACTAGGGAAGGGGGATTTCGCATGCTTTACCAATTTTCTGCTCGCGCGCACACACTGCTGTCGTCACCGCTTCTAAGTATTCGCACCCAAACACGGAGAAGCTCCATGATATCGCTAGCTGAAGAATTACCAGCGGAAGAACTGTTCCCGTTATCGCTGCTTGCTGAAGCAGCTTCTACGGTAATATCTGCAGATGCAGGGGCACTTCAATATGGTGATCCTGCAGGTTATGGGCCACTTCGGGAGTGGCTTGCCGGGGATTGGCTCAGAGAAAAAGGGGTGACTGTTACTGAGGGTGGAGTTCTGCTAACAACGGGTAGCCAGCAAGCGATCGATTTGTTGTCGCGGGTGTATATTGATCCGGGAGATCGCGTATTAGTAGAAAATCCGACATCTCCAGGATTCTTGCAAACGCTTAGGATGCAGGGGGCCATTATTATTCCTGTAGAGGGTGACTTGGACGGCCTTGATCCAGATCATTTGCGGAAGCAAATTGAACTGCATAAGCCTAAGATGCTGTTTGCAACACCAAGCTTCACGAATCCAAGTGGCATCCTATGGAGCTTACAGAGACGGCGTGAGGTGTTAGATCTTTGTATCGCCTATGACATCCTGATTGTAGAAGATGATTCTTATGGGGATTTACATTTCCAGAAGTATGGTGAGCATTGGGCCACAAGATATCCATCCTTGTATGCGCTGGAAAATATAAGTGATGGCGGACACGTATTATATATCGGTTCGTTCAGCAAGACCGTTGCGCCCGCGCTGCGGACGGGCTGGGCTGCAGGTAGCCGGGAAGTGATCGGGATGATGGCTGCTGCCAAGCAGATGGCAGACTGGCAATCGAGCGCTTTAAATCAGCGGCTCTTGCATCATTTGTTGGATGTGACCGCTTTTGATCTTCGTGAGCATATTGCGCAGCTGAACCGAGAATATAACACCCGACTGAAGTTAATGGTTGAACTGCTAAAACGTCCAGCTTGGAAGGGAAGCTCCTACGAGCAGCCGTCAGGAGGTATGTTTCTATGGGTATCTCCACCGGAGGGAATGGATGTTATGGCATTGCTAAAATGTGCGCTTGGTAAGGGAGTGGCATTTTTGCCAGGACCGTTATGTAGCGTAGATGGAAGCGGGAATCAAATTCGTCTTAACTTCAGCCATCCCGGTCGGGATGAGCTGCTACTCGGCATGAATCTGATGAGCGAGGCGGTTAAGGAGTTCACGGCTCGGAGTTAGGTGGGTGCTGATTAAGTAATCTGATGGATCGGACGTATAAAAGTAACAAACAGGTTGATGAGTGGTCATAGGCGTAGGCAGATATGCGGTCAGATGCGCAGGGTGATGTGTAGGCGGATGAACGGGCAGATCATTGAATGACACACTCAGGAAGTCAATACGGTCAGAGTGATGCATTAGCCAAGGAGTAGAGTGCGGGGGAGGTAATTATAGGGAATTTCTCCCTATAACTGGCTGATTTGTATTCTGAAATGGAGACTATAGGGAATCTCTCCCTATAAATTTCGGAAAAAGCTCTTTTTATGGAGTGATCTATGCATTTATAGGGAGGAATTCCCTATATTTCAGTTTTTAGCGCTTATATTAAGAAATTATAGGGATGATTTCCCTATAATTTAATGTATCAGCTTGAGATTGATGCTTCGAATGCTAGATCTGTTTCTGTGGCTTTAACAGATTGGAACACAAAAAGCATCCCGTAGATGGGATGCTTTTTGGCGTTACCTAGACATTGTTACGTATGCATTAGAATAATAAGTTTAAAGTCCAAGTAAATGATTAGGACCTGATTAAAAGACGAAAGTCGAAGTAAAAGATCAAAATCGAAGAAAATGATAAAAGTCAGAGTGAAAGATCAAAATCGAAGAAAATGACAAAAGTGAGAGTGAAAGATCAAAAGCAGAAAAAAAGATAAAAGCTCCAGAAAAAATTTGAAATTGAAAGAATTTTTTGCTTAGGATAGGCAAGCTAATTGCTGTGCTGATTGCTGTCATTGGAGGCGCCGCCAGTTATAGCGGCGTATTCCACTAGTGCGGCCTGACCGGCTGGGGTCAGGGTGTAGCGCCCACGGCTGACACGTTGGAACCAGCCGTAGTAGTTGTGCTGCAGCATAGCGGCGGCGTTCGGTACGCCGCTACGCTTCCGCAGCTCGGCCGGAGAGATCCCGGCCGAGCGTGCGCTTGAGGCAGCGCTAGGGGCACCGCTTCGCGTGCCAGCCGCCGCTGCCTGAAGAGAAAGCGCGACACGCAGCGCTTTCTCACGGTAGGCAGTCACGAGCTTGACGCGTGTGCTGCCGCCGGTGTTGTAGTCTCCGCTGCGCTCGCGGAACTCATAGAGCAGGCGCTCGCGCCGCCGCTTATTGCTGCGCTGCGCAGGCGGCGTCTCGTCCGGCTCGACGAGCACCTCGACCAGCGGGGCCTTGGTCTTATAAAAAACAACGGTGATCAGCCCGAGGCCAAGACGGCGGCACAGTCCGCTAAGCTCGCCCCAGCGCTGGTTTACCGCCCCTTTTTTATCACGGACACGTTCTACTGCGAGATAGACCGTAGGACTGAGCTTTAGCCGTTCCACGCCTTGCAGGAGCAAGGCGAGGTTGAATGATTTTTTCATCTCTACGATTAGAGGGAGTTCTAAATCTTCACGAATACCCACCAAATCGCAAGTCCGAACCTCACCCTTGATGCTGTATCCTTGCTTTTCAAAAAAAACCTTCAAAGGAGCATAAAGCTCCGTTTCATGTCGTACCGCCATAGTGTCACTCCCGTAGCCCTTTATTTTCGAGTTTCCATTAAGGTTTTACTGCGATTTTATGATTCTCTATTATAGCACAGCAAAAAAGAGGTCAACTATTCCGCGCTTGCCGCATAGGTATGTAATACACTTTTTAACGCTATAGGAGAGCAAGTAGGAGCGCAAGAGGAGGCAGCGAGCAATGGATATTTTTGAGCGAATAGCTTCGTATCGGGCTGAGAACGACCGTTTGGCGTGGAGCGGGACCTTCAAGCAGTATATAGAACTTTTGAAAAAAGACCCCTCTCCCGCAAAAACCGCTCACTCCCGCGTTTATGACATGATTAAGTCGCATGGCGTAGAGGACATAAACGGACGCAAACGTTATAAGTTTTTTGAACAGGAGATTTTTGGACTTGATCGTGCAGTCGAAAAGTTAGTGGAGGAATATTTTCATTCTGCAGCACGCCGGTTAGATGTTCGTAAACGGATTCTGCTATTGATGGGACCTGTCAGTGGGGGGAAATCGACCCTAGTCACGCTGTTAAAACGAGGTTTGGAACAATACTCGCGGACGGATGCGGGTGCGGTATATGCGGTTGAGGGCTGCCCGATGCATGAAGATCCACTACATTTGATCCCCCTGGAGCTTCGTCCAGAGATTGAAAAAGAACTCGGTGTGCGTATTGAGGGCAACTTGTGCCCGTCCTGCCAGATGCGGCTGAGAAATGATTATGCGGGAGATATTGAGCAAGTTAAAGTGACGCGTGTCATTTTATCAGAAGAAGAGCGGGTAGGGATTGGTACCTTTAGTCCATCCGATCCGAAGTCGCAAGATATCGCCGATTTGACAGGAAGTATCGACTTTTCGACCATTACTGAATTTGGTTCGGAATCCGATCCACGCGCTTACCGTTTTGACGGAGAGTTGAACAAAGCTAACCGTGGGCTGATGGAATTTCAAGAAATGCTCAAATGCGACGAAAAGTTTCTGTGGAACCTGCTGTCACTGACGCAAGAAGGCAATTTCAAGGCTGGCCGGTTCGCGCTGATCAGTGCGGACGAAATGATCATAGCTCACACCAATGAAACCGAGTATAAGTCGTTTATTTCTAATAAAAAGAATGAAGCGCTCCAGTCCCGTATGATTGTTATGCCTGTTCCGTATAACCTCAGAGTATCGGAAGAGGAAAAAATATACGCCAAGCTAATCGCCCAGAGTGATATGAATCATGTGCATATTGCGCCGCATGCATTGCGTGCTGCTGCTATTTTCTCGATCCTGACCCGTCTGAAAGAAAGCAAAAAGCAAGGCATGGATCTGATCAAAAAGCTCCGCATGTATGATGGTGAAGAGGTGGAGGGCTACAAAGAGGCAGATCTCAAGGAGATGCAAACGGAGTATTTGGATGAAGGCATGTCCGGAATAGATCCGCGGTATGTTATTAACCGGATTTCCAGCGCCTTGATCAAAGGTGATCTGCAGTGCATGAACGCACTGGATGTGTTGCGGGCAATTAAAGACGGTCTGGATCAACATCCATCGATTACAAAAGAGGAGCGGGAGCGTTATTTGAACTTCATCTCCATTGCCCGCAAAGAATATGACATTTTAGCTAAAAGTGAAGTGCAAAAGGCCTTCGTTTACTCCTTTGAGGAGTCCGCCAAGACATTATTCGAGAATTATCTCGATAATATCGAAGCCTTCTGCAATTGGTCCAAAATCCGCGATCCGCTTACGGATGAGGAAATGGAGCCGGATGAGCGGTTAATGCGTTCGATTGAAGAACAAATCGGTATCTCTGAGAATGCGAAAAAAGCGTTCCGGGAAGAGATTCTGATCCGGATTTCCGCGTATTCACGCAAAGGGAAGAAATTCGAATACAATAACCACGATCGCCTGCGGGAAGCGATTGAGAAGAAGCTATTCACAGATCTCAAAGATATCGTCAAAATCACCACCTCGTCCAAAACGCCGGATGAAAGTCAGCTCAAACGGATCAACGAGGTATGCGCCAGACTGATTGATGGGCATCACTATTGCCCAATCTGCGCTAATGAGCTGCTGAAGTATGTAGGCAGTCTGCTTAATCGGTAAAAAAGAGTAAAAGTACATTTGCAGACCACCATTGGGTGGTCTTTCTTTATGCTGATAGATATTTTTTACGTGTATCAATACGTTATATTAAGTGGAATTTGGCTAGGTTCGCGCGTCCGAAAAGTAATGCATGAACCTGAAAAGTGGCAGGTAGCAGCCGCCCTCACAAGAGAAACCTGCAAATGTACATTATTTTATATGGTAAAGCTCTTTAAAAGTGTTAGATCATACAGCAAAATACAGCTCAGCAAAACAGGAACAATCCTCCTCGCTCGCAGTTGATATAATGAAATCACCGTACGGGGGAAGGCTGGTGCTGCACTTGAATTACAGTAAGGATATAGAGAAATGTGTTGAATATATTGAAGCTCATATCAAAGAAAATATAACAGTGGAAGAAATAGCCGCTGAAGTCGGATATTCGGTGTATCATTTTTGCCGAGTGTTCAGCTTATGCAAGGAAATGTCCGTGATGGAATATGTGCGGAGCCGGAAACTGTCTTTAGCGTCAATTGAATTATTTGCCGGCAAAAGAATCATTGATATTGCGCTGGACTATGGTTTTGAGACACAAAGCGGGTTCACTAAGGCCTTTCGTAAGGCATTTGGCTATAGTCCGACACAATATGCGGCGCGGATGGATGGATTTATTAAAGGGAAAACACTATTTGAAATCGGAGGTTTTATAATGAACCCTGTTATTGTTAGCAAGCCTGCATTTAAGGTCGCTGGGTATGGGATCCAGACTAATGTTGCTGGAAGTATGTATACCAAGGATATTGCTTCTTTTTGGAGCCATTATGAGGGTGAGAATCTGGAGTCCAAAATGTATAAAATACTAAACCCGCCTAAACACGGGGAAGTCGGTTTGTGTATTCCTTCCTCAGATAATGGCAATGCGACCTATCTATTAGGTGTTATTGTGGAGGACTACTCCAAGGTGGAAGATGATATGTTGACGATGGATGTGCCAGAAGCCGAGTATGCCGTGTTTACAACGCCGCCAGTAGATACTTCAACGGATACAGAGCAAATACAGTTTGCACAGGTTATAAAAAGCACTTGGAAGTATATCTTCGAAGAATGGTTTAAGGATAGTGGCTACGTTTATGATGACAGTAAGCTGGACTTCGAATTCTACGACGAACGCTGCCATTCGCGGCCGGATACAGTGATGGAGATTTATGTTCCTGTGAAAAAATCGACTGAATAATTTGAACGAAATTCTCATAGCAAATGCTGCTCGGTAATGATCGTAACTTCGGGGAATGTTTGGGTCTCCGGCCGCTGTTGTCTCCAGATTTATTTGATTTCTATACCGCATTCGCGGTTTAAATCCGGAGACAGCATATGCTTTCGAAGTGAGCTTTCCTAGGGAAAGCTTTCGGGCGATCGCTATCGCTCCTACGACTCCAAACTTCCCCTACGTTACTTTCACCTCAGCAGCATTTGCCATGTTCTAATTATTCAGTCGATACGGGGTGTCGACGTAAGAAGGTCCGCAGCGGGTTACACGCTGCGGACTTTCTTCATTTAAAATTGATTAGGACATGATTGACGGTTATCCCCTCCCGTAGTCTAATAGAGTCAATTAGACGTGTAACTTGATAATCTCGGGGAGTGGAACAGATGATTAGAGAAGCAAAAGTAGAGGACTGGAAAGACATATCCGAATTATTAGAGCAGTTGGGTTATCCAGAGACAGAAGCGTTCATGCAAGAAAAAATAGAAAAGCTAGTCCTGCATCCGGATGAGGAATTATTAGTTTTCGAGGAAGACCATAAAGTAGTCGCTTGCATTTCCATGCATTACATACCTCAATTAGGGCTCACGGGGGATACTGCAATTATAAGCTATCTTGTGGTGAGTAATGCCATTAGGAGCAAGGGAATTGGACGGATGCTTGAGGAATATTGCACTGATTTAGCTAGAAAAAGAAACTGTGACCGAATTCAAGTTCATTGCCACTCCAGAAGAACTGATGCGCATAGATTCTATGCCCGACAAGGATTTACTGAGGCTCCGAAATATTTTTCAAAGATGTTAAATGAATCCGAATAATCAACAGACCAAATAAAGAGCGGCAGACCAGGGACGTACTACGCGTCCAGTTCTGCCGCTTTGTTTTTCAAGTTATAGAGTCCTATTCTCTTTAAATAAACTTCCGCTGTACCTTCTTGCCATCATACGAGAACCGCGCCTTTTTGTCCTCCACGACGGTCTGCAGATGAACGGTCCGACCCCATAACGAATAGATATGCGGGAGCGTGCGTTCCAAATACTTCAGATCCAGCTCGATGCTTTCGTAGCGGTGGGTTATGAATAACTCACCATTCTTCTCGAAGTCGGCATCCTCTATGACCAAGTAAGGTGACCCGCCATTGACTCGGGCAAGCACCAGTTGATCACGTACGTTTTCCCATGCTTTGTCGGTGATTTTCCATTCCGGACCTTTTTTCTCAAAAACATAAAGATCGAGGTCGTTCACCAGTTCTTTGGACAGATAGCTGCGGATAAAAGAAGTATCGGATTCCAACTCCCGTACCTCAAATATTTTCTCGCGGTCCCAGCGGCGTTCGATGTCTTCGAAGATCTTCAGCCCCAGGTAGTATGGATTCAGGCTTTGCCGTGAGGGCTGCACGACGGAGGAATTCAGTTTAGCGTATTCTACGGTTTCCTCAACCGTTAGATCCAGTTCACGGACGATACGCTGATGCCAGTACGAAGCCCAGCCTTCGTTCATGATCTTCGTCTCCATTTGTGGCCAGAAGTAGAGCATTTCATCATGGAGCATCGTCATAATGTCGCGTTGCCAATCCTCCAAGACGGTGGAATATTGCTGGATGAACCAGACAATATCTTTTTCCGGCTCAGGTGGAAACGCACGATTACCCGATGATGCTTCCTGTGGTCCAGAATTACTCTTGTCTAGATTCCATAACTCGTCGTACGGATTAGCTGATTTGGAGCCACCCGGAGGGGCATCCTTGAGTGCCTTCATTTTGGCTTCCAGCAGATGGGTCTTACCAAGCTTGCGCGGCTGGATCAAGCTGGGATCTATATGCTCTTGAATGGCGAGAACGGAATCGATGAAGCTCTCTACAGCATCGGTGCCGTAGGTTACTGAATAACCGGCGATACGATCCGCTGTAGCTGACATACTCTCGACCATATCCCGGTTGGACATGGAGAAGCGCATATTATTTTTGAAAAAATCACAGTGCGCTAGCACGTGAGCTACAATTAGCTTGTTCTGAATCAGCGAATTCCCGTCGAGCAGGAAGGCATAACAAGGATTGGAGTTAATGACGAGCTCGTAAATTTTACTCAGCCCGAAATCGTATTGGGATTTCATTTTGTGAAACGTTTTTCCGAAGCTCCAGTGTCCAAATCGTGTAGGCATTCCATAAGCTCCAAATGTATAAATAATATCTGCGGGGCATATTTCATAACGCATGGGATAAAAATCTAAACCAAAGCCCGTGGCTATTTCAGTAATCTCGGCGATTGCCCGCTCCAGTGCATTAATTTCTCGGCTTGGCATGACTCAGTTGCTCCTTCCTATATTTCTGTAGATCCAACCTGAATAAACCCTCACTAAATGGGGTCTAGCTTCATACAAATGGGTCGATCAATGTAGTTCATATTATGTATATGGGTAGGAGGGGGGGAGTATGACGGTGCGAAGTATTTGGATAAAGCAGGGGATTTCAGAATTGAAATACTTAGATTACGGATTAACTATGTTGGAAGTGAAAAAGTAGGTCAGATATGCTTTAGTAAGAATTAAAGAACCGAAGATTCGTAAGTGGCTTGTTGAGATAGATGATTTATAGGACAAAAAATAATAGCCTAACCCATGCGCGATTACGTGTGGGTTAGGCTATTATTCATCTGGATCGATTCCCCAAAATACATAATGAGACATTCCAGTGTTAGTAAAGTAACAAGCATCGACATACACTTCACGAAGACTCTCATCAATCCTGTATATAATTATCACATTGCCGACTAGCACCCAGTAGTATCCGTTAAATTCAAAACCAGGGAAGTCAGAAACTCCATTAGCTTTATATTTGGGTTCATCATCCAATGCAGATTTAGAACGTTTGAAGACGTACATGGGGTCTACTTTATATTCCTTCATTTGGGCAAGAGCTACCCGAGCGTAAGTGGTCCAGAGAACCTTGTAACGGTCAGATTTCATTCTGAACCTCTTTCAGTAATTGTGCAAACTCTTCTTCGTTGTCACTGTATGTGGAAATTCCATCTTTACGATCCTTCTGAGCTTGATGAAGTTGAGACAGAACAGCTTCATCTTTAAAAATGACTGAAGTCATTCGCTTCTTCTGTTCATCTGTAAATGTAGGCCGCTCATCTTTCCTTTGCAGCGTAACGTTGAATCCAAAGTTCTCTTCGATTAGCTGGACCAAATCTTTAAGGTCTACGTAAGATTTGCCCTGAAGGCTCTGTTCCAATTGTTCTTTTGAAATGGACATTCAGTTCACCGCCTTTTCGATATTATAACATAAGCAATGTGCTTATACATATTCACAAAAATGACGGCTTTCTTCATTGCAGTCATACTATGGAACTTATAATAGTATTATTATAATTATGGGTATTATTTCCTAGCCGTTAATAATAATGAGGTGTGAAATATGCAAGAGCTGATTTCAATGTACAGAGATCGTTTAACTGATCTAACTGCAAAAAATAGAAGTTTGAAGTTAATGAAAATTTATAATAAAAATCATTTTGATATTCACTCTTTCTCAAATATAGAAAATGGGCTTGATATTGCAATATTGGAAAAAGTCTGTGCTCTAGAAGACGAAATCAGTTTGATTCCACAGAATAGCCTTGTTGAAGAATCTGTATTAGCTAATCGTAGGCTGATTCAACTTAAAAGAGAAGTTGATCTAATTGAACAAGAAACGGGCAACAATCCTTTTTTACGTTGCTTATGGGTTTCTTGAAGGGTTTTTAGTGCCTAATTTTTTTATTAGATGTCCAATATTTATTCATCCCAGCTAGGCTAAGTTTTTGTTATCGGATTTTGTGGGGAAAGTGAAATGATGCACGATTTTGCGTTTCATTTCTAGACCACCGTTTTTCAGTAAGAAGCATGCATCTACTTATATTTTAAGGAGCTTGCACGCATTCAAATAGAATAATTGAGTCATTACAATTGGTATTAAAGGGTCGAGTGAATGGTTAACTTTAACATAACAACAAATACAATCAGCCGGCGAGATATATTCTCGACCGGTTATTTTTATTCTCCAAAATTAAGCACTGTATCGCATGATTCCGTCTTTGGTGATAACAATAAAAAAATTCTGGAATTTCCATTGACGCATATTTAGTTTTCAAGGTATATTAATCAATGTTTTAAACGATGTTTAATTGTATGTCAAGTTAAGGAGAGTTCTATGACGAAGGAGAAGATTTTGGACGCAACGCTGCATTTAATTAAATCCGAAGGGATTGATAGTGTCACCATTCGGAAGATTGCTAGTGAAGCTGGCACTAATGTAGCGCTAATTAATTATTATTTCGGATCGAAAGAAAAGCTTATGCATGAAGCAATGAAGATGATCCTGGAAACATTCCGCTCGGCGTTTGACATATTTGATGTTGTGGAATATCTGCCAATCGAACGACTGAAACAATTTATTTTGACGTACACCTCATTTCTTAAAGACTATCCTGATTTGCTCAAGCGAATTCTTGGCCATGATCCACTGTTTGAATCAGTAACCGAATATGTACATTTTATGAAACAACAAGGGTTCGAAAAATTAAGTGAAGTCATGACAGAAGTGACAGGTGTAACCGATCGAAAGACCGTATTGTTGATGACACAGCATATGTTTGCTGCCATTATGTCACCGTTCACCAAAGTGAATCCTGCTACTAAATGTCAGCCTAACAACTGCATTCAATCGTCTCTACTCGATATTCCTATATCGATTGAGGAAAGTATCGATTTGTTTTTCGAGCATTATTTTCATAAATATTCAGTCAAAATTTAGAAAGATGAGGTATTACAATGACTTCAAATGCTGCAACAAAACCCCTTACGCAGGAAGGGGACACGTTCTCGCTAAAAGCTATTCTGCCGCCTTTGCTCGCGATAATCGTCGGTATGATTATGGTCATTCTGGACAGTACAGTTGTTAACAATGCAGTTCCTAAATTAGTGGATTATTTTCACACTGACCTAAAGACGATTCAATGGGCAATAACGGGGTACACATTGGCACTATCCGCAGTCATTCCACTTGCCGGTTGGATGACCGATAAATTTGGATCAAAGCGTATTTTCCTTGTAACGATTGTGCTGTTTACGTTAGGGTCAGTCCTATGCGGCTTAGCCCAATCACCTGAACAACTGATTATATTCCGTATTATTCAAGGTCTAGGCGGAGGTATGGTTGCACCGATCGGGATGGCAATGGTATTCAAATTAGCTCCACCAGAACGTCGCGGCTCTATTATGGGTGTTCTTGGAATTCCAATGTTGATGGCGCCAGCTTTTGGCCCTGTAATATCCGGTTATCTTGTCGATTATGTGAGTTGGCACTGGATCTTCATTATCAATTTGCCGATAGGTATTGTGGCCTTCATTTTGGGTAAGAAATACTTACCGAAGACTGAACCGCAGAAGTCAACACATCTTGATATTCTCGGGATGTGTCTTGCACCGATCGCGTTCGCCATGCTGGCTTATGGTGTGAGCGAAGGGGGAACCGATTGGTCTTCAACGGGTGCTATTATAGGCTTAACAATCGGTGGTATCGCATTAATATTGTTTATTGTGGTGGAGCTTAGACAGAAGTATCCTTTGCTTGAACTGAAGGTGTTTAAATCATCTGATTTCACTCGCGGTATTATTCTTACTTGGATCGTACAGATGGCATTATTCGGAGCTACGCTGATGATTCCTTTGTATTTACAGAATATTAAAGGTTATACCGCACTTCATACAGGTTGGATCGTGATGCCGCAAGCGTTATGCGCCGGTCTTATGATGCCGATTAGTGGTAGGTTGTTTGATAAAATTGGAGCTCGTCCATTAGCGTTCTGTGGGTTGAGTGTTATCGCCACCGCGATGTTTATTCTCTCGACGGTAAACGTGGATACACCGATTTGGATGGTTATTGTCGCGGTTTGTGTGATGGGGTTAGGTATGGGGTCAACCATGATGCCTCTTAATACACATGTATTAAATTCAGCACCACGTCATTTGGTTAGCCGTGTGACACCGTTGACTTCAGCGGCTCAACAGGTTGTCGTATCGTTCGCAGTGACAGGTCTTACAGCTTATCTGACTTCTCATACAAATACTCACATGGCTACAATCGGAAAGACAGGAAATCCGCAGACCGCTTTAGTAGCTGGCTTTGGAGATACCTTTCTCCTGACCGCTTGTATCGTATGTGTTGGTATTGCTATGTCCCTCATCCTTCGTAAGCCGAAGATACAACAAGTTGAAAATACCGGTGAAGAAGTAGATCCAGCGATGATGATGGGTCACTAGTCATATAAAAGCCCCCCAAGAAGGTCACTTTATCTTAAGTGTCTCTCTTGGAGGGGCCTTTTTTTATAGTACTTTCCTATTCCCGCCAACGATCCAATTGCTTCTGGATCTCCTTACGTACCTTATCAATACCTGCTTCATGAAGTTCATGGTTGAATTTGGGGAGAATGATATCGACATCGACACTACCTGTCATGAGACTTGGATAATATTTGCGCCAGACAATCTCAATGTTGTCAATTTGCTCAGCGACCTCTGACAGATCGGGAGTAAAGCCGAGTACTTGGGACTCCACAACCTTGGAGTTGTAGATGCGGAATTGTTCCCACTTGTTTAGTGGGTCAGGGTAGCTTCCACCTAATGTATTTAAGATAAACCAGTTTCCCTGAGTGTATTGTATGCCAGTGTAGCCACCGTTCGCCTTGGGAAGCGGATTTCCTTGACTGTCTTTTGTCGAACTTAGGACAACCTGGCCATTCTGATCCAGCGTATAATGAACGCCTTCAATGCCGTATTGAAATAAGTTACGCAGTTCAGGATCGGTATTCAATAGGTTTAGAAATTTGATGCTCTCCACAGGATGCTTTGTATTTGCATTCACAACCATCATCCCTCCGCGCACGGCTTCCGTAGTTGCCACCTCGGGTGTTACTGGATTGGTTACAATTTTATACCCCAGATCGTTACTCCAGACGCTCTCAGAGAGTGGACCACCACTACCAGATTCCCAAAATACCTTTACACCACGTTTCAAACTTCCTGGTTCTCGCAAGGCGGCATCTTGATTAATGAACCCTAATTGGTAATAACGTCTTAGAGTATCTAATATATGCTTGGCTTCACGGGTTTCGAAGATATTGACCACGGGAGCTGCAGGATCCAGAGATTGGATCATTAATGGGAGTCTGTTGTCCCCTATATATTCGTAGCCGTACATAGCAAAAAAATTATGTGAGTCTCGATCAAGCTCCATGGGTAAATAATCGGGTTCATTTTTTTGTATCATGCGAAGCAACGGTTCGAGCGATTCCAGTGTATTGTATTGGTTAACTTTAATATTATATTTTTTTACCAGAGAATCAGGATACATCCAATTCTCACGTACTGCTAATTCTTTGTTGGTGGGGACGCCGTAGATGAACCCGTCATCCATCTCAGCACCCTTCCAAAAGATGGGGTCTATTGTTAGGTACATTTCTTTGGCTAGATCCAAGAAATAGTCATTTAACTTCAGCCATACCCCACGTTTGGCATATTTAGCATAATCCGGAGCAAAAGCAATATCAAAAGGGCTGTCAGAGGAGATCATTGTATTCATGCGATCATCATATTCCTGCCAACCAATTTTATTGTAGGTTATGGTAATTCCAATTTTCTTCATTAATATCTCGTTAATTTTGTCGTTAACAAGGGCAAGATCCTTATCTGGATCACCGATTGTATAATAGATCAGATTTACAGTAGGTTCTGCATTAAAGCTAGTAGCGTTCAAATTCTGCTTGCTGCAGCCAGTTAACATTGTAATGGACAGCAGAATTATACCACAGATGAAGCAGCTATATCTATTCATGACCCCGGCCCCCTAAATCACTTTGCGATATATATCCAGCCTTAACTTTTCATCCGTAAACTTGAGGGAGAAGTACCAAAATGATTTTGAAATTGTGTATAAAAATAGTTCAGGTTGTTGTAACCAACAGAAAGGGCAATCCAGTGTATTTTCTCATTTGTCGTTTGGATGAGCTCTTGTGCACGATACATCCGATAGCTCATAAGATACTCTGAGAACTTCATACTTGTTTCTTTAATGAAGAGTTGTCCAAGATAGGTGCTGTTCATTTGAAACCGGTCTGCAACGGATTTTAATGAAATATTATGAGCAAATTCTGTTTTAATCATAATTAAAATACGATTGACCAGCTTGGATAAGGAATCGTAATGTACTCCCAGTACAGGATCAATACTCATGGTGTCAGCATTCACATCTCTAATCGTGCCATGTAAGTCCTCGATAATTATTTTTTCAATGACCTCCTGCAGCTTGATTCGATCCACAGGTTTTAATAGGTAATCCTTGACTCCGCAACGAATGGCTTGCTGGGCATATTGAAAGTCACTATAGCCGCTAATAATAATATATTTGGTTGGAAGGTTCACTTCATTTAACTTTTGGATAGCATCATACCCTAGATTTTTGCCGATACACACATCGATAATAGCTATGTCAGGAATTAAATCTACGGCTTTAAACACGGCATCTTCAGTGGAGTCACTTGTTTCTATATGTTTGAATCCGTAGTGCTCCCAATCAAGAATACGTTTCATACCTTCCAAAATCTGAGGTTCATCATCCACAATCAAAAGTTTGTACATATCTAATCACCTCTTTTTAGAAATCTGTACAGAGATTTTGACACCAGCTTCATCATTGTTTTCAATGCTAATCGAGAAATTCTCTTGATAGAAAAATTGTAATCGGGCATAGACATTATATAATCCAATGCTTTTGGTGGTATGGTCATTATTACTCGAAAGAATTCGCCTGATGGCAGTTAGCCGTTCTTCATCAATTCGTACCCCATTATCAATGAAATCCAGTCTATAGTAGTCCTCATCTTCCCAGCCTGACACGATAAATAGATTAAATTCTTTATTAATATTAAACCCATGGACAAAGAAATTTTCTGCCAAGGGCTGCATCCAGAACTTCACAGTAGGGAGCTCTAAAATTGAATCTTCAACATCGATTTGATAAAAAAAATGTTCAGGATATTTAAACTCCATAATTTTCAGGTATTTTCGTAACAACTCTAGTTCGCTACCTATTGAAATGATATTTTCTTTCTTAACAATTTCTCGATACAACGCTCCTAAGGTTGCAATCGCATCTGCGGTAGGCTCATTTTGATGAACCAATGCAGTAGATCGAATGACCTCCAAGGTATTATAAAGGAAATGAGGATTGATTTGATGCTGAAGCGCTTTCATTTCTGCTTCCTGCTGTTTTAACTTAAGCAAGTATTCATTTCGAATATATTTGTCTAATTGGTGTATCATATCGTCGACTTCTCGTGCAATCATACCATATTCATTCATACGATAACGTGCAGGTTTATTGGGGGTGAAGTCAGCTGTTTTCGCACGTTTGATTGATTGTATAATACGGTGTAGAAATCTTGAATCATCACGAAGATTGTAGACTACGAGCAGCAGTACACAGATCATAGCGGTAAAGACGATCATAAATATATTGAGCAAAACCGTGCTGTGCTGGCGTATAAGTGCAGCCAAGTCTACGGTACTAACAAATTGATAATTGTATTTGGTAGATGAAAAAGTAACAAAGAAAATAGGAATATATCCTTTATTTACGATAAAGCCATGATTTTTATTATTCACAACCGCTTGCTGGGTGATTTCTTTTATCATGGATTCATTGTTACCAATAGTGAATATCTCCCCGGTAGAGTTGATTACAGCCGCATTACCGAGTTGATAATTATTTGCGATACTGAATATTCGCTTGCTGCTAATCTGAAAGCGGATTTCCCCTGCTTCCGTAGCACTTTGATTTAGTTTTTTGCGAGAGACGAAGCCCTTCTGTATACTTTCATCGAAGATTTCGTCAGTATTTGGAACGCCAAACTGGAAGCTAGGAATGCCAAAACTATTAAAATGGATAACATTTCCGTAATCCTTGGTATGAACGCTGATCTGAGTAATGTCTCCCTGTGCCCAGCTGTATAGATATGTTTTAATATCCTCAGGAAAAGAGAGCAGTGATTGTGATGAATAGGGACTATTCTCCAGTCTTTTAGTCAGATACCCTTCAACGGAAGGGCTCATGAAATAACGGACGTCTTTCATCAGATCATGATTAAAATACAATCTTTGCATGTAAGCTTCAATCCGATCGGCATCATTCTGAAAGTTGTTTTCAATGCGGGAAAAGGCATTCGCAGCTTCAATCCGCGCGTCACCAATCCATTGATTAACAAGGATCGCGCTGGTCATAGTGCCCAGTGTTAACCCAATGGCTAGAATGAAGATAAGGTAAGCCCGAAATTTATTGCGATATATTTTAATGTGAAAAAAAGAACTCCTCCAAAACTTCATTCGTAATGCCCCCTAAGATCAGACACATAATATAGAGGAATAAGTCTCTCGTTGCTATGGTTGAGAGCGCTTATAATTCACTGTAAATATATATGAAGTGTAACATTAGTTCAAATAAATTTTAGTGGATTAAAGGGAAACACATGGTATATCAGCGCTGATATACCATGTGAAATAAGGTTTATTTAAAGTAATTGTTGATTTGTTCTTGAGCTACTTGCATGATTTTGTCCATTCCGGCATTTTTTAGCTCAGACAGCAATTTAGGGATTACCTTCTCAGGATCTGAAGCGCCTGTGAGCAATTCATATCTATACTTATCATATACAGCCTGGCAGTTAGCAACCTCTGTCTGTAGTTCACTAATATCCAGTGCGAAGCCCAATACGCTGGAGGACGCCGCTTGTTCGTTCAATTTCTTCACTTGTTCCCACTGATCTAGAGGAGCCCCGTTTGTGACAGCAAGATTGAAGAAAGTACCTTGTGAGTACGCTGCTAAAGGCCATGTATCGCTGATACGCTCGACTGATTTTTCTCCGTCAATGTTCTTATAGTCGACGCCTAATTCACCAAATGCAAGCATATTACGTAATTTTGGATCTGTATTCACTAGTTCCAGATATTTTAATGCTTCCGCTTTGTATTTGGAATTTGCCGAGATTGCATTCATCGAGCCTTGGATTGTACTTGTTGTATAGAGTGGTCCAAAAACTTGAGTCATGTCGTACTTGTCAATCCCTGCGGTGATTTGCCAGCCGGCTTCAGCACCAGGGAAGGCTTGTGCGGAGAAGAATGCTCTGTATTTATCGCCTTCAGTTTTGGTTGGTGCATCCGGGTTGACAATACCATCTTTGTACCACTGATGCAGCAGCTTTAAGTCGGTCATAACTTCCGGTTGTTCAAACACTGAAACCACTTTACGGGAAGCATCATCAACTTTTACGCCAATAGGATGGAAACCTAATGTCATATCATCATAATTGTTTAAAAGTCCTAAGAAGCCTTCGCTTTGGATCAACGACAACGGGTAGAAGCTTTTGCCTTCCCCAGCTTTCATATCATGAAATGGCTTATCTAAATCCTGCATCGTTTTAATGTTTTGATAATCGATATTATACTTTTGGACAAGCTTGTCGTCGAATACCCAATATTGAGTTAATGAAGAATCCTTATACGTTGGAACAGCGAAAGTTTTGCCACCTATTTTTACACCATCCCATACTTTTGTGGGGATGAGCTTGTAAAGTTCAGGGGCTTCGCTTTGTACCAGATCCGTAATGTCAGCGAACGCTCCCATAGTAACTTGCTTACTATACTTTGTGTTGTTGGTAAACATCATATCAAATGGTTCACCTGTATTCACGATTGTGTTGATTTTTGTATCCCACTCGCCCCAGCTAGCCACCTTGATATCCACTTTGACACCGATTTTCTCAGCGGTGTATTCGTTCATTTGCTCAACTGCTTTACTAAAGTTCTCAGGAACCTGTCCGCCGATCAACCACCATACCAATGTAGGGATTTCCTTGGTGGCTGGTGCATCAGTAGCAGTTGTGCCACTCTCGTTTCCATTGGTTGCTGTGGTCGCTGGCTTCGAGCTGCCACATGCAGCGAGTAGAGACAGCATTAATGCGAGAATACACATTGTTGAGGCAAACTTGAGGGTGTTCTTCACTTTAACTCCTCCTAGTGTGGAATGATGGATTGTACCGTATCAAAAGTACGGTTATATATCATAAACCAAGCTTTGCTTGACTTACTTCGGAACTAGCCTTTGACTGCGCCAATGGTAAGGCCGCTGATAAAGTATCTCTGAAAGAAGGGATATGCGCAGGCAACAGGCAAGACGATAAGAATAGCAACAGCCATACGGGCAGATTCTTTGGGCATTGTTGCGACAAGCTCTGCAAAGCTTACACCCATGCTTATTGAGTTTCGGGCAAGCGCATCGGCATTGGTCATTAAGCTGTTAAGCAGCGCTTGTAACGAATAGAGATTCTGGTTATCGATATACAGCATCGATTGAAACCAGTCGTTCCAATAACCGAAGCAGAGGAACAGCCCAATCGTAGCTAGAACAGGCAATGAGATTGGCAGGATAATTGAGGTAAAGGTACGTAACTGACTAGCCCCATCAATTTCAGCAGATTCGATCAGACCATCAGGGATCGTGCTCCTGAAAAAGGTTTTACAAATAATAACGTTAAAGGACGATACTGCGAGCGGCAGGATGAGCGCCCAAATCGTATTCTTCAATCCCAAGAAATTTGTGTTGATAAAGTAACTGGATACAAGACCTCCGTTAAATACCATCGGGATAAATACAACCCAGGTGAGAAAGTTCTTGAGCTTGTAGGCAGGACGTGAAATGACATATCCCATCGTTGTGGTGAGCAGTACACCAAGTACAGTACCTACGGCAGTTACAAGTACGGATACACCTAGAGCGCGTAAGATCATCGTTCCTTGTTTGGCGATATAAGCGTATGCATCTGCGGATAGAGCGGTTGGGAGAATGCTGTATCCCGTTTCACGAATATAGGATTCATCGGTAAGCGATATGGATAACACAACGATCACAGGCACGACGCAGGCAATTGCCAGCAGCGTAAAAATTAGGGTAAACAAAGCATTTACGCTTGTGCTTGTGCGGTTGAATTTCTCTAAGCCTGATTGATAGGTTCTCTTTGCCATGGTCTCACCTCCTAAATCATTGCACTATCGGAATCGATTTTTTTTACGATCCAGTTGGCACTCAGAATTGTAATACAGCCTAGAACGGATTGGACGAAAGCGGCAGCGGATGCCATTCCTACAGTGGCAGTTTTTAGTTGTTTAAATACCAACACGTCTATAGTAGTGGTCACATTGTACAGGGAGTTTGAGTCGCGTGTGACCTGATAGAATAGTCCGAAATCTGTGTAGAATATGCGGCCTACTGCCAGGATGAACATCATGACAATGACTAGCTTTAACATGGGCAAGGTAATGAAGCGTGTCTGCTGCCAGATGGAAGCTCCGTCAATTACTGCAGCCTCATAATAGGTGCTGTCGATCCCCGTGATGGTTGCCAGATAGATGATCATGCCATAACCAATACTCTTCCAGATGTTTAAAAAGATAAGAATGTAAGGCCAATATTGCGGTTCCATATACCAATTCATAGGCTCTTGTCCGATACCCACAAGAAATTGATTGAGAATTCCTTTATCGAAGCTAAAGAATGCCCAGCCTACAGCAGAGACGACTACCCAGGAAAGGAAGTAGGGCAGAAACATCATAGTCTGATAAACCTTGCCTGCTTTGCGGCTATGCAGCAAGCTGATCATAATCGCGAACATTACTGGCAACACGATGCCAAGAATAATGAAGATAATGTTATATCCTATCGTGTTGCGAAGAATGATCCAGGCATCACTTGATTTGAATAAGAATTCAAAGTTTTTGAAGCCGACCCAAGAACTATTTATTACGTTGCTAATAAAGTTGCCGCTGATTTTGAAATTTTTAAAAGCGATAATCATACCGAACATCGGTAAGAAAGAAAATAAGATATACCAGATGAATGTCGGCAAGGCGAGCAGGGTTAACTCGGTATCTTGCTTTCGCCAATGTATGCGCTTTCTAATTTTGCTCCGTTCAAGTTTGGTGCTCATATCATCCGCTCCTTCATGTGTTTCATACATGCTGCTGTTTGTAACCGCTTTCCTTGAATTAATTTTATAAAGTACAGTGAGATGCTTCCAGTTAAGAAACATGATTCTTCAGTCAACAAACGTTAGATTCAGGATGAATTCCCTCTTAAAGCGCAAAAAAAACATGTGCTATGGAGATTTATACATATTAGCTCTGTTGAGCAGCGGCGGCATTGTATTACAACAGAATTATGGGCGGAAAGCGCAAGAATGACATACTGTTTGAACATCAGCATAGCGGTGAAACGCATATCATCCCGCAGTACAACACGGAATTTTTGATAAGCGAGAATGACATATTTACGATTCACTCGATTCTATATAGTGTGTATGTAAGCGCTAACAAGAATTGCGACAGATTCAAATGTGATGTTCACTCTTTTATCAGAGTGCTCTCATCATTACTACTAGGAGGGGATGTCACGATGCAGGAAACGGAAAAGATGCATTTGCGAACTATAAATTCGCACAAAAATGTAAAGCGCAAGTTTAAGAGCCAAACATGGAAGAAGATCAGGCGGAATTGGGAGCTTTACATTTTTATCGCCCCCGCATTTTTTTACTTCCTTATTTTCAGTTATGGACCTATGTACGGTATTCAAATTGCTTTTAAGAATTACATACCGTCAAAAGGCTATTTTGGCAGTGAGTGGGTAGGCTTTGATCATTTCATTCGATTTTTTAACTCGTACTATTTCTGGGATTTGCTGTGGAACACGCTCAGTATTAGCTTGTATGAATTAGCCATTGGCTTCCCAATTCCAATTATTCTGGCGCTAGCGTTTAACGAAGTGAAGGATGGCTTCTTCAAGCGTCTTGTTCAGACCGTTACGTATGCTCCACATTTCATTTCTGTCGTTGTTATGGCGGGGATGATTATTACCTTCTTGTCTCCATCGAACGGAATGATTATTCATGCCATTGAAGGCTTAGGCTTTAGTGCGCCGCAGTTTCTGACAAGTCCTGGTTGGTTTAAGACGATGTATGTATTCTCAGGCGTGTGGCAGAGTGCGGGGTGGGGGACGATTATTTATTTGGCGGCACTCTCGGGCGTAGACCCAGGTTTGCATGAAGCGGCAATCATTGACGGGGCCTCTCGCTTCCAACGTGTTCGCCACATCAATATACCAACGCTTATACCGACCATGACCATTCTATTAATTCTGAATATGGGTGGCTTGTTAAGTGTAGGTTTTGAGAAAATATTGCTTCTGCAAAATTCGTTAAATATGTCAAGCTCTGACGTGATTTCAACCTTTGTCTATCGCTCTGGTCTTGTCGATGCGCAATATAGCTTCTCAACAGCTGTTGGTTTATTTAACTCTATTGTCAATTGCATCCTGCTCATTACGGTGAATCAGATTGTCCGCCGTACGAGCGAGAACAGTCTATGGTAGAAGGAGGTTGGAATTTATGGTATCAGGTATAAAACTATCTAAGCGAGACCGAATATTCCTAATTTGCATCTATACGTATGTGGCAATTGCATTGCTGGTAGTCGCATATCCCATCTTATATATTATTAGCGCATCCATCAGTGATCCGAAGATGGTTGCTTCCGGTGAAATGTGGCTTATTCCAAAAGGAATTACCTTTAAGGGGTATGAGATTGTATTTCAGAACTCGAAGATTTGGACGGGGTATGGAAATACGATTTTGTATACATTGCTAGGCACAACGATTAACTTGGTCGTTACGATGCCAGCGGCATATGCACTCAGTCGTAAGGACTTTGTAGGCCGTGGGTTTTTCATGGGGATGTTCATGGTAACGATGTTCATTGGAGGTGGTCTCGTCCCTACATACATGTTGGTGAAAGGGCTAGGCATGGTCAACACGGTGTGGGCACTGGTACTTCCTGGCGCAGCGTCAATCTGGAATATTATCGTCTCTCGTACCTTCTTCGCGAACTCCATTCCAGCTGAGCTTCAAGATGCGGCTCAAATTGATGGTGCGACGAATATTCGATTATTCCTGCGGATTGTTCTCCCGTTATCGATGCCAATTATCGCAGTTATGGCCTTATTCTACGGGGTAGGGCATTGGAACAGCTATTTCGGCGCCATGATCTACCTGAATGATGATGCGAAGTATCCATTGCAGCTTGTCCTTCGTCAGATTCTCGTTCTTCAGGAAATGCAATCTCAAGTAGGTGGCATTATCGATGCGACAGCTGCTGCAGCCCAGAACAACAAGGCAGAAATAGCTTCACTTGTGAAATATGGGGTCATTATCGTATCTACGCTTCCGATTATTGCTGTCTATCCATTCTTACAACGTTATTTCGTGCAAGGTGTCATGATTGGCTCTGTTAAGGGTTGATCTTAAGATACAAATAACAAAAGGGAGGTTTTTATATGAAGATTTATCGTAAAACTGGACTCATGTTGTTATGTCTTTCCATGTCAATTTCTATTTTTACTGCATGTGGATCGAGTAGCGATAAGGGGACGGCAAGCACAGAAAGCTCAGACACAGCCGCAGAGGTTCATAAGACGGGCTTTCCTATCGTGGATAATCCGATTGAGCTTTCTATTATGGCACCGGATGTAGGGCGACAGGATTGGAACAAGATGCCTGTTATTCAGGAATACGAGAAGATGACGAATATTAAGTTAAAGATTCAAAACGCCCCACAAGACAGCTTTGAGACGAAAAAGAATTTGGTATTTGCAAGCGGTACGCTTCCCGATATTTTCTATGCGGCGGATCTAAAAGGATCGGATCAAGTTACCTACGGAAGTCAAGGATTGTTGCTGCCTTTAGAAAAATACATTGATGAGGGCTACGCACCAAATTTAAAAAAAATTCTCGATGCAAATCCGGATATTCGCAAATCAATGACAACACCAGATGGACATATCTATGCACTACGCAATATTCAGCCATCTGCGGTATGGTATCGTGGACCGATGTGGTATAACGGGAAGTTCTTGAAGAAGTTCGGCATGGAAAACAAATTACCGCAGACAACAGAAGAGCTATACAACTATTTGAAGAAGGTTAAAGAGGAAGATGCGAACGGAAACGGTAAAGACGATGAGGTTCCTCTATCCTCTGTGAAATTAGATGATTTACGGATGTTCTTCCTCGGATTCTGGGGGATGTATAACGAGGATATCTACGTAGATAAGGAGAACAAAGTACACTTTCCACAAGCTGAACCAGCCTACAAAGAATATTTAACCTTCTTGAATCGCTTATGGAACGAGAATTTGCTGGATCATGAAACATTCTCTCAAACCGATGAGCAGAAGAAAGCAAAAGGGAAAAACAATCAAGTGGCCTTATTCTCCGATTATTTCCCATACTTCACGCTTGGTGGTGAACCGAGTGAAGATAACCCGATGATGCAGCCTGTATCTAGTGATATTGCCGGAACACCTGTATACGGCAAGCATCCTGGTATTAACACCATTGGCGGTTTCGCGATTTCAAACACAAACCCGAACCCGGAAGCAAGTATGCGCTGGATTGATTACCAATTTAGCGAAGAAGGGTATTCCTTCTGGGCGTATGGACCTGAAGGTACGTTATTTAAATACAAAGATAAAGCAACAGGCGAGAAAGAATGGCTGCCAGTTCCAGATGGTACGGATCGTGAAGAATACCGCGGTACAATCACGCCAAACTACGGGATTAATACACCAGGTTCCTATGAGAACAGCTATGTTTTAGGTCTTCGTACTAGCTTTGATGACTGGATTGACAAAGAAACAGCTACAAAGCTTACACCTATTGCAAAGGCTCCCTTCCCATCGGTATTCCTGACGGTAGACCAACAGACGGAAATCAAAACACTCCGTTCCGATTTGGATAAATACGTGAAGGAAATGGAAGCGAAATTCGTTACAGGCGCAGAGCCATTATCCAATTGGGACAAATATATCGCTCAAATGAAAAAAATGGGGTATGAGAAGCTCGAATCAACGTATCAACAAGCATACAACACATGGGCTGCTAGCAAATAATTTGTGAAGCTTATACATTCTCATATTTTGAAAAACTTCCCGGTCATGCTAGGCATGACCGGGAAGTTATGATGAACCCTAAGCGAGGAAGGATTATACGGTATCGTTAGGCTCAGTATTGGGATGATTACTATTCATCTGTCGATACTGGCCCGGGGTATAACCGGTTTCCTTTTTGAATTTTCGAATAAAGTTTGGTGTGTCGAGGTAGCCGACGCGCTGGATAATATCTTTTAACGGATCACTTGTTATTACGAGCTGTTCCTTGACCTTATCTAATCGTTTTTGCCAAATATATTGGACGAAGTTGATGCCGACCTTATCCTTGAATGAACGACTGAGATGGGAAGGTGAAATCGTAAACGCAGCAGAAACAGATTCAAGGCTAAGTGAATGATCAACATAGTGCTGATCGATAAAAGCAACGATATGATCCATGAGTGAATGTTCTTCTTTTTTATGCGTTTGTTCCACCTGTGTACAAATCTGTGCAGCTAATCGACAGAAATTTTGCTCTATAAGGTTTACAGGACCATTCATGAAATGGGGTGGAGCATACTGCAGCATGTTATCCATCTGTAACTCAACTGCAGCTTTGAGCATGATATTCAGCAGGTCGAACAATACGCATCGCATCAGCAGGGTAGATCGTTGTTTATTTTCAAGCCCATGGATGGCTGTGAGAATGATTTGTTTGGCGACTTCGAAGTTGCCCTGCTTCAAGCTTTGTGCAAGCTTTAATAGCTCGCTACTAGGGAGTAACACCGTTTGATCATGGGTACTGGATAGCTTTTCGAAATACACGGTGGTTCCATGCTCGGTCGATTTACGCAATTCGAAGGCGGAGCAAGCCTCAATAAAGGATTGATTAAGCTGCTGAGTACTCTCATAGCATTTACCTACGCCGATCATCGGGTGGATATCTATCATACCTAGCGTATATTCACGGATCGCATCCACGATGTGAACGATTTGTGCAGCGAGCGTTTCATCATCTTCTAGCTGTAAGCTCACAATAAGTGCGAGCTGATCCAATTGCGGGAGCTCTACACCGTATACTTGTGCAGCAAGCGCTGGAAATTCAAGATACGCAAGCTTGCGATGTACTTCTTGTCGTGCCTGAAGGTGCTGCTGTTCTAAGTCATCCCAACCCATCATCATGACAAAATGATGACTTTGGTCAAAGTGCAGATGAAAGGTATCGAATATTTCTGGCGTCATCATTTGTGCATAACCGTGCTTTAATAGCATGGAGAGAACATGGTTGCGTGCATAGGGTTCTTGTAGATCAATCTTGGAGCTATACTGCTGCAATGTCGTTCGTATATACTCGAGCTCATTTCCGGAGGCCGGTGTATCTGTTTTTTTGTTCGTGAAGCGAACCAGCTCTGCAATCGGAAGATATTGCATCCGAGCGAATAATAGAGCGATGGCCGTTCCTACAATGGCGATCACAATGAATAAAATAATGATGAAGCTCCGAACATTAAGCACGCTGCTGAAAAATTGATTACTTGCCATTAATGTCACATAAGACCAGCCATTGATATCCGATGTGACGGAAATAACCGAATGTTCTTCGTTGTTTATCGGTAGGCTATGAATGCCGGGCGGAAGCTCAGATAACTGTTGGATGTCCTGTTGACTAGCCGTATCTCCGTGGCCGCTATAGGATAAAACACGACCATGATTATCAAAAATATACGTTAATCCTCGATAGTTGCCTAAGACGGAATCGATCAGATGTGCTAACTCTTTCTCTTTAATAAGATACATGACAGAACCATACGGATCTGAGCTGTTTGGAATGATCGGCAGGATATAGGTTAATACGTTTTGCTCGAGTGATGAATTTTGATTTAGCATGTTTGTAAGTCGAATGGATGGGAATTTGGACGTGTTTAAAGCAGTCACAAGCTCATCATTCTTCCAGCTACCAAACTGAAAGGAGCTACGAAATACATCCAGGCTATACATGCCATGGTTGGAATAAATATTAGGGTCATGATGATAGTACAGAAATATATTCTCCACAATGGAATTGGAAGATTTGTAGCTATTTAGTGCCGCTATCGCGTCACGGCTCTCATAAGGATCCAGTATGCGATAATGAGCGAGACGATCGTCGTATGACATCCGTGATGCCATATCTCTTAAATCATCCATGCGTCCATCCACCACCGTTTTAATTTGGGTGAGCTGGTTAAAGTGAGAGTTTTCAATCTCCTTTTGCAAATTGTCCGTAGCATTTCGGTAAATAAAAACGATTACAAGTACGAGCGGAATAAGAAGGATAAGTAGATACGAACCGGTGAATTTCAGAAATAATTTCGATTTCAAATAGTTATGGTTCAACGTGATTCCCCCTTTTCATGGCATATACATGGTGATGTTCCTATCAAGCTATGAATATAGCAAGATATAGATCAGCGCGCGCTTGAATGCTTATTTATTTTCCATAATAGGATGTTTATAATGGTAATTTATTTTTATGTCAAATTATTTTATTGCTGGATTGTATTAAATCAATAGAATCGCAGCCTCATAGAAGCTGCATGGAGGTCGTGCAAATGAGTGACACCAATGTTGTCGAAGAGCAAATTGTTGTTGAAGGAGTACACAATTACAGCACAGAGGAGGAGTACGTTAAGCCGGAGGATTCGCAGCTATTAGATCAGCTGGAATGGTTTCAGGATCAGAAGCTTGGCTTGATGATGCACTGGGGACCGTATTCGCAGCTCGGACTTGTTGAATCGTGGGCACTTAGTGATAAGGATGGGGATTGGTCACGAGATGATATTGATTGGGGAGTGGATTCGGCGGAGCTGAAGCGGCAATACTTTGGGCTGAATAAAACCTTTAATCCGCTTCGCTTCCAACCTGAGAAGTGGGCAGAGGTTGCGGCAGAAGGTGGCTTTAAATATTTGAACTTCACAACAAAGCATCACGATGGCTTCTGTATGTGGGACACGAAGACAACAGACTATCGTATCACGGGTAAGGATTGTCCTTTCCATGCACATAAGTACGCGGATATCTGTAAGAACGTATTTGATGCATTTCGGGCAAAGGGACTTGGGATCTCCGCCTATTTCTCCAAAGCGGATTGGCACACACCAACGTATTGGGCGCCAGGCATGGAAGTGGGCGACTTCATGAATCGAGGTCCTTCGTATCCAACACAAGATTATCCGTGGCTATGGGAGCAATTCGTACAATACACACATGATCAGATCATGGAATTGATGACGAAATATGGTCGGATTGAAATGCTCTGGTTGGATGCGGGGTGGGTATGCCCACAGAATAAAAATAATCCACAGGATATTCGGCTGGGTGAAGTGGTGGAAAAAGCACGTCAGCATCAGCCATGGCTGTTAAGTGCAGACCGCACCGTTGGCGGACCATATGAGAATGTGGTTACGCCAGAGCAAACATTGCCTGAGCATCCAATGCATATCCCGTGGGAGAGCTGTATTACGATGGGGACTGCGTTCTCTTATCGGTATGAGGATCATTACAAGACGACACGTCAATTAATTCATTTGCTCGTTGAAGTTGTAGCCAAAGGTGGTAACTTGGCACTTAATGTCGCACCACAACCAGACGGCCGCTTGTCACCAACAGCGATGGATCGGATGAAAGGAATGGGCAGTTGGCTCAAAGTCCATGGTGAGGCGATTTATGGAACACGCATATGTGCGCCATACTCCGTTGGAAATACACATTTCACGAAAAAAGGCGATGTCATCTATGCTATCCATCTGTACTCAAAAGAGCAGGAACTCGTGATCAGTGAGATTTGTATTTCACTCGAGCAGGCTGTGACGCAAATAGATCTTGTTGGCGGACAAGAGAATCTAACATTCGAACGAACAACAACTGGATTGATCGTTCATTTACCAGAGAGCGAGCTTACGGGAATTGCCCCAATTGCACATGTATTTCGCATAAAATAACGAGTTGAACTATGGGAGGAAGAGCAGATGCAACAATGGTTCACCGATGCAAAGCTAGGAATTTTCATTCACTATGGGATTTATGCGGTACAAGGTGTTGCAGAATCATGGTCTTTCTATAACGGGAGAATGTCTTATGAGGACTACATGAAGCAATTGGATGGTTTTACGGCCTCCAAATTTGATGCGAAGTATTGGGCAGATCTAATTGCGAAGTCAGGAGCCAAGTATTCTGTTCTAACGACGAAGCATCATGACGGAGTAGCATTATTTGATACGAAGTTCAGTGATTTGAGCGTTATGAAGGCGACACCTGCCAAGAGAGATATTATTAAGGAGTGGTCTGAGGCGATTCGAGATCAAGGTCTTCGCGTAGGGATGTATTACTCCCTCATTGACTGGTCTCATCCTGATTATCCTTCAGTCTATGAGAATGGTGTCGTACCAGATGACTTGAGCCAGGTAAATCGTTTTTCAAGTCCGATGGATGGTGTCCAAGATCCAGAGCGATGGGAGAGATTTCTGGCATTTAACCGTAATCAACTAGGAGAAGTGTTATCGAACTATGGTCAGGTTGATCTGTTATGGTTCGATGGAGATTGGGAGCGAAGCGCAGAGCAGTGGGGGTTACCAGCATTCAAAGAGTATTTAAAATCTTTTAATCCTGATCTAATTATTAATTCACGCTTGCAAGGGTATGGGGATTATAAGACACCTGAGCAAGGGCTTCCGATTACGCGTCCGGAAGGTGCGTGGGAATTCTGCACGACGATAAATACGTCATGGGGTTATGTGCATACAGACCACAATTATAAATCATTGAATCAAATGATCCGAATGTTCTGTGACTGTATCAGCATGGGCGGCAATATGCTGTTAGATATTGGGCCCATGGAGGATGGCACGATTGATCCTAGGCAGGAAGCGATCTTGCTCGGACTAGGTGATTGGATACGTACACATGAAGAAGCCGTCTATGGAACACAAGAGGGGATTATGACACGCTACTATTTAGGTGGCAGTACATTGTCTCCGGATAAGAAAAATTTGTACCTCTTCGTTTACGATACGCCGAGGGAGAATATTTGCCTCAAAGGGCTGTGTAATCCCATTACCAAGATTACGGTGCTTCACTCAGGCAAGGAGCTTACCCATGAAATTCACGGTGGTGTGCCATGGTTTCACATACCAGGTACAACTTGGATTCAGATAACACCTGAAGATATGCATGATCAAGTGACGGTACTTAAATTGGAATTCGATGAAGAAATTGAGATGTACGGCGGCTCAGGCGCAGTTGTAACGCACAACTAAAGTACATTAACGGATAAAGGAGCATTCGCATGGTAAATCGAAGTGGAGTACCAGAGCCATACATTGTTTCATACGCCCCCAAACATTATCTATGCAGACGATCGACGGAATCACTTGTCTTGGATGGGAAGCTAGATAAGCCTTTTTGGCAGCATGCAGCATGGACAGAAAAGTTTGTTGATATTGAAGGAGATTTGCGTCCGATGCCAGGAAAGGATACGAGAGTAAAGATGCTGTGGGATGATGAGTATTTTTACTTTGGTGCAGAGCTGATGGAAGATCAGATCTGGGGAACGCTGACAGAACGTGATTCCGTTATTTTTTACGATAATGATTTTGAGATTTTTATAGATCCAACAGGAGATTCCCATCAATATTACGAGTTTGAGATTAACGCCTTGAACACGGTATGGGACTTACTGCTTGTGAAACCTTATCGTGACGGGGGTCCTCCAATTAACGGTTGGGATATCCAAGGCTTGAAGACGGCTGTTCATATCGAAGGTGAGTTAAATAACCCGCACGCTGACAATCGGAAATGGACGGTTGAAGTTGCAATTCCATGGAATAGTTTGAAAGAATGTGCTACGGATCGGCGATCACCATATGCTGGGGAGTTTTGGCGTGTTAATTTTTCACGAGTTGAATGGTGCACTGAGGTTGTCGATGACAAGTATCGTAAGGTTCTCAATCCTGACACAGGAAAACCTTATCCTGAGGATAATTGGGTGTGGTCACCACAAGGAATCATTAATATGCATTATCCAGAACTGTGGGGTTATGTTGTATTCGTGGATGAAGCGGGTCCATATCAGTTCGACGTCCCTCGGGATGAACATATCAAATGGGAATTACGGAAGCTCTATTATCGTGAGCGGAACTATTACGAAATACACGGCATGTTCTCATCTGATTTTAAAGCATTGTGTGAAGAAGATACTTGGACCATAGAGCCGAGCATTGAAACAACGACTAAAACTTTTCTGATATCTGTACCAACATCTGATAAGACCGCTCGACTTTATATTCGTGAGGACGGATTTCTATGGAAGGAGTAAGTGGACATGGAAGTGATTGAACGTAAGTTCCAGGAGAAGAAGAGTTTGGCTAAGGCACGTGCAAAGCAGTTATTTCAAATCTTTGAACAGGACTTGACGGAAGAAGAAATAATTGCACTTAAGTATCTCTATGCGTATATGCCAGTGAATGATTTGGCGGATTACAGTGGTGAGCTTTTCTTGAATCATGTGAGAACGACATTTAAAATTCGCCGAGATATGCCATGGCATGTACCCGATCATCTATTTTTACATTTTGTGCTTCCATACCGTGTTAATACAGAAAACATTGAAGAACACCGCCTTATTCTTCATGAACAATTAGCAGAACGAACACGCAAGCTTTCCATGTCAGAAGCAATACTTGAGGCGAATTACTGGTGTCATGAAGCAGCAACGTATGTTGGAAGTGATTTGCGAACGATTTCACCATTAACGATGATTCGAAATGCACGCGGTCGTTGCGGTGAAGAATCCACACTAGCTGTGGCGGCTCTTCGCAGTATAGGTATACCTGCACGTCAAGTGTATACGCCACGTTGGGCTCATTGTGATGATAACCATGCATGGGTGGAGGCATGGGCAGACGGTGAATGGTATTTTATTGGGGCTTGTGAGCCGGAAGCCCGTCCTAATCAAGGATGGTTTGGACCTCCTGCGCGAAGAGCAATGTTAATTAACACGCGTATTTTCGCTAATTATCGAGGTCCAGAAGATATTACGCTTGCAGATGAGTGGTTCACTGAAATTAATGTATTGGACAATTACGCTTCCACGCGGACAATTATGGTTCATGCTAAGGATGAATCCGGACAGCCTGTGCAGGACGCAGAAGTACAGTTCCAATTGTATAACATGGCGGAACTTTTCCCGATTGCCATCATTCCTACCAATGCTCAAGGGGAAGCAACCTTCAAAACAGGTCTCGGTGACCTCATGATTCGTGCGGCAAAGGGTGGTACTTGGGGGGAAATGAAAATTTCGGTGGCGGACTGTGAATGCGTTGAGCTTGTACTGAATCAAGAAAGTCAGCCCGCTGCAGGAACGATGGTCGATTATGATATAGTTCCACCTCCAGCGTGTGAAGGTGAGATGCTAGAGGAACTGTCTGAAATTCGTATCCAGCGACATAATGAACGTTTGGAGGAAGGAATCTCGATTCGTGCGAAATATGAAGCGACTTTTGTGACAGAAGAAGCAGCGAGGAAGCTTGGGGAAACACTGGGTCTCCCGGAAGATCGTGTATGGACAGTGCTTCAGAAGGCACGTGGTAACAGTGTAGAGATAGCCGCATTTCTGGAGGCAGCCACATCCGTGTATGGAGAATGGGCTTTACGGTTATTGGAATGTAGTAATGACAAGGATTTAGTTGACACATTTATTCCAACCCTTACAGATCATGTGGCTGGTTCGCTTGCTGTACGTGGTGAGCTCACAGAAGAAGTGTTCGTTCCCTACATTCTGCGTCCTCGTGTTCACTACGAGATGATTACACCGTATCGTACATTTTTCCAACAAGCCTTCACTTCAGATGAAGTGGCATTGTTCCGTCAGGACCCAACGAAGCTGGTTCAATTTATAGATGAAACGTGGGATATATGGACAGACCTTCCGAATCTGAAAGGGAAGGGAACGGCAGTGGGTACCTTTGAATTGCGCGTAGGCGATCGCAGTTCCCTGGATATCATGTTCGTATCCATTTGTCGTAGTTTAGGAATCCCAGCGCGAATTCATCCCATTGAATCCAAGCCGCAATTTATGGTGGATGATATTTTCGTGGATGCTCAATTTACCAAAGGTGTTGTTGGAGGCGGGATAGAATTAGCGAACGGCACTCTCATTCTTCATCGTGATCTGGGTGCAGGGACAGTCCAACCAACAGCTTCATACTATGAGAATTTCACATTAGCTCGGCTGGAGAGCGGTTTTTATAAAACCTTATGTTTCCCACATGGCGCAAATGACCTATATGATACACCACTTGAGGTTGAGCAGGGAGCATACCGTCTGACGACAGGCGTACGATTAAAGGATGGCACTGTGCTTATAAAGTTCACCTATTTCCATATTGTAGAAGGGGAAGAGAAGAAGCTGGTCATGAAGTATCGTCAATCCACATTGGAAATTCCAGTGTACGGCAAGGTGGAACGACTTAAACAGTTGACCTCATGGGCAGGAGTAGAGCAGACTTTCGCAGATCTTCTGTGTGGAAAGGGCGCCTATGTCGCTTGGCTGGAGCCGGAACGAGAGCCTTCAAAACATTTGCTTCGTGAACTCTCTGAGTTGAAGCATGAGTTCGATGCGCTAGATGCTCCCATCATTCTTATTGTTGGTGACAAGCAATGGACAGCTTCGTTTCATCCCGAGGACTATCCAGATCTTCCTGCAAATGCAGTGTTTGTCCGTGATTCAACGTATAATCTATTACCTGAATTATTTGCATCGTCCCAAGCGAGTGAAGCGGGCTTCCCGCATCTTATCATTGTGGATCGTGCAGATCAGATTCGTTACATGTCATCAGGATATAAGATTGCAGCGAGTAAGGAAGCGATTCAAATCTTAACCAGGGTGTGAAAGGATGGATCAATAAATGATTGTAGCAGGCTACGTGAGTGATTCCAAAGTATCTGAGTTAATGCGTGACCACTTGATGAAGTTAACGCATCTTAACGTTGCATTTGGTTATGTGAAAGATGATCAGATTACAACAGCACATTTGAAATGCACGAACCAGCTACAAGAGATGAAAGCGATGTATCCGAATCTGACGCTGGTGCTCTCCGTTGGCGGATGGGGGAATGGGGGCTTCTCTGAGGCTGCTTCTACCGAAGAAGGACGTCTGAAATTCGCAGCATCGGCTGTGCAAGTGGTAACAGATTTCCCGTTCGATGGAATCGATTTGGATTGGGAATATCCTTGTTACAGTGAAGCGGATATTGAATCGTCGCCGGATGATAAATGCAATTTTACACTGCTATTAAAGACGATTCGAGATGCACTAGATGTGAAAGGTACAGCGGATGGCAGGCATTACTTGCTTACAATTGCGGCAGGTGCTGATCAGTATTACATAGATGGCACCGAGATGGATCAAGTACAGCAATATTTGGATTTTATACAGCTGATGACCTACGATATGCGTGGCGGATTCCAGATTCTAACGGGACATCATACGAATTTATTTCATACGACAGGAGATTTGTATCGTATCAGTACAGAGGCATCGGTGAATATGTTCATTCAGGCAGGTGTTCCCCGAGAGAAAATCGTCATTGGTGTGGCGTTCTATTCCCGAATGTGGAAGCAGGTGCCAGATAAGAATCATGGATTTCTACAAATGGCGGGCACAACGGGTGGTTATGGCCCAGAATATACAGAGCTGTTTGCTAATTACATCAATCAGAATGGCTACGCACGGCATTGGGACGATGAGGCCAAAGCACCATATTTATTTAATGGAGACACGTTTATTTCCTATGATGACGTGGATTCGATCGCGCATAAATGTGAGTATGTCAAACGTGAAAAACTTGCGGGTGCCATGTTCTGGGAATATAGCTGTGATTGGACACACACGTTGCTTGATGCACTGTATGCAGGCTTATATGAGGGTACGAAGTGATGCTAACTGTTCAATTAGTTAAGAAACATGATACTTCAGTCAACAAACGTTAGATTCAGGATAAATTCCCTTTTAATGCGCTTTATTATGATTTAAAGTAGGGGTGCAAGAAGGGTTAGACATACTAAAAACGTTGTTGCAGATCACAATTGTATACATGGAAGGAGTTTATGAAATGAGCAAAATTATTGGTGAAGCACTATCAAATATTCCTTGGCAAGATAAGCCGGGTGGCTATAACGCTCCAGTGTGGCGATATACCCATAATCCTATTATTCAGCGAGATGCACAGTTAAACTCGAACAGTATTTTTAATTCCGCAGTTATTCCTTTTGAAGAGGGATATGCAGGGGTATTCCGTTGTGACTCCAGATCTGTAAGTATGGACATATTCGCTGGCTTCAGTCAGGACGGGCTTCAATGGGAGATTAATGAGAAGCCGATCCAATTCGAAGGCGCCGATTATATAACAAAGCGGGAGTATCGCTACGATCCACGCGTCTGTAGAATAGATGATCGTTTCTATATTTCTTGGTGTAATGGATACCATGGTCCAACAATTGGTCTCGCATATACGTATGATTTCAAAACCTTTCACCAATTAGAAAACGCTTTCCTGCCATATAATCGGAATGGTGTATTATTTCCGCGCAAAATAAATGGCAAATATGCGATGTTAAGCCGTCCAAGTGATACGGGGCATACACCATTTGGAGATATCTTTTTTAGTGAGAGTCCTGACCTGACGTACTGGGGGAAGCATCGTTACGTGATGGGTACGATCAATTCGGACGCTTCTGCATGGCAATCGAAGAAAATTGGTCCAGGGCCGATTCCAATTGAAACCGATCGCGGATGGTTGTTGATCTATCATGGAGTAATAAATACGTGTAACGGGTTCGTATATCGGATGGGTGTTGCTTTATTAGATTTACATGAGCCATGGAAGGTGTTAGCACGTTCACGGAATTATATTCTTGGACCAGAGACATTGTATGAGTGTGTAGGAGATGTGCCGAATGTGACCTTCCCTTGCGCAGCACTTTCCGATGGCGATACAGGTCGAATTGCAATTTACTATGGCTGTGCTGATACCGTAACAGGGGTTGCGTTCACAACTGTAGATGAGTTGTTCGACTATATGGATAAGTATCCGCTAGAGAATTAGTAGAGAAAGCGAAGCGTCATGGCTAGTTAGAATAACTATAGGGAGAGATCGAGATGTCGAGCAAACGACCTTGGAAAATATACGCAATCCATCATTCTCATACAGATATCGGATATACAGAGCGTCAAGAGAAAATTCAGCAGTATCATGTTAATTTCATTCGCCAGGTCCTGCATATTTTACGTGAAAGCAAATCGGGGCGTCGTCCGGAATGGCAAGGCTTTAAGTGGGTCTGTGAGACGTTTTGGCCGATTGAAACCTTTCTGAAGCAGGCGACAGAGCAAGAGAAGATAGAGTTCGCTGAAGGCGTGAGACAGGGAGATATCGGGTTGTCGGGGACTTATCTAAATATGACAGAATTAATTGGTAAAGAGCTGTTCCAATCGATGATTGCGCGAGTGTGTGATTACGGACGGTCCATTACAATTCCTGTAACATCGGCAATGACAGCAGATATTAACGGTTTCAGCTGGGGGTATGGTCAGGTATTGCTGGATGCTGGGATCCAGAATCTGTCCACCTGTATTCATACGCATCATGGAATGTTCCCTTGCTGGAAGAAGCAGCAGCCGTTCTGGTGGGAGATGCCTTCAGGGGACCGCCTGCTGACGTGGAGCGGAGAGCATTATGTGTTTGGAAATGATCTGGGGCTTGTACCTGGCATGGGTGGTAAATATACGATTAAAGATGAATTCGATATGAGCAATGGCGCGGATTTTGAAATTGCTGAACAACGGATCGAGCGTTATATTGATCGTCTGGTTCAGGACGGCTATGCATTCGATTTCTTTCCGGCGATGTTCTCAGGCTTACCTACGGATAATAACCCGCCAAATGCAGTGGCAATGGAGTTTATCCATCAATGGAACACCAAGCATGGGGACCGGATTTTAATTCAAATGGCAACGCTAGATGACTTCTTTGCAGAAGTCCGTGCCCATGCAGCACAGCACCCGGAAGATATTCCTGTCTATCGCGGAGATTGGCCCGATTGGTGGACGGACGGGGTTGGCTCGACACCAAAGCATGTACAAGTATTCCGTGAGGCGCAGCGGGTATATCAGAAGGTAAGAAGATTAGATCCTAATTATGACATCATTTCCCCGGAAGCTATTAAAGAAATGGAATATCAATTAACGATGTTCGCTGAGCACACATGGGGCTATCATTCTTCCATTTCGGAGCCTTGGAACCCGTTTGTTCAAGAGTTAGGCCTGCGTAAGGAGGCATTTGCTGCAAATGCCAGCACCGCTGCACATCGCGCGTTATACGAAATTCTTGAAGCCAAGGGAGATGCACTGCTTGCACCGGGTCGGCCGATGAAGTTCAAAATTTGCAATCCTTACAGCTATGTTCAGGAGGATCATGCTCATCTTATTCTCGAGGGTTGGTATTATGAGCAGATTAAAGAAGGGTTTGAGGTGCGTGATTTCAATACAGGTGAGGTGCTCCCATCTCAACTGCGTCTTGCGCATCGCGGGGTTATTGTAACCATTCCGGTCATGCTGGAGCCCCAGGAAGAAAAAGTGCTTCATATCGTAGCGGTTAAGCCAACAATCAAAACCGCATATATGAACGATTATGTGGCGTCGGATCGTGTATTGGATTTAGATGTTACCCATGGAGTAAAGGACTTCCATGTGACATCCACATATGCTGATACACCGTTTGTACGCATTGAATGGAAGAAGGGTGAAGGAATCACCTCTTGGAAGGATAAGCAGACTGGGCAGGAGCTGCTGCGTGCGGACCGGAATCATCATGCATTCACGCCGGTGTATGATGTTACGCCAGCCACAAAGGTGGTCGAGATGACGGAGGTTCGGCGTCTTATGGGCCGTAATCGGAAAGGTCCAAATGCGATTGTATCCACAGGATTATTGACAAGTGCAGAAATCATTGAACAGGGAACCCTTTATAGCATGATTCAATTGACCTATGAAGTCTCTGGTTGCGAGCATTATTCCTTGTTCTTAACCGTTTATGCAGATCGTCCTCGTGTGGATGTGGCGGTACGCATGCATAAGGAAAGTGTGTGGAAGCCTGAAAATTTGTATATTTCACTTCCGTTTGGCGGCGCATTGACAACTACAGCGCAGGATCTGTGGGTTGATAAGATGGATGCCCTAACTCGACTGCGTAAGGATCAATTGCCAGGCAGCTTGGCTGATTATACGGCTGTTGGTGAAGGTGCTGCGTATATTTCGAAGGAGCAAGGTGTTGTGATTGGGATGCCAGACACCCCGTTGATTCAACTAGGCTCCTTGGAGCATAAATATCGTCTCCTTAATGGCGATGCAAGACTGGAACAGGACCCTGCACACTTGTACGCCTGGGTGATGAATAACTATTGGGAAACCAACTTTGCAGCTACGCTTGGCGGCTTCTATGAATTCCGCTATTACATTACATGGGGCGAGAAGTTTAACAGCCCAGAAGTATCGTTCGACATGTGTCGGGGGATGAATGCAGGAATCCTGGCGTGGAGACAATTCTAGTTCATGTGAACGGGAGGAATTGTAAGCTATGAGATATAAAGATTCATCCTTGCCAATTCATGAGCGTGCTATAGATTTATTGGCTCAAATGACGTTGGAGGAGAAGATCGGGCAGCTCCTCCAGCCCTTTGGCTGGAAGGCGTATGAGAAATCAGAAGGCAAGATTCAATTGACAGAAGTATTTAAGGAAGCAATTGCAAAAGGTGGCGTGGGTTCTTTGTATGGTGTGCTGCGTGCAGATCCTTGGACAGAGGTAACACTGGAAACCGGGTTGTCCCCTTTGGAAGGCGCAGAAGTAACGAATCTGATCCAGCAATATGCGATTGAGCATACACGTCTGGGTATTCCGATTCTGTTAGGTGAGGAATGCTCTCATGGTCATATGGCGATTGGCAACACCGTCTTTCCCGTACCGCTTGCCATCGGAAGTACATGGAATGTGGAATTATTCCGGCAGATCTGCCAAACAGTAGCTGCAGAGACTCGCGCTCAAGGAGGGGCAGCAACCTACTCTCCAGTATTAGATATTGTACGTGATCCGCGCTGGGGGCGAACAGAAGAATGCTTCGGGGAAGATCCATATTTAAATAGTGAAATGGCAGTTGCTGCAGTGAGGGGCTTACAAGGCGATTCATTAAATACAAACCATACGATCCTGGCAACATTAAAGCATTTCGTAGCGTATGGCAGCTCGGATGGCGGCCGTAATGCTGACACCGTACGGATGGGAAAACGCGAATTGATGGAGAAGGATTTGCTGCCCTTCCAGAAGGCAATTGAAGCTGGGGCTAAGTCTGTTATGACCGCTTACAATGAGATCGATGGTGTTCCGTGTACTTCGAGTAAGGAGTTATTAACAGAGGTGCTTCGTGAGCAATGGGGCTTTGACGGCTTCGTCATTACGGATTGTGGTGCGATCAGCCAGCTTAAAGGCGGTCACCAGATTTGTGAGACAGAAGAAGAGGCGGCGACTCTTGCACTTAAAGCTGGTGTGGATATGGAGATGTCTGGTGAAACATTTGGCAGATATCTAATGAACGCATTACAGCTGCAGTTGATTGACATTTCCGATATTGATCTCGCAGTCGAACGAATTCTGCGTGCGAAGTTTGAATTGGGGTTGTTTGAACGTCCCTTTGTTGATCCGGTTACAGCACAGCGTGTCGTTGGACAACAGTTGCATTTAGAGATGGCGCGACAAGCTGCACGTGAAGGCATCATTCTTTTGAAGAATCATGATGAGGCTCTGCCGCTTTCTTCGTCACTTGGTAAGATTGCTGTTATTGGGCCGAATGCCAATAATATTTATAATCAATTGGGTGACTATACCTCACCACAGGAGCGTCATCACATCGTTACCGTTTTGGATGGGGTTCGTGCTAAATGTGCAGGACTCAGCGAAGTGTTGTATGCTCCGGGCTGCCGCGTGAAAGATCCATCGAAAGCAGGCTTTGAGATGGCAATGGAGGTGGCGTCAGCAGCGGATACCATTATTGCAGTTGTCGGGGGATCGAGTGCACGTGATTTCGGTGAAGGTACGATTGATTTGAAGACAGGCGCCGCCGTCATTACGGATCAATTTAGTCTTAGTGATATGGATTGTGGGGAAGGCTTCGATCGTGCAGAGCTGAACTTATGCGGTGTACAGCTTGAGCTGCTGCAGGAGCTGCACTGCTTGAACAAAAAACTGATTGTTGTCTATATCAATGGTCGCCCTATTGTCGAGCCTTGGGTAGATGAGCATGCTGATGCCATTCTGGAGGCTTGGTACCCGGGAGAGCAGGGCGGGCATGCGATTGCTGATATTTTGTTCGGAGACTATAATCCATCCGGCCGGCTTACACTATCCATTCCAAAGCATCCAGGGCAATTACCGATTTATTATAATAAGAAACGCTCCAGAGGTCATCGCTATCTCGAGGTGGACTTTCATCCACAATATGTGTTTGGCTATGGCCTAAGCTATACAAGCTATCAATACGATCATATTCGCTTGGATCAGACACAAATAGAGTTGGATGATTCTTGTACTGTATCCGTGGAGGTAACGAATATTGGCGATGTAGCTGGACATGAGGTTGTTCAACTATATATAAAAGATTGCACTAGCACAATCACACGCCCGGAACGAGAATTAAAAGGGTTTCAGAAGATTTATATTGAGCCTAGTGAGATGCGTATTGTTCAATTTCATATTACTCCGCGGGAGCTGCAGTTTGTCGGTTCTGATTTGCAGTGGATGGTTGAGCCCGGCAAATTTGAGATCATGATTGGATCGAACGTAGGAAATACCATTTCAACAAGCTTAGAGGTTATTCCTCGTAACTTGAGAAAGTAATCACGGGAGGGTTACCCAATTATGAAAGAGCATCGTTTACCTACTATTGAAATTAATAAGTTCCCGCTGCCTCAGGCGGTTCAGCAAGTCATGAAGGACGCTAGTGAGCGTCTGGCTCATCGTCCGAAGCTGCGTCAATTATTTCAGAATTGTTTTCCGAATACACTAGAAACAACAACTAAGCTGCTGGATGACGGAACAACATTTGTGTTAACTGGCGATATTCCGGCGATGTGGCTGCGTGACTCTGTTGAGCAGGTTATTCATTATGTTCCTTTTGCCAAGGAAGATGCTGAGCTTAGGCGGATTCTAGAAGGCTTAATACGCCGTCATATGTTTTATATTCAAATCGATCCCTATGCGAATGCCTTTAACGAGTCTGCAAATGATTGGCATTGGAATGCGGCGGATGAGACAGACAGCTCGCCTTGGGTATGGGAGCGTAAATTCGAGCTGGATTCCATGTGCTTCTCATTCCGCTTGGCCTATCTATATTGGAAAGAAACCGGGCGCACCGGGATCTTTGATGAAGTTTTCCGAACCTCACTACTGAAGATGTTGAACGTATGGCAGATTGAACAAGAGCACAAGGAGCAGTCAACCTACCGCTTTCAACGTCACAACGGCATCATGATTGATACATTACGTAAGAACGGTTTGGGGATGCCGGTAAATAATGTTGGACTGATCTGGTCAGGCTTTCGCCCCAGCGACGATGCATGTGACTTTCACTTCAATATTCCATCAAATATGTTCGCCGCTGTAACGCTTCGACAATTGCAGGAAATTGCTCAATATGTATATAGAGATTCAAATCTCGTAGCCAGAATGTCGGCAATGGAAGAAGAAATCCGGCATGCAATTGAACTTTATGGAATCATTGACCATTCCAAATACGGCAAAATGTACGCGTTCGAAACGGATGGTTTCGGTAACCATTTATTGATGGACGATGCAGGTACTCCGAGCTTAATGTCAGCACCCTATCTAGGTTACTGTGCGCCAGACGATCCGATATATTTGAATACCCGCAAATTTGCTCTGAGTGAGGATAATCCCTATTTCTTCAAAGGAGAGAAGCTCAGCGGCATTGGCAGTCCGCATACTAGCACAGGATTCGTATGGCATCTTGCTTATACGATGCAGGGCTTAACCACAGTTGATCCGCAAGAGATGCTCGAGATGATTGAAATCTGTGAGTCGACAGATGCTGGTACTGGATTTATGCATGAGGGATTTGATGTCAATGATTCAACCCAATTTACACGTGAGTGGTTCGCTTGGTCGAACAGCCAGTTCGCACAGCTTGTGTGGAAGGCATTGGAATCAGGCATATTGCCCTAAAGTGTATCACTATGAGCGGGATAGAGCTCACTAACTGTATAGGAGTGACAACTATGTTCGAGAAAAGACCAATTAACCCTATTCGGTACACTCAACAAATGAAGCCAGATACAGTTACGCCATATGCAAAAGCCGGAGTCCAGCGAGGATTTGAGGCAATACTGTCCCCGCTTCTACAACAAGCTGCAATGAATTCCACTAGTATTATTAATGTAGCTATTGACGGAACGCATGGTGCCCAATATCAGCACGTCCTGGCAAGGATCATAGATGTATTGGAACAAGAGGGGCATAAGACGGTTCTTATCGGAACCAATAGCTTTATGAAGACAAGTGAAGATCTGCGTACGTTCTTTGAAGCGAATATTACAGATAATCGTGCATTTGGTTATTTTTCGGATGCTAAAATTGCAGATTATTTCGTCCTAGAAGCACAAGACAAGATAGACAACTACAAACAACAGATTCAATTACCTGCCCAACAAATAACCTTCATCATCACGTTTGGACCAGGGGCCTATTGGCTCGGGAACGGCAACTACGATATTACCTACTTCTTGGATGTATCTCGTGAGTATCAGCAATTGGAACATAAATCACATTTATTGAATTTTGGCTTTAGTTGGAACCGAGATGTGGTGGAGAAATATAAAATCTGTCTATTCGTTGAATGGCCTGTGTTAGAAACTTACCGAAAAGAAGTATTGGATTCGATCCACTATTACGTGGATATGAATGAGCCCGAGTGTCCCAAGCTAACGACGGTCTTCACCCTACGCCAGATGATTGCAGATATCGCCAAGTCCCCTATGCGTGTGAAACCGTTCTTCGCGCCAGGGATATGGGGCGGTCAATATTTGAAGAAATTCGCGGAGCTTCCGAAGGAGTGGGCCAACTGCGCATGGAGCTTTGAACCGATTGCACCGGAGAACTCCATTTTGCTGAAATACAACGACGAAATAATCGAGGTACCCTTCCTCATAGTCATGCATTATGAGCATCCGGCCATTCTCGGGAATCGTATTGTCGGGCTGTTTGGCGATTATTTCCCGATTCGCTTCGACTACCTTGATACCATCGACGGAGATAGCTTGTCGTGCCAGGTACATCCCAAGCAGGAGTATATTCGTGAGACATTTAATGAATTTATGGCACAGCAAGAATCGTACTATATCATGGAGAATTTAGAGAATACATCTGTGTTCTTGGGACTGACCGAACAATCTACGAAGGAGGAATTCTATAACGCGGTACACCATGCACAAGAAAGTGGTGAACCCATTCAAATTACTGATTTCGTTAATCAATATGAAGCGAATAAGGGGGATTTATTCCTAATTCCTACAGGGACCGTTCATGCCTCTGGAAAGAATAACTTAGTACTCGAAATATCCTCTACGACATGGTGGTTTACGTTCAAAATCTACGATTTCCTTCGTAAAGGAATGGATGGCAAGCCACGTCCTATTAATATTGATCATGCCTTTGACAATATTGATTTCGATAAAAAAACGGCATGGGTAGAGGACAATTTGATTCCTAAGCCAAGCTTGCTGCAAAAGCAGGGCATTAACGAGGAGTATGTTCTTGGACAGCGTGAAGATCTACTGTTTTATGTTCATCGTGTACACTTGCATGATACATGGGAGGACCATACAAATAACGAAATGGTAATGTATAACTTGGTTGAGGGAGAAAAGGTTCGTATAGTATCCTGTGCAGACGAATCTATATATGTGGAGTTACAATACGCGGAATCATATATCCTTCCAGCTATGTTCAGTGCCTACAAAATTATAAATATCGGAAATAAGCCATGTAAGCTTGTGAAAGCTGGTGTATCCAAGGCATGGGATGTGAGTCTCCTTTGAAGCCTAAAGTCGTGATCGCTTTAGACGTGGGAGGAACCTTTATTAAATCTGGTTTGGTCGTGGATGGGGAATTGCTACAGGCTAGCTGCAAGCAGCATCCTGCCCTTGCTGATCAAGATGCCGATGTGATTATAGAGCAGTTTATTTCTATATTCGAAGATCAATATCAGTTCTATACCGGTACACTAGGGAAATCGGCCGACTGTACTTGGAATATCGGTCTCGCTTTTCCTGGGCCCTTTGATTACCAGCAAGGTATCTGTTATATTCAGGGGCTTAGTAAATATGAGGCGTTGTATGGTGAGAATATACAAGAAGTATTATATACCCGGTTCAATGCTTTACAACATACGGAATGGGCCAAGCACCTGCTGCAGGCAGATATTCGCTTTGAGAATGATGCCAAGTTGTTTGCCTTAGGTGTAAGCAAGTTATTTCCAAATGAACGATATATTTCGTTAACGATAGGGACAGGGTTAGGCTCCGCATTTATTGATCATGCATCGATCCTGAACGAAGGACCAGGCGTTCCCAAGGACGGTTGGCTTTTTGATAAACCTTTCCTAGAGAACTCCATAGACGATGCCTTCTCACGTCGCGGAATTCTTCGTCTGGCTGAGCAGATGAGAGCTCTAGAAAAAGGGATGGACGTGAAGGAACTCGCAGAACAAGCAAGAAACGGGAATAGCTTGTGCTGCAAGGTATTTGAAGAATTCGGTACACGATTGGCTGGGATGCTAAATTCCTATGTTATAGACTATCAGCCAAACCGCATTGTTATTGGCGGTCAAATTGCTAAAAGCATTGATTTATTTGGTCCCGCCTTGACGGCGGGATTGGCTGAATCATCTATTGTTATCTTTACTTCAGAAAATGTATATGAACATACACTTATTGGAATATCGAGATTATTTGACGATTCCTTCGGATTCAATTAAAACTGAACAATAACCAGGGCTGATTGGGCATCCAATCGGCTTTTTTTTGCTATCAAGTTTAATTTTCTATCAATCTCACTATCATCCGAAATCCTTCTCAAGGGATACACAGCCCTAATAATTATTGGTATACTTTAACAAATGATTCTACCTATGGATTGTTTAAGGAGGTTATGATCGATGAGATCGAGCGGAATTCTTCTTATTTTTATAACGCTTATAATAATCGGTTGCTTTAATCAGCTATCTAACGGAGAAGGCAAATTCACTACTACCATTAATGAACAAGAAGATGTGATAAACAGCCATGGAATGATTGTTAAGAATCTTAAGAAGCTGGATGCTTTTATCCAAAATAAAGCGGGTACGCAGCGTGTGGTTCATTACACAATTGAAGGTGATCCGATCTTTAATGACTTGAAATATACTGACCAAGGGATTGAAATGCGGCATGATAATTCAGAAGATACGTTTGGTAGTCCCCAAGTAACCACATACACTTGTCAGAAACTTGTTAGAAACGAAACGGATAAACTTCTGTCGTATACCTTAACGGGCTGCAAGGGCGAACAAGCAAAGATCGAGCTGCTACAGATTCCTTTTGACGTAACGAAACAAGATAAGTTTGAGTTTGTTTTAAAGTATGGCGTGAACTTAAAGAATGAGATCAACACCATTGATATGAAGCTAGGAAAAGATCTCCAGAATGGGGAAGTTGCCAGCGTTAGCGATTTTGGGCTTACTGAACAGGAACGTGGACAAATCTATAAAGAAATGGTTCTAGCGAATTACTTAGATGAAAAAGAATTATCTACTGAGTGTAATCGAAAACCTGCTGTAAGTTACGATTTAACGGTTCAGATCAATAATGGAGAGCGTCATTATCAGTGGACGGAATGTCAGAATACTGAAGATGATGCTCAGATGACTGAACTAGCTCAAGCGATCATTAAGATCGTGCAAGCCGGAAGCATTTATAAGCAACTGCCCGAGGTTAAGGGGCAATACGAATAATTTAAATAAGTTGAAAACTAAAACATTCTAAAAGGAAGAGTGGCGGAGGGAAAGTTTGGAACTGTAGGAGCGATAGCGTTCGCCTGAAAGCTTTCCGTAGGAAAGCTCGCTTCGGAAGCATGGGCTGTCACCGGATTTCAACCGTGAAACACGGTATATAATCAAGAAATCTGGGGACAACAGCGACCGGAAGTCCAAACATTCACCGCAGTCACGGTTACCTTCAAGAAATACCTTAAGTTTTTAACTAATCTTTATTCTCAGATCATTGGAGGCAGCATTCATGCACCGTATATTATTAATTGAAGATGACGAAGCGATTAGTGAAATGGTTAGGTCCTATTTAGTAAAAGAGGGCTATGAAGTGGAAACGGCGTTTGATGGTGAAGTAGCGGAAAGGACATTCCGTACTAACAATCCTTTTGATCTTGTATTATTAGATCTCATGCTGCCCAAGCGCAGCGGTACTGATATTCTCCAGACGATCCGTGCGACAAGTCTAGTTCCGGTGTTGATCATGTCAGCCAAGGACAGCGATGTGGATAAAGCGCTTGGACTTGGCTTTGGGGCGGATGATTATATTACCAAGCCATTTTCAATGATCGAATTAGCTGCTAGAGTGAAGGCTGCGATTCGACGAGCGGGTTATGCTACTCCCATCATCCAACCGGAAGCTCCAATTCCTGCAAACCAAAAGATTTCCATTGGTGGCCTGACTGTGGATTTGGATAATTTCTCTGCGCTAAAAAACGGGGAAGAAGTGAAGTTAACGTCTAAGGAATTTCATATTCTTAAGCTGTTCGTTACGCATCCGGGCAGAGTCTTCACCAAAGCGCAGATTTATGCTAGCGTATGGGCAGATGATTATTTCGGGGATGAGAACGTTATTAATGTACATATGAGAAGATTACGTGAAAAAATAGAAGATGATCCTTCCCATCCAGAGTTCATCAAGACGTTATGGGGGATCGGGTATAAGCTGGGAGAACAGCTATAATGAGTATGGCGCTTAGTGTGGTCATTGTACTCCTGCTCGTCGTCATTGGATGGCAATATCAGCATTCGCGTAAAGCTTCTAGAGACCTGAAATATATTCATGACAAGCTAAGCAGCATCATGGCCGAAGGTTCACACGAAAGACTGCTGTTATTTAGTGGTAATTTAGCGCTGCAAAGTGTGTTAATTGATCTAAATCGGCTGCTCGACGTTAACCATAAAGGAAGCATTGAGCGCGTGAAGCTGGAGAAGTCCATGCGTAATATGCTGTCGAACATTTCCCACGATCTAAAGACTCCGCTAACGGTAGTACTCGGTTATATTGAAACGATTCTGCAGGATGAGCATATGCCAGCTGAGGAACGGGAACGTATGATGAATACGATTCACCAAAAAGCGAATGAAGTGATCTATCTGATGAACAAGTTCTTTGACTTGGCCAAGCTGGAATCGGGGGATCGGGAAATCAATCTTTCACGTGTTGAGGCAGGCGAGGTATGCAGACGTAATATTCTCTCTTTCTATGATATCCTTAGCGCGAAGGGCAGTGAGGTGGAGATAGAGATCCCTGATGACTCGCTATATTTTATGGGGAACGAAGAGGCGCTTGACCGGATATTGTCCAATTTGTTATCGAATGCGATTACTTACGGGGATGCCGGAGGCGTATTAGGCTTGAAACTCTATAGTGATAAGAACAAAGTATACATAGATGTTTGGGACAGGGGAAAAGGCATTAGTGAAGTTCACCAGGATAAAGTATTCGAACGGCTTTATACACTGGAGGATTCGAGAAATCGATCGTATCAAGGGAGCGGTCTAGGTCTGACTATCACCAAAAGGTTAACGGAGCAGATGGATGGAACGATTACACTGGTTAGTCAACCGTTTGTGAGAACAGTATTTACCCTTTCTTTTCGCAGATTAAGCTTCTAAGGAGTGAAATTGTGTACAGCTTAAGATTTTCGTAAGAATTGAGTAATAAAAAAGAAAATTCTGCTGTGTACAATAAGAACTAAGGAAGACGAGACGAAAACAAAGGGGAGCGCGGAAATGACTACTATACTTCGGACTAGAAATTTAACGAAAATCTATCAAGGCAAAGAAGCCGTTAGCAATGTGAATATGAATATTAAAAAAGGTGAAATTTACGGGTTTCTTGGACCTAATGGAGCAGGTAAAACTACGGTCATGAAAATGATCACGAACCTCGTTAAACCGACGAGTGGCGAGATTGAATTTTTTAATGAAAAAATGACAGACCATTCTTATGAAATGCTGAAGCGGATGGGCTGCATCATTGAATATCCAGTGTTCTATGATAAGCTGACAGCCAAAGAAAACCTGATCCTGCATGGAGAGTACATGGGCTATTATGATCCGCAAGCGATTGGTGAAGCGCTGGAGCTGGTAAAGCTTACGGGTATCGAAAAAAAGCCGGTGAAGCAATTTTCGCTTGGAATGAAGCAGCGCCTTGGTATTGCCAGAGCCTTTATGACGAAACCGGAGCTACTCATTCTGGATGAGCCGATTAATGGACTAGACCCTGTGGGAATCAAAGAGATGCGTGAAGTGTTTCGGATGCTTAGCCGTGAATATGGAATGACGTTACTTGTATCTAGTCATATTCTGGGGGAAATCGAGCAGATTGCTGATACTATCGGTGTGATCAGGCAGGGTGCTCTGGTAGAAGAGGTGGCGATGGATTCCATTCGCGGTCAAAATACAGAATATATCGAAGTGGTTACGAATGAGATTAACAAAGCAGTGTACGTGTTGGAGCACAAGCTTGGCCTCAATAATTTCAAAGTTCTGGATCATATTACAGTAAGAATATATGACGGTGGAATCTCACAACGTGATCTGAATAAGGCGTTAGTACTAGCAGATGTGGAAATTGAAAGCATCAGCAAGAAACAACATACGCTGGAAGATTATTTTTTACAATTGATTGGGGGTGAGGGCGTTGCTTAAATTAATATCTTTGGAAATTCGGAAGAATAAGCTAAAAACTCTTCTCACTGGTGCTGCAATCGTCAATCTTGTAATTCTTGCTTTTATGATAATGGTTATATTCGTTGATCAAAATGAAAGTGAACCATCGTTTGCTTCTTATACAGATATGTTTGAGGGTGTGTTCGTTTTTATTAAGGCTGCTTATATTATTTTCGCTTCCGTTATTATTAGCAAGCTGGTGATTGATGAGTATAAGAACAACACCATTACTCTTCTCTTCATGTATCCTATCTCACGTAAAAAGCTAATGACTGCGAAAATATTGATAGTGTTCGCCTTCACATTTATTGCCATCATCGTGTCAGACATTGTGGTTGGCGCTATCCTAATAGGATTCAATTCTTTTGTAGAGCTTATTCCGGGTGAGTTAAGCCTTCCTATGATCACTTCAGAGCTGATCAAGTTGGGCGCAAACGCATTTTATGCAGCGGGTATCGCTCTGATTCCATTGTACTTTGGAATGAAGAAAAAATCAGTTCCTGCCACCATCGTCTCGGCTGTGTTAGTTACGTCCCTAATCTCTGGCGGATTTGATCAAGCACGCTTAGGTAATTTAGCGGCGGTGTCGATCTCGCTTGGCTTGCTAGGAGCAGGTATTGCTTATATGGCCATTCGCAATATTGATCATAAAGATATAGCCTAAGATATTTACAGAAATCCCTCTTAAGAATCTCAGTACGATGTGTAAGTCATCGTGGTTGGGTTCTAAAGGGGGATTTGGTGTTTATCTGCGACCGATTAAAGTATATTTGCTATAATGATCAAAATAAAAGAATTTAAAATTTGAGATGATTTCCGCTCATTTTAGGGTAATGATAATGGATGAGAGAGCCTGAGGTGAAATGAATTGTGGATAAAGACTGGACGTCCATTCTAACACGATTGCTTTCGGAAGAGAGCGCTTATAAATCGTTATATGACCATCATCCTAATTTGATATTTGTGTTGGATCGGCAAGGTCGCTGTGTAGGAACGAATCGTACGTTCTATCTAGAATCCAGTGCAGAAGCATCGTTCCAAGATATAGGTCTGACAGCACTTAAAAGAATATACCTTGTTGATGTAGCTAGTTTTGAGGCTGCCCTGCAAGGGAATTCGTCTAGCTTTGAATTGCATGATCTGAACAATCCCAAAGCGGACGCTTTGAAGGGAAACTTTATTCCTGTAACGATAGACGAGGGAATTGTCGGGGTATTCGCGATCATACAAGTGGATAACAGCAACTATCATCGTTATTCGGAAGGGTTACATGACTGGCTAAACGCATTAGCAGATTCTTTTCATGCTAAGTTATCTGTTGAGGCGGTACTGGAGTCAAACTCCAAACCTGCTTTTGCTGCTGAAGTCGAGAATAAGAGAGCAAATCTGATTCTGAACTCCGTCTCCGCTGGAATATTCGTAATAGATAATTTGGGGCGGACACTCTTTATTAACCGTGAGGGAGCGGATATGTTAGGCTACCAGCCTACAGAATTGGTGGGTCTAAAGCTTATGGAGTATATCCATCAAGTTCAAGGTGATGGTTCACGTTATTCAACCCCTGAATGTCAGATTAGTCTTACGATTGCAGATGGAATTATCCGCAGGAAAGACGATGAGATCTTCTGGCGTAAGGATGGAACGAGCCTCTTCGTCAATTATCGGGTGGCACCTCTTATGGATGGGGGAAAGATCTCAGGAGCAGTTATTGCTTTTAGTGATATCACGAATGCGAAAGAAATCATTCGCGCTAAGGAATCTGCAGAACAGGCGGCGCAAGCCAAATCTGATTTCCTAGCGATGATGAGTCATGAAATTCGCACACCGATGAACGGAATGATAGGGATGTCAGACCTTTTACTTGAAACAGATCTTGGAGAAGAACAGCGAGGTTATGTCGAGATTTTACGAAGCAGTAGTTACACGCTTTTACAGATCTTGAATGACATTCTTGATTTCAGCAAGATGGAAGCGGGTAAAATGCCACTGCAATCCGAATCGTTTGAACTTCGAGAGATGATATCGGACATCATTGATTTATTTACGCCTAAAGCCGAAGAGAAGAAGCTAGCCTTGCGGTGGTGGGCGGATACGAGTGTTCCAACCACGTTACTGGCTGATCCGATCCGTTTGCGACAGATTATTGTCAATCTGGTAGGCAATGCTCTGAAATTCACAGAACAAGGAAGCGTCACGCTATCGGTTAAGAACATTCTCCTTTCGGATTCAAAAGAATATTTATTGGAATTCTCTGTACGCGATACAGGTGTTGGGATTGCCGATAATAAACTCAATTTATTATTTCAATCCTTCTCACAGCTGCACCCGACCATCAATCGTAAATATGGCGGTACAGGGTTGGGACTCGCTATTTGTAAGCAGCTGGTTGAGCTGATGGGTGGGACAATCTTTGTAGAAAGTGAAGAGAATAAAGGTTCAACGTTCCGGTTTATGTTACCCTTCATAAAAAAAGAGGATGAGTAAAATTCAACTTCAGATCAGGAGTGGTAAACGCACAAATCCCCGGTCCATTGACTTACGAAGCAATGGCCGGAGATTAGCGTGAGATTTATTAATCTTGAAGCATATACATGAGACCTACAGTATGTGGACCGCAATGGCTACCAATAACACAACCCGCGTTTAGGATAGCGATCTCATTCACTTGAGTCTTCTCTCGTATCGCTGTCTCTAGATAGTGAGCATCTTCTTCCGCTAAGGTGTGAACAACGATGAGTAGCTCTTTATCCATCCGATCGACGTTAACCAAGGCGTTCTGGAGCATTTGTTCCACGGCTTTTTCTTTTTTGCCGCGAATTTTACTAGTAGGTACGATGCTGCCGTCTACAAGTCTAAGAACAGGACGGATTTTTAGCAGGCTACCGATGAAATTCTGCATACCTGAACAGCGTCCACCCATATATAAGTAATCTAGCGTATCTACCACGAATTCTGTTTCTACAAGATTGCGGCTCTGCTCCAGCATAGCTGCAATCTCAAAGGCACTGTGGCCTTTTTCAGCGGCTCTGACGGCTTTCATAACGAGAAGAGCAATGCCTCCACATAAGGTCTGTGAATCAATAACCTGTACACGCCCCTCAGGGAATTCCCCGGCGGCCAAAAGCGCATTCTGATATGTTGAGGATAGTGATGAGGAAAGGCTGATATATACAATATCATTTCCACTGCTAATTACCGGCTGAAAAGCGGCGATAAAGTCAGCTGGCGAAGGCGCGGCCGTCTTTGGCAATACTCCGCTTGCTGCGACACGGCGATACACTTCTTCTGGTGTGATATCTTCACCATCTTTGTAGGTTCCCTCTTCAAAGACTACGTAAAGGGGAACGATGCCGATATTAAAAGTATCCTTCCAGCCCTGAGGCAAATCGGAAGTGCTGTCTGAAAATATTTTTACAGTAGACATGAATTTCTCCTTCACCGATAATCGGACGACAATAGTCATTATTAAATCACATAATCTATTTATTATACCAAGATTGAGCCGATTCTCAAAATGAAATAGTAGAAATTCTGAAAGAAAAAAAAGACTATCCGGGATTCCGAATAGTCTTAGTAAGCATTAACTTTTTTTCATAACGGGTATCCAGATTTCGCAGCGATAATCCTCTGCATCAGGTCTTCCTGGAAGGTATAACTCAAACTCAGGTCCTCCAGTATGCTCGTAGCCTGTTGAAGGGAACCATTCCTGAAAGATCCGTGCCCAGGCTTGTTGAATAGCATCCGGCATCGGTCCTACCGAGGTGAATACAGCCCAACTCGCAGCTGGTATCGTCGTAGAAGCAAAACCCTGAGCATCCGTCTCTGGAGAGGCTTCGACAGCAATCCAATAGGAGAAGGTTTCTTTTTCATGATTGAAATCTTTACAAATACCAAGGATGTCCTTATCAACACCAATCTCAATCAGCTTATCCGACGTACCATCTTCGTTAGCTTCAATCCACAGCTGGGGGATACGGCGTAAATTCTCCCCATCTTTTGTTGTCATTTCCTCTACTAGTCCGATTACATTAAAGGCGTCCCTTGTTTCAATTCTGTAGTCCATTTCTTTATCTCCCTTCAGTGATAGATGGAAGGAGAGTCTAGGGAAGGCTTTGAGCTGTACCCCTGACTCCCGAGCAGCAGAAGGAGTAATTCCATGTGCTTTGCGGAATGCTTTGGCAAACGACTCGGGAGAGTCATATCCGTATTTTAATGCGACATCTAGCACCTTAACTTTAGAAATAGCGAGTTCCTGTGCCGCCAGAGTTAGTCTCCGTTTACGGATATAGTCTTTGACTGATACTCCGGTAAGCATGTAGAACATACGCTGGAAGTGAAAAGGGGAGGAATAAGCCACCTTTGCTATATCTTCTATATTAAAGGTTTCCTCCATTTTGCTCTCCATATAATCTAAAGCTTCTTTCATGCGGATAAGCCATTCCAAGCCTGCCATCTCCCTTTGAGTTCATACTATCATGCCACCCTTTGCAAATCCTGTTATTCCTTGCTCTCTAATGACAGGTTGCTGATGGAAGAATGATCTTAACAAAATCATCCTATATAGTATAACTCAGGAAGGTGGAGAGAGTCAGCTTTGTAATCTGTACACTCTTGCTTCGTAAGGACGCAGAATTTCTCGTGTTGGTGATTCATCTGGGTAATTTCCAATGATTAAATCAGTAACGGTGCTCAGCTCAGCAGAGAGATCAACGGTTTGTGGAGCCTCGTTGAAGTTCAGCAGGATCAGCCATTGTTCATCATCTAAAGTTCTGGTATAAGCATAAAGGTTCTCATGATCAGGCAGTAGTAGCTTATACTCTCCATATACCATAATCGGATTTTTTTTGCGTAAAGCAATTAATTCCTGGTAGTAGTAGAAGATTGAATCAGAATCCGCCAATGCTTGCTCCACATTAATTTCCTTGTAAATCGGATTTACTTTGAGCCATGGTTCTCCTTCTGAAAATCCAGCATTAGCAGATGCATCCCATTGCATTGGGGTACGGGCGTTGTCTCGGCCTTTGACATGGATAGCGTTCAGAATCGTTTCATGATCTGCGCCACCCTCCGTTACATTTTCACGGTACATATTCAGAATTTCGATGTCTTTATAATCTTCCAGCGTTGTGAATTTTACATTCGTCATCCCAATTTCTTCACCTTGGTAAATATAAGGGGTGCCTTTAAGTGTATGTAGTAAGGTAGCGAGCATTTTAGCAGATATTATGCGGTACTTCCCATCATCACCAAATCGTGAAACCATACGCGGCTGGTCATGATTGTTTAAGTACAGACTATTCCAACCCTTGTCAGCCTGACCGATCTGCCATTTATGAAGTATGTCGCGCAGTTTTGTTAGTGTCCATGGGGCTACATCCCATTTGCCTCCTGGGCCGGAATCTACGTCCATATGCTCGAATTGGAATACCATTTGAAGCTCTTCACGATCTTCGTCTGTGTAAAGAACGGCATCCTCTACCGAAGCCCCTGGCGTTTCCCCGACGGTCATAATGTCATAGCCCGAAAGGACCTTTTGGTTCATTTCATGTAAAAACTCATGGACCCGGGGGCCATTCATAAAGTAATCGCCACCCCAAGCAAGTTCCTCTGGAGCTTCTCCCTCGATTTGAAAGGAGGGTAGCCCTTCCGCTTTTGAAATCAAATTAATGACGTCCATCCGCAATCCATCGACACCCTTGTCGAGCCAGAAGGTAATCATCTTGTATAATTCCTCGCGCAGCTTCGGATTGTCCCAGTTGAGATCCGGTTGCTTACGTGAGAACAGATGTAGATAGTATTCACCAGTAGTCTCATCTAGTTCCCAAGCCGGACCGCTGAATATGGAGCTCCAATTGTTTGGGCGTTCGCCGTTCGGTCCACCTGGACGCCATATGTAGTAATCACGGTATGGATTATCTTTTGACGAACGGGACTCTACAAACCATTGATGTTCATCAGAAGAGTGGTTGATTACAAGGTCCATCATTAGCTTAATGCCACGATCATGCAGTCCAGTCAGTAGTTGCTCCCAGTCTTTAAGCGTGCCGAACTCATCCATAATATCTTCATAATCACTGATGTCATAACCATTATCATCATTTGGCGATTTATATACTGGTGACAACCAAACTACATCGACACCGAGCTTCTGCAAATAATCCAGACGTGAAATGATGCCTTGCAGATCTCCAATACCGTCACCATTACTATCTTGAAAGCTGCGTGGATAGATTTGATAGACGACAGCTTCCTTCCAAAAGGTTCTTTTCATTAATAATCACTCCTTATATAAGTTATCCATTTAGGAAAAAATTAAGAGACCCTAAAAAGCCATTAGCTTCAGGGTCTCTTGTGGTGTCGGTTTATACTGTGATGGAATTGCTGTCAGCAGTAATGCTGCTTAGTCCGTTCACGGTATATTCTTTGTCATAGATAGTAATAGAAGCTGGAATATCAGTTTCATTCGTAACCGTAACCTGTGCGTCCGAAACGCTTACTTTTAGACGGGAGCCGCGGAACATGATTTTGAAAGAGTACGCTGTCCAGTGACCTGGGTTCGATGGGCTCAGAGTCAGTCTGCCATCATGCACGCGTAATCCGCCGAAGCCATGTACGATTGACATCCAAGTACCGGCCATACTAGTGCTGTGTAAGCCGTCCTCGGTATCATTGTTATAGTTATCAAGATCCAGTCTTGAAGTACGCAAGTACATTTCATAAGCCTTATCCTTATATCCTAGTTCGCTGGCTAGAATAGAGTGGATACAAGGGGATAGGGAGGACTCATGAACAGTGATCGGCTCGTAAAAGTCGAAATTCCGTTTTTTGGTATCCAGATCGTAACGGTCCCCTAGGAAATATAATCCCTGTAGAACGTCCGCTTGTTTAATGAAGCAAGAACGAAGGATACGATCCCAAGACCATTTTTGGTTTAGTGGCAGGTTCTCAGCTGCCAGATCCTTGACTTGAATAATCTCTTTATCTAGGAAGCCATCTTGTTGCAAGAAGATACCCAGTTCTTCATCCGCAGGATAATATATTTTGGCAATGATATCATTCCATTTTGCGGTTTCGCTCTCTTGAAGTCCTAGTTTGTCAACTAGTTCTGCATAGCGTGTGGATTCGTTCTTTTTCAGATAATCCAGAGCTTCTAAGGTATATTCCATAGTCCAGGAAGCCATCCGGTTGGTGTACCAGTTATTATTTACGTTATTTTCATATTCATTAGGTCCCGTTACGCCAAGCATCACGTATTTGTCTTTACGATTTGCATAGTGAACACGTTCTTCCCAGAAGCGGGAGATTTCCACCAGAACTTCAAGGCCATATTGACCAAGATAAGCTTTGTCTCCTGTGTAGTTCACATAGTTGTAAATCGCATAAGCGATGGCACCGTTACGGTGAATTTCTTCAAATGTAATTTCCCACTCATTGTGACACTCTTCGCCATTCATTGTAACCATCGGGTACAATGCGCCTTTTGCGAAACCAAGCTTACGAGCATTTTCCTTAGCCTTCTCTAAATGCTTGTAACGGTAGATTAACAGGTTGCGAGCAATAGAGGAGTCTGCTGTACTGAGATAGAAGGGAACGCAATACGCCTCTGTATCCCAGTAAGTGCTGCCGCCGTATTTTTCACCTGTAAAGCCTTTAGGTCCAATGTTCAGACGGTCATCTTCACCATTGTAGGTTTGGTTTAGCTGGAAAATATTGAAACGAATCGCTTGCTGTGCCGAAACGTCACCTTCAATAATGATGTCGCTTTCTTTCCATTTCTCTCTCCAAGCTTCTATTTGTTCTGTCAGAAGGGTTACAAAACCAGCTTCCTTAGCAGCTTGCAAAGCCGTTTGAGCGGCATCGACTAATTGTCCAAGACCGTGATTACGCGAGGTAACGTTAGCAACATATTTATAAACGACGATTTGATCGCCAGATTGTACGGATACATTCATTTTGCTGGCTACATATTTCTCTTGTTCAATAGCTTCAGCATCAGCGTTGACTTTCTCACCGTTGACAAGGATATCAAAAGCCATAGCAGAGGTTACATGGAAATCGAGTTTTTTGGTCTTAAGGGTGAGGTGTCCACCTTCAGTGCCTGCTTGCTTCTCAACTTCATTCCAGAATTTCTCGTCATAGTTGGAATCTTTGTTCTTCACGTCACCGTCGAGATAAGGAGTGATCGTAATCTTGCCTGAGAAATTCACAGGAATGATGGAGTAACGAATAGCACCGATTTCTTGACGAGTCATGCTGACGAATCGGATACTCTCAACTTTAACTTCCTTACCATCTTCGAGTGTGGCGGTGAAGCAACGGGAAAGCGTGCCTTCCTTCATGTTAAGAACACGACGGAAATCGGAAACCGTACATTTTGCCAGGTCTAAAGGAATTCCTTCAATGTCGATGTTAATACCGATCCAGTTCGTGCTGTTCAGTACTTTAGCAAAATATTCAGGATAGCCGTTCTTCCACCAGCCGACCCGTGTTTTGTCAGGATAGTAGACACCAGCCATGTAGCTGCCTTGCAGGCTACTTCCACTATATTGCTCTTCAAAATTAGCTCGACCACCCATAAATCCGTTGCCAAGGCTAAATACACTTTCAGAGATTTCTTGTGTCTGTGGATCAAAGGATTCTTCAATAATGGACCATTCATCAATTGTTAAATATTGTTTCACGATAACCGGCTCCTTTAAATATGTTGTGGGGATATATAATGAACAAATCATTCTTCCATTAAAATTCCGGTGGTATAAGTGCGACTGCGAGGAATCTTTGGACTTTCGATCGCTGTTATAATCAGATTTCTATATTTTAGCCGCGTTTTGCGGATGAAATCTGATTATAAAGGCGAACGCTACGCTTCTACAGTTCCAAAATTCCTCTCCGTCCCCTCATCACCAGAAATCTAATGATTAATACTTAGTTCATTTAATTGTAGGTTAGATGCAGCAGGGCGAATCACATTAACACTTTCAGTTGATTAATGTTCGTTAAACTTTAAGCAAAAGATTTTTTAAGTTGTGACACACTCATATGAGCGAGCGATGGAACGACGATGTTCGCCGCATTGAGCGTTTCCGGTGAACCAATACCAACACTGAACATCCCAGCACGCGACGCAGCTTCAATTCCTGCTTCTGCATCTTCGAAGACAACACAGTGTTTAGGATCAGCGCCGAGTGCTTTAGCTCCTAAAAGAAAAACTTCCGGATCTGGTTTAGCAGCACTAGTGTGTGTACCATCGATGATTGCATCAAAGTAAGGGGTCAATCCGGTATTATTTAATATCGTCATTGCGTTCTTACTAGCAGAACCTAGGGCAACTTTGATGCCATTCTCACGGCACTCTTTCAGAAAATCAAGCGCTCCTGGCAAAATCTCTGAGCTGTCCATTTTCGCAATATATTCGACATAACGATTATTCTTCTGTTCCGCAAGCTTAGCTTTCTCTTCTTCATTGATAGTTAGTCCGCCGATTTCCAGCAAAATATTTAGCGAGGCAGTTCTGCTGACTCCTTTAAGGCGTTCGTTATCTTGTTCTGTGAAGAGAAACCCTAATCCATCTGCAAGCTCTTTCCATGCGATATAATGGTATTTGGCAGTATCAACGATAACACCATCCAAATCGAACAAGCAGGCTTTAATTTCCGTCATTGTAGTACCTCCTAAAAGTTGTCACAGTGTCGTGATCCATTGGTTAATCATATCTGAATTTGATTTCGATTGTATAAGCTTAGCTTAAGATAGTTAAGTTTATCCTTACCTCAGATTCGAATATTCACCCTAAAAGAACAGAATCAAGAAGTTTTAATAATTTAGCGCAAACGTTTGTACAGATTTCCAAAAAATAAATGAAGCGTTAATCGCTTCACTTATTCATTCGGTTTTGTTCTTAGCATGAGAGTACATGGATGACTCTCTCACGATCAAGCGATGTGGAATAACGAACCGGTTTGTATAACCAACATCGTGGTTCGGACTCTTGATATTCTGGATAAGTACCTGAGATGCAGTGTAGCCAAGATGATAAATTCCAATATCAATACTACTGATCGGAGGGCTGGATAATTCAGATAATGGAATATTGTTAAAACTCACAATAGCGAGATCGTCAGGCACTTTGTATTTCAGTTCATTCAATCCGCGTAAAATTCCGAACGATACCATATCATCCACTGCAACTAGAGCAGTAGGCCGATTAGGCAAATTCATGAAAAAAGACATCGCTCTATATCCGCTATCCTGTAGAAATTCACCTTCTACAATCCATTCATCACGCATTTCAAGACCGCTATTCAGCAATGCTTTACGGTATCCTGCGAGACGATCGCGAGAAACAATTAGATTCGGCGGTCCACTTACGAAGCCAATACGTTCATGACCCATTGAAATGAGGTGGTTTGTAGCATCATATGCTGCCATCACATTATCGTTATCGACAGATAAAATATTCTCATATCGATCACTTCGGCCTACCAATACGAATGGATAATCGTTACTCTCTAGAAAATCAATAACAGCATCATCTGTACGAGAGTAAAGCAGAATAACACCATCTACTCGCCGGCCCTTTAGAAGTCTTGAAACGGCTTCCAATTCTTCCTTCTCGTTTGCTCCGGAGCTAATTAACACGTCGTAGCCGGAACGGCTAGCTTGTGTAACGATCCCCCGGATTAATTCCATAAAAAATAGATTTGAGAACAGCTCTTCAGCTGGTTTAGGAAGACTGAAGCATATGCTGTTTGTAGTTTTCGACACTAGACTCTTAGCCATCATGTTAGGTGTATAGCCCATATCTTCCATAATAGCTTTAACCTTGCGGGAAGTTTCCAGGCTGATTCTGGGGTGATTGGACAATACCCGGGATACCGTGGAGGGAGATACTCCCGCTTTCTTGGCCACATCCTTAATGGTAACTGTCATAGAAACCTCCTTATGGAACCGTTTGCTTTACACAGTAATATTAATCTAAGAGTTCTAAATTGTAAATAGATAAAGTCATTTGGAAGGGCAATATTGCTACTTTTGGAAAGAGTATTAGAAATTTATGTGTGAAATTGTTTGTTTTCACCAAAAAAGTATGAATGATTTAGCAAGATTGATCTTAATATGTATAAAAGATATCCAATTTCTTCGAAAGGAGCAATTCGTAAATGCAAACGTGTGGCTTGAATTTTTTTTGAACAATTTGATGAAGTATATAATAAATTCAATTCGAGGAATGGAATTAGAGAGACTTTCAAAAAAACATATAAATCCTAATGGGATTATCAAGTATGTTTTTCTTTATTTTTACTTTTATGAAAAATCGAGTTTGTTCAATACATAAAAATACTGGTTGACAATACCATAAATACAGCATTAGTATGTAAATCAAAATATAGCAAGCGTTTACATTGGCTGAATTTGGGTCAGAATTCGGCGTACTAAAGAATGAGTTTTATGTACTTAGGTTTATGCACGGCTTATTGCAAACGTTTGCACTAGATTTCATGGATTTTGTGATGTCTTTTACTTTGACAAGGATGGTGATGCTGTTAATCCGGTTTGACGAGCCGCACACATAGACCTTCTCCAACTACAGAAGGAAGACACATGATTTCATAACCTCAGAATAATTGGCGGGGTTCGAGAAATTATGTATCCGCTTGCACAAAGGGAATTCATAATTATGGGAGGTTTTACAGAATGAAAATAACTTTATGGGGTAAGAGGACGTTCGCGATCTTCATGATCGTAGCTCTTGTGTTCTCCAGTCTCGGCTTACACCCAGTTAAGGTTTCTGCAGAAACGACAAAGGTGGTTTTGGTCGGTGATTTGCAATCACAGTTTATTTCTACTGGGGCGGAAAATCCCGGCAAGGATTGGGATGAGACATCAGTAGTCACCCAAATGACTTACTCAGGCGATGGTCTTTATTCTTTTACTGGGACACTGCCAGCGAAAGAATATAATTACAAGGTTGCTCTGAACGATAGCTGGGATGAGAACTATGGATTCGCAAAGTATACAAACCCTCAAGGGAAAAATGATGGAGAGAATATCCACATAAAGTTAGAAGAAGAAACGACTGTAACCTTTTATTATAATGACATCACTCATAAAATAGCTGATTCTACGTACTATACGCCAATTGCTGCGGATAAGCTGCCAAGACTGACAGGAAACCTTCCAGCAGAGGCATTGTCCACGTTATCAGATCCTGATTTTGATGGTGTGTACAGTACAGTTGTTACTGTGCCGCAGGGAGATTACACATATAAGGTTTCTGTTCCAGGAGCCACAGAAGCAGAGGATATTTCTTATCCAGAAAGCGATCTAACGTTGAACCTACCGCTAGATCTTCCGGTAACCTTCAAGTACAACACTGGAGATCATAGTGTAACTGCAGAATATAAAATTCCTTCGGGACCTGTAGAGGTTACACCTGTTCCAGCAGGGCATATTCGTGTTCACTACAAAGCTAGTGATTACTCTGATAAGGGATTGTGGCTATGGGGTGATGTTGTAAGCCCTTCTGTTGATTGGGCCATGGGTGCGACCCCTTTTCCTGATGGACAAATGGATTCCTATGGAGCATATGTTGATGTGCCGATTAAGGATGGAGCTCAGAAGATCTCATTCATCGCGCTTAAGCGTGCAAACGGGGAGAAAGACGGAGGAAACAAGAATTTCTCGATTAGTACTCCACAAACTAATGAAGTATGGATCACAGAAGGCTCTGATGTAGTTACGCCTTATGAACCGGTTAAGCTTCCGGTAAATACCGTTCGAATCCACTATATGAGATCTGATACTAATCATGATCAGTATGGATTATGGCTGTGGGATGACGTGTCCACACCTTCGGATACACTTGGTTCTTGGCCGACTTCTGCGACTCCTTTCAAAGCGGATCAAAAGGACAATTCCGGTGCTTATGTCGATGTTCCACTTATAGGGGGTGCCAAGAAAATTGGCTTTATTGTAATGAAGCCTTCGAACGGAGATAAAGACGGGGACAATAAAACCTTCAGCTTGTTAGATCGTTATAATCAGCTGTGGGTTAAAGAAGGGGACAACAATGTATATGTTTCACCGTTTGGTGAAACACCTATCGGTTTAGTATCCGCTGAAGTGTTGTCGACGAGCAAAATCCTTCTTGGCTTCACGTTAACTGACGGCTTGGATGCAGCAGTATTAAAGAATGAGATTACCGTTAAAGATAAAGACGGTGCTTCTATTCCTGTGTCTGCTGTAACCATTACTAGCAAAACTTCAATTGAAGTCGATACAAAAGACTTTGATTTCAATAAAGTTCCGCTTAGCGTTACTTATTCAGGAAAAACGGTCTCAGCTGTTAGTGGTTGGAGAATGCTTGATGAAATGTACAATTATACAGGAGACGATCTAGGGGCTACGTATAACACTGACAAAACAGCTACGTTAAAATTGTGGGCACCTAAAGCTAGCTCGGTTATCGTCAATGTGTACGATAAGAATGACTCCAACGTGTTCGTGGGTAGTGTGGACTTAACGAGCGGTGCGCAAGGAGTCTGGTCGGTGGACTTAAAGCCGACTGATTTGACTGGTACTACCACGAACGATGTAAGAGGATTCTTTTATCAATATGAAGTGACAAATGACGGTGTAACCAATAAGGTCCTTGATCCTTATGCTAAATCAATGGCGGTATTTACAGTGGATACCACAGGTGCTGCTGGTGCTGGCGGGGATACAGTCGGTAAAGCGGCTATCGTTGATTTAAGCCAGACGAACCCGGATACCTTTGGCTATGCAGATATTAAAGGCTACGAAAAACGCGAGGATGCAATCATTTATGAAGTCCACGTTAGAGACTTTACATCCGATGTATCGATCAATGATAGTCTGAGTGGCGAAAGATGGGGCTCTTATAGCGCCTTTGAAAAGAAGCTCGATTATATTAAATCTCTCGGTGTAACTCATATTCAATTGCTTCCTGTAATGGCTTGGTATTATGGGGACGAAACGAAGATGGGGACTAGAGAAACAGATTATTCCGCAAAAAACAATGAATACAACTGGGGATATGATCCTCACAACTACTTCTCTCCAGACGGTGCTTATTCGCAGAAACCTGCTGATCCTGAGGAGCGGATTAAAGAACTAAAAGGTTTGATTGACGCCGTACATGAAGCTGGAATGGGTGTCATTCTGGATGTAGTGTACACACATATGGCTAAAAAAGAATTCTTAAATGACATCGTACCTAATTATTACGCATTCCAAGATGCAAACGGCAACTTTATCGGAGGTTTCGGAAACAATCTGGCTACCAACCATAAAATGGCTGAGAAGCTGATGGTTGATTCCGTGAAATACTGGTTTGAAGAGTACAAGATTGATGGAATGCGCTGGGATATGATGGGCGATGCGACAGCACAGGCTGTTCAGAATGCTTATGATGCCGCGGCAGAAATTAATCCGAAGGCACTTTTTATCGGTGAAGGCTGGAGAACATTCGGTGGTGCTGCAGCTGATCCTTCCCTCGCTGGAAAGGGGGCAGATCAGGACTGGATGGATAAAACGGATAGCGTAGGTGTTTTCTCTGACGAATTCCGTAATGAATTGAAATCTGGTTATGGTTCCGAAGGTCAACCTAGATTTATTACAGGCGGAGCGCGTCCAATAGCGACAATCTTTAACAATATTAAAGCGGAGCCATCAAATACGCCTGCCGATGATCCAGGTGATATCGTTCCGTACATCGAAGCGCATGACAACCTGACGCTGCATGATGTTATTGCACAAACGATCAAGAAAGATCCTAAAATTGCAGAGAATGAACTTGAAATTCAGAAACGGATTAGACTTGGAAACATGCTTATTCTAACCTCCCAAGGTACTGCCTTCATTCATGCGGGTCAGGAATATGGGCGTACCAAGCAGTGGAAGGGAACTACGGTTCCTCAGGAAAAATTCACAGAATTGTTTGACGTCAACAACCAATCCTTTGGTTATTTCATTCATGATTCGTATGATTCTTCGGATGCAGTCAACATGTTTGATTGGACTAAAGCAACGGATGAGTTAAAGTTCCCAGTACAGAACACGACAAGAAAATATACGTCAGGTCTGATGGAATTAAGAAAGTCTACCGATGCATTTCGATTGGGCGACAAGAATCTGGTTGATTCCAATGTTAACCTAATTCCTGCTCCAGAAATGAAGAAGGATGATCTTGTTATTAGCTATTCCAACAAAGCAACAGATGGCACGGGCATATATTATGTCTTTATGAATGCCGACAGCACAGAAAGAACTCTGACCTTATCAGAGGATTTGACGAGTGGTCAGGTGCTTGTTGACAGTGATGAAGCTGGTGTCACTGCGATTCCAGTTGACCGACAGTCAGGTTTTGATTTAACAGCAAATTCAATTAGGATTGATCCTTTGACTGCAGTGATTATTCAAAAGGATGCTGCGCCAGTAAAGCTTACCTCCCTGGAAACAGATAGTGCAAGCTACACGCTGGCAGCAGGAAATACGCATCAAACTGCTGTTTTTGCAAAGTACGATGATAACAGCAGAAGTAATGTTACGCAATTAGCTGCTTACACTTCTAATAAACCCCAAGTGGCTACAGTAACCAATAAAGGTCAAGTGAAGGCAATTGGTAATGGAACGGCTACAATTACCATTACTTATGGCGGTATTTCTACAACTGTTACCGTAAAGGTTACTGATAAGAGATATGTCCAATTTACTTATACCCGTAGCGACAAGGATTATAAGGATTGGAATATCTGGGTCTGGAATACAGGAGTTAAAAATGACCAGATTGATTTTACAACCTTTAAGAATGGTTCAGCGAGTGTTCTGATTGAGGTTGCTGAGAATGCGACAAGTGTAGGGTTCGTCCTTCGTAAAGGTACCGATTGGTCGATTAAGGATCCCTATGGGGATGACCGTATCATTCCGCTGACGCCTGGTGAATTATTCACTAAAGTGAACGTAACTAGCGGGGTGAAGGCGTTTGATATCAAACCAAGTATTAGCGGTCCTATCCTTAAGGATGGAACGATTACTTTTAGATATCGCGATGATGCCTTGTTCCGTAATGGAAATATGGAAGCGATCACGGCTGCTAAAGTAAAAGTGAATGGCACTTCGTATCCAATGACTTATGATTCCGCTAACGAGTGGTTCACTTACACGTTGACTGATTTAGTAGAAGGTACGTATAAGTATACTTTCTTGATCACGAAGGACGGTGTCACTACTGAATTTACGGATCCTAAGAATACGGTAAATGATGAATCTGTTGTTGTATATCATATTCCTGACGTTAAGATTACGACATCCGTCAATCCGGAAACCGTTACATCTAATCAGAATGCGGTTGTAACCATCAATGCAGTGACTTCAGAAGAGGTAACATATTCAGACGGATACATGGATTTAACCAATCTTGGAGGACCAAGCAAAGTTAAGCTGGATACGGAGCTGATGAAACAGACAGTTGCTGTGAAGGACACGGTGTCAGCGGGGATCAAGAATATTCCGATTACGCTCGTGGACCAGTACGGGAATGCACATAAGGAAAATGCTAAACTCGAGGTAAAAGCGAGAACCTACACAGGTGATAAGCTGGATTTTGATTGGGATGAGGCTCGTATATACTTCGCGCTTACAGACCGCTTCAAAGATGGAGATCCAACGAATAATGAGAATGTAGATAAAGATCAACTGGAAGCATACCACGGTGGTGATTTCCGAGGAATGATCGACAATCTCGATTATTTGCAAGAACTTGGTATTAACACGCTTTGGATTACGCCAATTGTAGATAATATTGATTTTAATAAAGGTGATGGCTTCAAACAATACGGATATCATGGCTATTGGGCCAAGGACTTTACAAAGCTCGACGAGCATCTTGGTGATATGGAGACCTTCAAGGAATTGATCGAGAAGGCACATGACAAGGGTATCAAGATCATGGTCGACGTTGTACTCAATCATACGGGTTACGGTCTTAAGGCTACGGATAACGAACCGACGATTACAACTGAGGATAAAGCACGTTTTGAAGGAATGCTTCGTACGGATGGTGTATCCGCGGATACAGATCCAATTAAAGGCGAGCTTGCAGGGTTGCCGGATTTCAAAACGGAAGATCCAGCCGTTCGTGAAAAAATTATCGCTTGGCAAACAGGGTGGTTAGATAACGCACGGACGGAACGTGGAGATACGATTGACTATTTCCGTGTGGATACAGTCAAACATGTAGAAGATACAACTTGGAAAGCATTTAAAAATGCACTGACTGTAATTGATCCAAACTTCAAAATGACCGGTGAATATTTCGGCGGAACCATTGATAGCAATGGTGGAATGCTAGGAACAAGTCAAATGGACGGTCTGCTTGATTTCGGGTTTAATGATGCAGCGAAAGATTTTACTGATGGTAAAGTTAACAGTGTTAATTCCTATTTGCAGGAACGAGAGTTAAAGATTGATAACACGAAGATGATGGCTCAATTCCTGAGCAGTCATGATGAAGATGGTTTCTTGTCCAATTATGTGGATGGAGACAAAGGCAAGCTGAAAATCGCTGCCGCTCTGCAAATCACAGCCAAGGGACAGCCAGTCATTTACTACGGAGAAGAACTGGGGAAATCGGGAAAAAATGCCGGAGACATGTCTAAAGGTGAGTTCAGTGAGAACCGTAAAGATATGCCATGGGATCAGTTGACTGCAGAGAAGCCACTTCATGATCATTATCAGAAGCTGTTGAATATCCGTGCAAAATACTCCAAAGTGTATTCGAAGGGTACGCGGACGAAGGTAGCAGGTTCAGACGATTTAGGTTATTTAGCCTTCAACAAGTCTTACGATAATGAGAACGTCGTGACGGTTATTAACACTAAGACAAGTGAGGTATCTGCAACGATTCCGGTGCCGTTTGCTGCCAATTTATCTGTAAAGGATGAGTACAGCGGTAAGACATACACGGTATCCGAAGATCAAAAAGTAATCATTGATCTACCAGGTAGAGATGATGGTGGAACGGTTATTTTAGCAGAAGTATCGGATGTAAAACCGACACCAACACCGACACCAACGCCAACACCAACACCAACACCAACACCAACACCAACAAAGACACCAGAAGCAACACCGACACCAACAGTGACACCAGAAGTAACACCAACACCAACGGTGACACCTGAAGCAACGCCGACGCCTGAAGTGACAAGTTCACCAACTTCTGAAAGCGTGGTAGGTAGCCCAACAACTCCTTCCAATGCCCAAATTGTCAGTGAGGATAGCTTGAAGAATGGTAAAGATGGAAAGGTGAAAATCGATATTGCTGCAGGTAAGACAGCAGTGTTGTTGCCGTTGCAAGCTGCAAAAACGTTAGGATCGAATGATCTAGTATTTAAAGTGGGTGATCTGTTCGTTACTATCCCTAACAAACTGTTAAGTGCAATTCCAAGTTTAGCTCCAGCCGCGGAAGGTTCTCAGATCTTATTGGAGCTGAAACCATTGATCCAGTCTGCTACGAAAGCATTAGTAGATGGTTTAAACAAAGAAGGGGCAACCGTAACTTCGCTATCCGATGTGTTTGAACTGAGACTTAGCATTCTAAAGAAAGATGGTACCCTAATTGTAGTTAAGAAGTTCGATGAGCCGATTACGATATCGTTTAAGATTAATGCTCAATCGAATAAAGATCTACAGGGGATCTACTATTTAGGCGATAATGGCGAGCTTGAGTACGTAGGTGGACAGCTGAATGGAGACGTGATATCTACACAGGTCACGCACTTTAGTAAATATGCCGTACTAGAGATTGTGAAGTCGTTTGAGGATGTTCCAACTACTTATTGGGCATTCCATGCCATTCAGTCTCTAGCTGCAAAACAAATTGTTTCAGGGGTTACCACAACCGAGTTTAATCCGAAAAGCAATGTTAGTCGTGCGGAATTTACCGCATTACTAGTTCGTGCACTTGGTTTAAATGCGGATGGGCAAATTAAATTTTCGGATATTAAGTCAGATGCATGGTATTCATCATACGTAGCAACAGCTTCTAAGCTGGGCATTGTTAGTGGTCGAAGCAATGATACTTTTGCGCCGAATGCTTCCATTACCCGTGAGGAAATGGCTATCATGGTGATCCGTGCGCTTGAAGTGAAGTCTGATAAGAAGATCGAGCCAGCAGTGGGTGTCACGTCATTTGCAGATGCATCTAGCATTAGCAAGTGGGCAGATAGCTACGTGAAGACAGCAGCAGGTCTAGGGCTTCTGCAAGGCAGAGAGAACAATCAATTTGCTCCAAAAGGGTGGATGACCCGCGCCGAAAGCGCACAGATTATTTATACACTACTGAGCAAGTAAACTGGACTTCGGTGTGCTGATTGTTAGTGCACCGAAGTATTAGTAGTTAGCTAGTAATGTGTAAGTCATTTAGCAATCTCATCTCAAATATAAAACAGGGTATCCCACAGCTATCATAGCTAGTGAGGTACCCTGTTTTGTTATGTTTTATACGGCCAAAGGCATTTAAATCTAGTTGATTGCTTTAAGTATAGCGAAACCATAAGCAGGCATCTTCACGTTCAGCTTGCCACGCTCAGCACGCACTGTATCGGCCGTGAACAAGTTCTCCCAATTACGCTCGTCTACGTCAATACGGAACGTCTGAGCGGTCTCTTCGCTGTTGATCAGTACAACTATAGTCTCAAGATCTAATCGGCGCTCATAGGCTATCTTACTGCCTTGTCGACCTGCCTCCAAGAAAGTAAATGTTCCCGTACGAAGTGCAGGTTGCTCATTGCGTATTTGAATGAGCTGACGGTAGAATTCGAACAGATCAAGATCCTGCTTCTCAGGGTTCCATTCCATGCATTTACGACAACCTGGGTCACCCTCACCGTCCATTCCGAACTCGTCGCCATAATAGATACAAGGAGTACCCATAAAGGTGAACTGGAATAGTGCAGCTAACCGCATTTTATTTTTGTCCCCCGCAGCCAGCGTAAGCAAGCGAGGAGTGTCATGACTATCTAACAGATTGAAGGCAACTTCACTTGCTTGCAGTGGGTAGCGCGATAACTGTCTACCAATAGAGTTAGCAAACCCCTCTGCATCAAGGTTACCATGAACAAAAAAGTCTAAAACGGCATCAGTGAACGGATAGTTCATGACAGCATCGAATTTATCACCCTCCAACCACGGAGCAGATTCATGCCAGATTTCTCCAAGGATGTAGGCCTCAGGATTAGCGCGTTTTACCACCTTGCGGAATTCACGCCAGAAATCATGATCTACTTCATTGGCGACGTCAAGGCGCCAACCATCGATTCCAACTTCTGTAATCCAGAATTCAGCGACCTTTAGTAAGTACTCTTTAACTTCAGGATTCTCGGTATTAAGCTTTGGCATATGTGGTTCAAAGGCAAAAGTATCATAAGTAGGAATGCCTTTGACAACCTGAAGCGGAAACTCACGAATATGGAACCAGTCTTTGTAAATGGAGTCTTCTCCATTTTCCTGAACATCTAAAAATGGAGCGAAGGTTCCACCGGAGTGATTGAATACAGCGTCTAACAGAACACGAATTCCACGTTTATGGCAGAGATCGACGAGTTTTTTTAACGTTGCAATATCCCCGAAATGCGGATCAACTTTCATGTAATCTTCTGTATCGTATTTATGATTAGTAGTTGCAGTGAAGAGTGGTGTGAAATAAATAGCATTGATGCCAAGCTCGTTAAGGTGATCCAGATGATCGATAACCCCTTGCAGGTCGCCGCCAAAAAAGTTGGTTGGTGTTGGCTCTGCTCCCCATGGCTGAACATCTTTTGGATCAAGACTAGGGTCGCCATTTGCAAAGCGTTCAGGGAAGATCTGATAGAAAACAGCGTCCTTTACCCAAGCGGGTGGAGTGAACACATCAACGGGGTTAATAAATGGGAACTCGAAAAGCTTGTTTGGATTTTCTGGCCGGTTCGTTTGAAAATCATTTTCGGTCATCCAAACTTTCTCGTTATCCTTTTGCAGTAAGAATCCGTATTTCAATCGGCGATAAATGGGAACTGAGGCACATTCCCAATAATCAAACATAGCGTCAGAGGTGAAGAGGGTCATGGGAATGAGTTCTTTTGTGGTATCCCAAGTGTACTTATCCCCTGCAAAAGCAAATACTTCTGTTAAATCCCCTTTTTTAGCGCGGAGACGCAAGTGAATCGTACTCTCATTATAGGCATAAGACCAATTTAACCGCGGGCGATGGTACACAGCTTCCAGTAACATGAATAAGTCCTCCTAAAGTTTTGTAAGCGATACATCCCTGATCAGCTTCGGCAAAACTACATCGAAAGCATACGCTTAAGTTTTGTGAGCGATACTTTTCCGAACAATTGATCACAGCACGTGGGGTTTAGAATGTCGCTATTGTTATTGGTTGCACAGTTTTTTATGCAACATGCGCAAATGATGAGGCAAACTTGCACATAACAAAGAGGCACAACCGCCGCGAAGTAGCTTGTCCGAGGTTGTACCTTTCATAAGTAACATTGCCTTTTAGTTATATAGAACAGGAGGCAGACAATAGATGCAATGATTCATGTTGGGTAGCCTCTTAACGATTTGGATTATAGCATGGAATAAAAGGGCTTTCAATACTCTTGTTCAAACCATTGCACAAATTTTCACTTGAGTATATGAGCGTTTCTACTGCCCGATAATTGTAAATCTATTGGAAAAGTGAATTTGTGGCATATCAGGGGCAAATAAAATAGCAATTCCATTTTTAAACACATGAATAATCGATTAATTAAAAGATATCATGTGAAAAACGGAGATAAACGCCTATAGTGTTTATCAATTAATGAAAAATGGTCAAATATGGTATGTGCAAACGTTTTTAAAAACAAACGATACTGTTGTATGATGTATTCATGAATGAAGCGCTTTCTTGCACTGCGAAATGCAGCTCTAGAAGGAGCGAGCTAAAAGAATAACTTTTTTTTTAGCTTTTCTGAAATCGTTTGCGCAAATTTCTGGCTCTACTATTTTATCATCTTATGCTTTTTTAAAATTGGGAGGGGTTAAAGTAATGAAGTTGAAAAAAGTGATGGTTATCACCGCTGCTGTCTCTATGGCACTGTCCGTTACAGCTTGTGGTTCGAACAACAATGGGAATGCCGGGGGGAACAATGCAGCAAAAGCTACTAATGCTGCTAACAACACTACAGAGACTGCTGCGCCAGAGACCACAAATGCAGCAGCAACAGAAGAGATTGTACCTGAAGATGGAGCGACTCTAGTTGTATGGGAAAGTAAGGAAGAAAGACCATTCGCAGATGAGATTGCTAAGCAGTTCACAGCGAAATATAACGTTCCAGTCAAGATTGAAGAGTTGGCACCACCAGATCAAGTAACTAAACTTACGCAAGATGGTCCTTCAGGATTAGCAGCAGACGTTGTTCTTATCCCTCACGACAACTTAGGTAAAGCGGCAAGTGCGAGCTTGGTTCTTCCTAATGACGTCTTCGGTGAAGAAACAAAAGCTAGCAATACTGAAGCTTCGATTATCGGATCTTCGTACGAAGGTGAATTGTATGGCTACCCAAGAGCAGCAGAAACTTATGCATTGTTCTACAATAAATCACTCGTTAAAGAAGCACCTAAGTCTTTCGACGATGTTCTTGCATTCAGCAAAACATTCACAGATAAATCCAAGAACAGATACGGAATTATGTGGGAAGTAGGAAACCTGTACTTCAACTACATGTTTATCGCTTCCGATGGTGGATATCTGTTTGGTAAGGACGGTACAGATAAAAATGATATCGGACTTGCTAATGACGGAGCTGTTGCAGGACTTAAAGAATTCGCGAAAATGAAAGAAGCATTGCCAATTAAGAGCGGTGATATCAATAGTGATATCAAACGCAGCTTGTTCAACTCAGGTGATGTAGCGATGGATATCACAGGTCCTTGGGAGCTTGGAGGATACAAAGCAGCTCTTGGAGATAACCTTGGTATCGCACCGATCCCTACAGTAAATGGCAAAACAGCTATCACATTCTCTGGTATCAAAATTTTCGCAGTTAACTCGTTTACTCAATATCCGAATGCTGCTAAATTGTACGCTCATTTTGCTTCAAGTAAAGATGCTCAATTGCTACTGAACAAAACGATCGGTTCTGTTCCTACAAACAACGAAGCGCTTCTTGATCCGCAAATTGTAAATGATCCATTCGTATCCGCTTTTGCAGCACAAGCTAAGAGCTCCCAGCCTATGCCTTCCATTCCTGAAATGGGCAACGTATGGAGCCCTGTAAACGCAGCACTTCCAGAAATTTGGGATAAGAATGCAGATCCAAAAGCTGCAATGGACAAAGCCGTACAACAAATCAAAGATTTGAATAACGGTGCAGCTCAATAAGGATCATAATTTACAGTCTTAACAGCATACAGTGAATCAAGCTGCCCGTCGCATGATTAGCGGTGGGCAGCTTCTTATTTTCACTCGGAGAGGAGAACGGAAGCGAAATGCAGCGACATCGCACGAGGGCCGCAGTACTGTCGACGATTTTCATGGGATTGGGACAAATATATAACCGCCAATTCATCAAAGGAATCATGTTTTTAGTTGTAGAAGCCGCCGCTGTTTATTATTTTATTCAGAATCTTGCTACTGCTTTATGGGGGTTTGTCACACTAGGAGAAAACCCTAGCCGTTTGGTAAAAGTAAAAGGCATCGCTAAGATGGTAGCTGGGGATCACTCGATCTATATTTTGATTCAAAGCTTGATCACCATTCTAATGCTTATCATCATAATCCTCGCTTGGTATTTGAACATTAAAGATGCTTATAAGACTGGAGAGAAACGCGATAACGGTCTTCAGGCAAACACCTTTAAACAAAGTGTTCGCTATATACTGGATTATAAGTTCGCTCAGACGTTCTTGGTCTTGCCGGGTATTGGTGTTCTATTCTTTACGATCATGCCAATCATCTTCATGATCCTGCTAGCGTTTACGAACTATTCCGCACCTGATCATCTTCCACCCGCTAAATTGGTTGACTGGGTTGGATTTCAGACCTTCCGAAATTTATTAGTTCTCAAAACATGGAGCCACACCTTTTATGGTGTATTAACATGGACGATTATATGGGCAGTTCTTTCAACGATTACTACATATTTCGGAGGACTATTGGTAGCCTTATTGGTGAGCCAAAAAGGTATTCGTTTCAAAGGAATGTGGAGAGTTATTCTGATTGTGCCTTACGCAGTACCACAGTTAATCTCTTTGCTGCTCATGCGCAATTTATTTAACGGTCAATTCGGTCCGATCAACCAATACCTTGGGTATTTTGGAATGGGCGGATTACCATGGCTGACTGATCCATTCTGGGCTAAGGTTACCGTAATTATTGTTAACATGTGGGTTGGTATTCCAGTCTCGATGTTACTTATTATGGGCGTACTGACTACAATCCCTCGGGATATGTATGAAGCCGCTGAGGTGGATGGAGCATCAGGTTATCAGAAGTTCCGTATTGTTACGTTACCGATGGTATTGTTCTCCACAGCGCCTACTTTAATTACGCAATTCGCAGGTAACATTAACAACTTTAATGCGATCTTCCTATTAACAGGTGGTAGTCCTGTAAATGGTGATTATCAATATGCCGGTTCCACGGACTTGCTAGTAACCTGGCTATACAAATTAACACTTGATCAGAATAAAAACAACATGGCTTCGGCAATAGGGATTATTATCTTTATCATTGTTGCTTCATTCTCCCTGTACAATTACCGCCGGACAAAATCATTCAAAGAGGAGGATATGATCCAATGAGCAGAAAGATCGCGAACTTTATTCGCTTAAGTGGTAGTTACATCATCTTGATTGCTTTGTCGTTAGCGGCCCTCTATCCGGCCCTTTGGATTCTGTTTGCTTCCTTCCGGCCTGGTAAGTCCCTGTACAGTAAAACGTTTATCCCTGAGCAATTTACCTTCGATCACTACAGAGAATTGTTCACATCACCGAGCTATATGTTTGGAACTTGGTATGCGAATACATTGAAGATAGCCATATTCTCCATGCTTATCGGTGTAGTTCTTACCTTGTTAACCAGTTACGCTGTATCCAGATTCCGTTTTAAAGCGCGTAAAACAGCGTTATCTACGGTTCTGATCCTTGGGATGTTCCCTGGTTTTATGAGTATGATTGCCATTTATATGCTCCTTAAAGAGTTTAATTTGCTAGATACACATATTGCCTTGATTATCGTTTATGCAGCTGGAGCGCCACTTGGGGGAACCTTTATCGCCAAAGGCTTCCTCGACACGATTCCTCGTTCTTTGGATGAGGCAGCTAGAATAGACGGGGCGAGCAATTTCGGGATATTTATGCGAGTGATTCTTCCCTTGTCACGCCCTATGATCACTTACATGGCACTGACTCAGTTTGTCGGTCCTTGGGTGGATTTCATTTTTGCCAGACTTATTTTACGGACGAAGGAAAACTGGACCGTCGCAGTTGGAATGTGGGATATGGTTAATACGAACCAAAACACGAACTTTACCTTGTTCTCTGCCGGTGCTGTTCTGATCTCTATTCCGATTATGATTTTGTTTGTATTCTTGCAACGTCTGCTTGTAGATGGATTAACCGCAGGAGCTAGTAAAGGGTAAACGAATTTACTTCATACTAAAGAATGAACAGGGTACAGCCTTTGTACAGAAATGGAAGGCTGTACCCTTATTCCATCATAGGGAGTGAACATAATGAAAAAGCTATGGACTATACAATTTAGATCCGTTGGAATAAAATTGTTCGTTATTCTATTTAGCTCCATAGTGCTTTTATCCTCTGTACTAGGATTGACTTCATATTATGCTGCCAAAGATATCATTACAGACGAGGTTGCCTCGGCCTCCTCACAGTCTGTAGTTCAAGCGGCGGACAAGCTGGATTTTGTACTAAATGAATATGAAGCACTTTCGAGACAATTTGCCCTCGACTCCGCATTAAAAGGTGATTTGGAAAAAATAAATAGTGGAGAACTTACAACGGTAGCCAAAGTTTCCGCAGAAGATCGGATTCGTAGAAAGCTAGACTTAGTTAAAGGATCAGATGAGCGGATGTATGGCGTCAGACTGGTATCTAAGAGCTTGGAAGAAACGGAATCGTATAAATCTACTGGCATTAGTGGCCTTCGTAGTGATGAAGGTATTACTGAAAGACTGAAACAAATTGCGGATGCTAAAGGAGAGCCAGTGTGGTTTCCGGTTCGTGAGAAGGGCTTCTTTGATGCTTATACTGAGCCTTCTTTAACTATGGGGAGATTGCTTCGCAATCTTGTACATCCTGAAGCAGAGTATTACATGCTGATTGAAGTTAAAGGGAAGGCCATGACCGAAATGTTGTCTAATCTTCAGATTGGAATTACGGGTGAGATTAGAATTTTAAGCACAGAAGGTAACATAGTTTATGGTGCGAATAATGCTAAATTGGGTCAACCCTCTTACATAAAAGTATCAGATGAGCAAGATGTAGAGAAGAAACATTCATTTACAGCAGCCGATGAGAACGGAAGTCCGCAGCTTGTCGTGTATCAGCCTTTAAAGACTGCAAAGTGGACACTCATGGGATATGCACCGGTCAGTGATTTTACGAAGTCGGCGGACAAGCTCCTTTATATTACGTTCTCTGTGGTGCTTGCAGCTGCCGTGATAGCCCTGTTAATTGGGTATATTCTGGTTCGTTTGGTTGGGCGTCCTCTGGGTAAGCTGGCGACCTTAATGGAAGATGGCGAGCAAGGAAATCTTCGTGTACGAACGAATTTTAAGGGTAAGGATGAGATTGGCCGACTTGGGCATAGCTTCAACAAAATGATGGAGCAAATTTCTCTGCTTGCAAGCCAGAGTGAGATGTCAGCGGATGAAGTGCTCGGTACTTCGGAACAATTAGTCAAAGCATCAGGTACAACCTCACTTCATGCCAGAGAGGTGGCATCTGCTACAGGTGAGATTGCACTTGGAGCAGCCAGCCTTGCTGTCGAAGCAGAAAAAAGCCATTCCAATGTCGAGATCATAGGCAGCAAGATGAATGGAGTGACTGAACTAAATACAGTAATGGACGCTTCGGCGGAGCGAGTGATTGAGGTTAGTGATCAGGGGACAGAGCTGATGAAGCTGCTAGTAGAGCAGAGTGAATCTACGGTGGAGATGTTCAATCGAATACAAGAGAACTCCAATAAGCTAAGAGAGAGTACTCATTTAATTCGTAGTATTCTTAGTCCTATGATTGCTGTAAATAAGCAGACCAATATTTTGGCGCTAAATGCCACTATAGAGGCGGTAAGAGCTGGTGCAGCAGGCAGAGGTTTTATAGTGATTGCTGATGAAATCAGACAGCTTGCTAACCAATCGAATGAGTCGATCCAATCGGTTTCCAAGATTACGGAAGAAATTGGTCTACACATTGAGAACACGGTTAAAGATATCAATGAGACCGCTCCAAAGTTCCGTGAACAGATTTCTTCCGTGCGTGAGTCGTCAACGATCTTTGCGAGTGTCAAAGAGGAAATGGAACACTTCATGGGGCACCTTAGTGAATCCTCTGCTTCTATTCATGAACTGATAGAGTTTCAGCGTCAATTAGGTGAATCCATGGCGAGTGTCAGTTCCATTGTGCAGCAGACGACGGCTTCGACGCAGGAGGTAGCTTCTATGTCTTCACAGCAATTTACTGTTAGTGAGGAGCTTGTTGCCTTATCCCAAAAGCTAGAGGGCTTAGCAGCAGATCTTAAGCAATCTATGGTTTCTTTTCAAGTATAAGAATCAAATCTCAATAGTAAAAACAAAAAAACGAGCAACGCTCCTGTGTATTGGAGTTTTGCTCGTTTTTTTCTAACTTAATGACTTAAAGGAGCGCTACTTGTCTTTGATCTTTTTCAGCAGGCTTGATTAGGGCGTTTCTATTGTACCTCACTGAAGGATGTTTATGAATTAACAGCACCCTTTTGACTGAAGAAGGTCTTTAGCGCCTGGTACACTTCTTTTTTGTCTTTAATGACATAATGCATGAATTGTTCGTGCTTCAGATGACGATAAGCTGACATCAGCGTGCTGCTGCGGTTGTACTGATTTACTTCGCCGTAGCCAAACATATTGCTCCGTTTCAGCAGTTCTCCGATTAGCTTCACACAACGTTCGTTGTCGGAGGTGAGGTTATCCCCATCGGAGAAGTGAAACGGATAAATATTGTACTGCGCTGGCGGGTATCGGCTGTCGATAATCTCAATCGCTTTTTGATAAGCTGAGGAACAGATGGTTCCCCCACTCTCCCCGCGAGTGAAGAAATCATGCTCGCTGACCTCTTTAGCCTCTGTGTGGTGGGCGAGAAAGACAATCTCCACCTTCTCATACTGGCGGCGCAGAAAACGGGTCATCCAGAAGAAGAAGCTGCGAGCGCAGTATTTTTCAAAAGAACCCATCGAAACGGGTATTTCATAAATAACCATGAATAAGAGTCTACTATTAACAGTATATTTAAGATAGCAAACAAGCATACGGAGGAAGATAAGGCATTTGTGAAGTACATGAACCAAATGATCTAAAGGAGGAACAAGGAAAATGAGAGAAGAGATACTATTAACTGATTGCCCTCAGGTATTACAAGATCGGATCAACCAGATACAACAAAAGCATTCCTACGATATTATTTCTGTTCAAAAGTGGGAAACTACACCGTTTAAGGATAAAACCATAGTGATGTCAGATTTTCGGGTGTTCCTACAATACGGGTATGAAGTTGCCATTTATAAAAGCTATGTAACAACTGGTGGCAGTCCTCTTGATGGAGAGGTTTATTTTTCATCGATGAATGCAGCCGAGATTATAACAATTGCAACTAAAGCGAAATGGATTGGAGATGATTTGAGAAATGTACTTAACCAGCCTATTAAAAACTGAGGCGCCTTGTACTGAATATCGCAATAAAAATTTGAAAATAAAATGTGAAATTATTATCCAAAAAATGCGAATACCTTGTGAACCATTTCCTATTTTACGTGTTATATTAGTAGCATAGGAAATCAAGAAAGAGCAGCACCCGACACAAACCAGTACCTGTTTGACGGCGGTAGGTAGCCAAGAGCGTAAAGCCTACAGAGAGTCGCAAGGGTATCATTTGCGGGATAGCTGTTCTTTTTGCTTCCTATGCTTCACAAATCAAGACCTTCTGAGGGGCGCGTTCAGCGTGTCTCTTATACTAGGAAGGTAAAACATCGCCCTGTGAGTACAGGCTGTACGAGAGGACTTCGTGCGGTCTGTCAGGGGTATCTATGTGGGGTTGGTGTAACGGTAGCACCTCGGCTGGTAACGGTCGATAGTGGAGGTTCGAATCCTCTTCTCCGCTTTGATTAGAAAATAGAGAGAGGATGTTTACCGTGTCAAATCAAAAGAATCCGCAAATAGAGAACAATTTTAAGTACCGCGCTCCGAAGGAAGGACAGCCTGAAATCTATGAGGAGATTCGTAATAAGGCGAAAGAGTTGGCGTAATTGATTGATGAGAAAGTACCGAACAGCCGCGAGAAAGCGTCAGCTCTGACCAAAGTAGAAGAAGCAGTGTTCTGGGCAAATGCTGGAGTAGCGCGCAATTAAGCAAGCGCGCCGTCTGGGAATAGAGGTAACGATCCCTTCCTGTCGAATAGAGTCTTATTACGATTAGGAGGAGTTTACTTGAGACTACCACGCGATAGAGTTTCTATATCTGAAGTGCTAGCAACAGATTCGGCAATACTTGATAAGTTATTTGAGTTCTACGATTATTCAGCTGGAGAATACTTTTTCATCAAAGACCAGCCGGACAAGGAATGGATAATCGAAGCAGAAGACAGAGAAGGAGATAATTTTAACGCGATTTATGACGGTGGAAAAGTAATTGATTATTATAAGAATTGTCTACCGCTCATTTCAACTGCAGCGATTATTGACATGATCACCTATTACGGATCGCTTGAATTAAGAGCGTGGGGTGAAGGTTGGTTGCTCATACACGAAGGACTCATTGAATCCGCTGAAGGCGATGATCTAGTAGGCTTCTTGTGGAAAACCTTAGTACACATGGTTGCCAAATAATTAATGCAGGATTTATCTTCCAAGCATCGAATTGATGGTGTGAGGGAGATGATTATTAATGGCACAATCAAAATGTTTAGGCTGTGGTGGAACAAGGTTTGAAATGGTGGAAAATAGCCCTACTGGTTCGCAGTACAAATTAATGTTCGTACAGTGCGCTTCTTGTGGAGGTGTTGTAGGAGTTATGGACTACTATAATGTAGGACAACAAAACGAGAAGATAAAAGAAGGGTTGAAAAAGTTTGCTGGAGCACAAGGAGTTCGGTTGGACTTATAGTATCAAGCGCCCTAACCGGTTCTTTTTCTATGATAACAATTTCATAGTCAGTACATAAAGCCATCCATAACCTGGGTGGCTTTTTCTATGTCCAGAAAGGGTGGTCATTATGGATTTTCGAATGAACTTCAATCAGACGGTCAAAGTAAAGCTTACTGAAAAAGGGATGAACATCCTACGGGAGCAGCATGAGGAATTAGAAAGGCATTACCAAGAGCGAACAGGTAAAGACACGGTAGAGCCATTTGTTCATAAGACGGACGAAGAAGGTTATTCATCGTTTCCTATATGGCAGTTAATGAAGAAGTTCGGTCCTCACATCGCATTGGGAAAGCTGGAGCCGTTTAAAGGAACAATGATTTTTTTGAATGGAGAACCAACGGAATTCTCTAACAGAACTGAATCCGATAAGGAGTTTATTAGGGCATTTAATGAGGCACATTCGAAAAACAGCCCATAATCTAAACCCCAAAAGCTCAGAGGTGAGAGCGAACTAAGGTACATGGGAAATCAAACTTTGAAAGGGTGAGGGCGATGGAGGAAGTCGGTGTGAGCAGAGAACGAGAGTCTTACCTTGTTGAAGTAGTACTGATCCAACACCAAGACGGACAAACCATACCAGAAGAACAATGGTCACTGGAGGATGTCTGTTCTTATCTCGGTGTGCCGGCAGGAATGATTAAGACTATCAAAGCCAATGAGCGCGAGAGTCATGAGATGTATAGGGAATTTATCAAAACCAATTTCCCATTCCGCATCAGCGTGAATAAACTCCCTGTTGAATTGGCAGAAAGATGTGCAGAATGCGAATTGCTTCAGGACACAACATTACCTTTTCGATGTGAGTTGTTTGATAGTGCGATTATTGAGGACATGGCAGAGAAGCATTGTAAGGATAGCGACACTTATTAAAACAGAAAGGATGAATGAAGTGAGCCCTAAAAGCAATAACAAAGCCATGCCAGCCATTTGTAACGAAGGCTGTAATAAACAGTTCGAGGTGAACGGCTTCCAGACAGCAAGACTACCAGGAGCTATAGAGAAGACGTACTTCATATGCCCACATTGCAAGCATGAGTATGTTGCTTTCTATACAGATCTGGAAGTAAGGGAGCTACAGGCAAAGATCAGACTGGTACAGACTAAGCTTCAGAACCCAAGAGTTGATCAGGCTGCAACGTTGAAGCAGGTCAAAGATATACAAGCGCAGATCAAGGCAGGAATGGACAGGGTGAGAGCAAACATTGAGGGAGGATGACATAGATTGGAGACTAAAGCAAAGCAAGTAATGAAATACAGATGTATTGAGTGCAGGCTGATTCATTATGATACAGGCAAGAAAGACGGCATTACGTGCAAGTGTGGAGGAATGCTTGAACCGCTCGGCTGGGTAGACCTGAGTGGGCTTGATAAAAGCAGTAATCCAAAAGAAAGGGTGAAGGCAATGTTAAGAGTACAGACCACAGTAAGTATGGGAGAGCACTACATTGAGCGTGTGCTGGAGGTAGATGACATCAGCACACTAACGGATGAGGAAAGAGCTTCCATTATTGATGGAGCAATTTCTCCAGTCTTTTATGAACATGAAGATACTGGACCGGATATCTTCATGTTTGATGGTGAACAGGCAGAACATCAGAGTGGAGTGCCTACTGCTGTAGGTGACATCAAGGTCAAGCTAAACATCGACACATCAGAGGTGCAAGAAGCACTGAAGGGCGTTGAGAAACTATCTGATGGGCTGGGCGGCCTTGAGAGAAACAGCGGTTTAGACGATAAGCTTGCGTGCCTGGATAGACTCATCGCCTTAGCGCATGAAGTCGGTCAAGGCAACTTGCACATAGATTTGATCGGACGAACGCGCTTAGTGCTCAATAGTGTTCAGGAAGACCTGGAGATTAAGAAGTGAGGGAAGGATGAGAACCATTAAAGAGATACTTCAGTATTACTTCCATAGCCGCGCAGCATGGGTAGGGATTGTCATTGGCACAGCAGTGCCGATAATTGAGCTAAGATGAAAGGCTGATAAGTATGACAAGCAGCAGGCGTGACCAGAACCGTTACTATGACCGCTACAAGCGAGACAAGGGATCAAAGGCGTTCTATAAGTCCACAGCATGGGAGCTTGCCAGAGAGCAGGCACTCATAAGAGACAACTATCTATGTCAGCACTGCATAAAGCGTAAAAGATTGACTCCAGCTGACATGGTCCATCACATCAAGCCTCTGAGTGAGTACCCTGATCTTGCTTTAGTACTAGAGAATCTATTAAGCCTCTGTAATAGCTGCCATAACAAAGAGCATGGGGTTGCAGGGGAGAAGGTAGAGAAACCTGTAACAAACCGAAGGGCGAGATTCATTGTCTCGAAAGGAAATAGTGAAGTGTTCTGATGCCAATAGATTGTGAGATGTAGATAAGTCATCAAAGCTAATTGAGATGGTATTACAGGAGTATTCCGGTAAAACTCTAACAAGTGTTCGTGTGAATGTTATAACGGCTCTGTGAGTCTCAGAGAAGCTGTGACAATGTATCGATAAATAGATGTGGAAATGAATGGGGTGAAAAAATGGAACAAAATAAGACCAGCCCCCCCTCCCTTAAAAGTTAAAAGCAAAGGCACAGGGGACCGCGCCCCCAGTTTCGTTTTCGGCGTATGACCATTTCATATATGAGGGGGGGGTGTCATGGAACACAAACCAAAACGGGAGATCAAGGATAGAGCAGCTAAGAAATTATTTGATATTGTGATACGAGAATTAGAGATTGATGATAATCTTTCTGATCGGACCATCATGATTACAGATAACTTGGCCTTGCTTGAACAGTTAAAACAGCAGCATTTGGCAGACATAAAAGCTCGTGGTGTGGTCGAGCTTTTTATCAATGGATCACAGCAAATGTATAGACAGAACAAGTCAGTGGACTCGGTAATCAAAATTATTGAACACCAGCGGAAGCTACAGGCCGAGTTGAAATTGACCCCCGCCTCGGACAGAAAGGTCTCCGGTGTAGTTGATCCGGAAGGTGGCGATAAAGGTGACGAATTTACTGGCTATTGAAGCTTCTAAACTTCAAACCACACAATATGCAACTGCGGTCACAGCGCACCTCATTATTACGTCGAAAAAGGTTTATCAAGCTTGTAAACGTCATTTAAATGATCTAAAAAGGCAAGGAACTCGTGAATTTCCGTTTGTTTTTGATGAGGAAAAGGGATACCGTCCAGTAGGTTATATTGAAAAGTTCTGTAAGCCCTCGATGGGTGACTTTGATCGACTGGAGCTGCAACCGTGGCAACATTTCATAATCGGCTCACTCTATGGGTGGGTGCATAAAGATACTGGGCTACGTCGCTTTCGCGAGGGGCTTATTTTTATGGGCAGAAAAAACGGTAAAACAGCAGTGGTGTCTGGTCTATCTCTATATGGAGCATCGAAGGACGGGGAGAACGGCGCTCGGGTATATCAGCTGGCAAACTCCAAAGAACAAGCTAAAGATATGTTCGATGAATGTAAGGCAATGATTAAGGCATCCCCTTTACTGAGAAAACACTTTGACGAGACGCTACATGAGATTCGATTTCGGAAAACAATGTCCAAGATCCTACCGTTGGCAACCGACAGTAAAAAGCTTGATGGTAAGAACTGCAGCATGGGTGCTTTTGACGAGATCCATGAGTACAAGACGTACAAGCTGATCAACGTCATCAAGAACTCCACTGGTGCCCGTTCGCAACCAATGATCCTTTACATCACAACAGCTGGATATCAGTTGGATGGCCCACTGATGGATTACTACGACAAGGCAGCTGACGTTCTGGATGGTGTCATACCAGCAGAACACGCCTTTTACTTCATGGCCGAGCTTGATCCAGGAGACGACATTGAGAATCCGGACAATTGGATTAAGGCTAATCCAAACTTGGGAGTAACTATCAAGCTTGAAGAGATGATTAAGGAATGGGAAGACCGCAAGCATATACCAGCCGAGCGGAATGACTTCATAACCAAACGGTTAAACATATTCGTCAGATCAGATGCTGAGTCATTCTTATCCTTTGAGGTTTTGAAGCGAAACAACAAGGAACGGGACCCGAAACAGTTCGAGGGTAAAGGATGTATCGGAGCATTCGACCTATCTGATAGTGAGGACTTCACTAGTGCCTGCCTTGAGTTCCCGATCGCAGAGACGGGTGAAGTGTTTACCATCTCTCATTCATGGATTCCGGCAGAGAAAGTAAAGCAAGCTAACGAGGATTTACCGTACAAAGAATACGAAGAAATGGGACTTTTAACGATTATTCCGGGCGAATACGTTAAAAAAGAGTTCATTTTTGATTGGTTTGTGGAACAATCAAAAAAATATGGTATTGAAAAGATTATGTATGACCCAGCTAAAGCCTTTGGGCTTGTAGAGGCGCTGAAGGCCTATGGATTCGAATGTGAAGTTGTCCGACAAGGACACCTAACTCTTGGACCAGCTATGGATGATTTGAAGGAATTGTTTATTGACGGAAAAGTCATTTACAACAACAACCGACTATTCAGATGGTATATCAACAACGTCAAACTGGTTGAGGACAGAAACCGGAATAAAATACCTACTAAACAAGGTCGCTACCGTAAAATTGACGGGTTTGCGGCCTTTTTGAATGCCCATGTAGAGGTAATGAAACGGCTTGCTGTAGCTCCACCAACTGGTGAAGTATCCTTTGTTTCAATCAGCGATCTGTTAAGGGGGTGATGATAAAAAATGAACTTAGGGCAACGAATGAAGCTGGCTTGGAATGTGGTCCGTAATAAGGCGCCAACAGGAACAGAAAATTTCACAAGTTGGTTTAGAAATGGTCTTTCGATCTTCAGAGGCAAAGTAGGCGGCGAACTAGCTTCGAACGAAACGATATTCGCGGCTGTTTCCAGGCTTTCAAATTCTTTGGCTGTTCTTCCAATTAAGCTGTATCAGGAATACAAGCCAGTTTACACAGAATTGAATGACCTAGTAGCAAATGCTCCAAACCGAAATATGACCTCATTTGGATTCATTCGACTGCTGGAGACCCATCGGAATGTATATGGTAATGGTTATGCACTGAAGAAGTATAACCGTTTCTATGAAGTCGAAGCACTCCTTGTACTTGACCCGACAAAAGTTGAGCCTGTTGTTGAACAAGATACTGATGAGTTATGGTACATGGTTCGGGGAGACAAGGGAACCTACTACGTCCATAACATGGACATGGTGCATGTAAACCATGTGCAGACCTCTCAGAACGGATACAAAGGGATTAGCCCGATTGATGTCCTCCGGAACACAATCGACTTTGACGCTGCTGTCCGCAAGTTCACACTGGATCAATTAGACTCTTCTATCAAGGCGTCTTTTATCCTAAAGCTGAATGCTCATGTTGGAGAAGAGAAGAAAAAAGAGATTTGGAGCAACTTCGCCCAATTTTACAAAGAAAACGGCGGAGTAATTATTCAGGAGTCCGGGACAGAAATCAAGGAGATCAACCGTAACTTCATTGACTCCAAGGTATTCGAGGTTGAAAAAATCACTCGTTCTCGTGTCGCCACGGTTTTCAATATGCCAGTAACAATGGTCGGAGAAACGGACGGTGCCAGTTATAGTAGCATGGAGCAAATGAGTCTTGAATTTGTTACTTACACGCTACTACCTATTGTCCGTCAATATGAACAAGAATTTAACCGGAAGCTTCTCACAGCACAACAGCGACAAAGGGGACTGTACTTTAAGTTCACTCTTGGCGCTCTTTTGCGTGGAGATATGGCAACCAGAGGAGAGTTCTATTTCAAGATGATCCGTTCAGGCGTATTTAAGCCAAACGAGGCACGTGCTTGGGAAGAACTACCGCCAGAAGATGGTGGAGGAAAGCTTTATATTAGCGGCGATCTTTATCCAATAGATACGCCAGTTGAGCAAAGAAAGGGGGTGAGTACAAAGAATGAGTAAAAAGTTTTGGGAATTCAAAAACCAAGCCACTGACGAAGCGGATTTGTATATGTATCTTGAAATCGCATCATGGGGTGGTGGATATTACGCCCATTCGGCTAAGAGCTTCAAGTCTGAACTAGATGCACTTGGCGACATCAAGACACTAAATGTCTATATCAATTCTCCTGGTGGAGATGTCTTCGAGGGTGTGGCTATCTATAACATGCTGAAGCGCCATAAGGCCACTGTGAACATGCATGTGGATGGCTTGGCTGCTTCAATCGCATCTGTAATTGCTATGGCCGGTGACACAATAACCATTCCAAGCAATGCGATGCTGATGATCCACAATGCATGGGTCTACACGGCAGGCAATGCAAAGGATCTCAGAGAAGCTGCTGATATGTTGGATAAGGTCGATGAGGGTCCTATTCGGCAAGCGTACCTTGCTAAGGCTGGTGACAAATTGGCTGAGGATGACTTGATTGCGCTTATGGAAGCTGAGACTTGGCTTACGGCGCAGGAAGCTTTTGATTATGGCCTCTGTGATGTGGTTGGTCAGTCCAAGCAGATAGCCGCGCTGGCGGGAAAGGAACTGCTTGCTAAGTATCGGAATGTCCCTGCAGCCATTGCTCCGAAAGAAGAACCTCCAGAACCTGAAAATGGGTTGTCTGAGGAAAGACGTAATGAGATCGCACGAAATGCTCAATTAGAATTACAAAATCTGCAATCATACCTGGGAGGTATTATTAATGGCTAAAACACTATTCGACGTAAAAAATGATTTGGTAACTATCGGTGCGGCTTACGCTGCAGCAAAGCAAGATAAATTGGTTGAGGCATCTAAGCCTGATGCAAGCATTGAGGACATTAAGGCGCTCGAAACCAAAGAAGCAAATCTGAAAGCACGTTTTGACATTCTTCAAAAAGAGCACGACGAAATGGAAGCAGCTCAGGCCGCCTTGCTCGCTTCTAAAACTCCAGCCCCAGGCTCTGACCTTTCTGACCCTAAAGCCAAGAAAACTGCTGCAAAAGCGGGGCTTATCCGGGCAGTTATTGGTGGGAATAGTGTTTCTCCTGAGATTAAGGCTGCCTTGGGAGACGGCAACTCTACTGGTGGAGAAAAGATTTTGCCGTCTACAATGACAACGGAGTTGTTGCATGAGCCGTTTGTCAAAAACCCATTGCGAGAAGTATCGACCGTCACCAGTGTTACGAACCTCGAAATTCCGAAGGTCACCTTCACTCTGGATGATGATGACTTCATTTTAGACACGGAAACTGCAAAGGAATTGAAGGCAGAAGGGGACGTTGTTACCTTTGGTCGACACAAGTTTAAAATCTACGTTCCAGTCTCTGAGACAATCTTGGCAGCCACAGATACAAACCTTGTTCAAACCGTGGATCAGGCACTTGAAAGTGGCCTTGCTGGCAAGGAGAAGAAAGTAGCATTTGCTACCACTCCAAAGGCGGGGGAAGAGCATATGTCCTTCTATTCGACGCAGAACAACATCACAGTTGTCACTGGGGTAGACCTCTTCAAGGCGATTAAATCAGCGATCGGTGCTCTGCACGAGGATTACCGTGACAACGCAAAGATTGTAATGCGGTATGCGGATTACCTTGACATCATTGAGACTTTGGCAAACGGCAATGCCACACTATACAGTGCGCAACCGGAGCAGGTGCTTGGTAAGCCGGTTGTATTCAGCGATTCAGCAATCAACCCTATCGTGGGCGATTTCCGTTACTCGCACTTTAACTACGACCCGCAGGTACTGTATGACCGCGACAAGGATGTAAAAACAGGTGTTGAATTGTTCGTTCTTACCGCATGGTTGGATCACAAAATCAAGCTGAAATCTGCATTCCGCATCGCAAAAAAGTCTTAACTCCTTCACCAGCAACATTCAAGCCAACAGGCCAAGAGGGTGAACATGAAGGTGTGAATCATACCGAGTTCGAACTGTTGGATGGTGACGGAGTGAGGATTTCCCTCAAAGCTGGAGCGGCCACTTACATCAAGAAAAATGGAGTGAACCTAACTCCGGATGATCAAGAGACGTTGTGGTTCAGTGACAATAATGCAGCTGGACAGTACAGTTTCGAAGTAAAAACAACCGCTGGAACGGTGTATACTGCCGTTCTGGATTGGGTGCCGACCGTATAGGGCGGAAAGGAGCCCATTATGTTTGAGTTACAGCTTGATGAATTGAAGGAATATTTGCGAATAGATGGGAGCGAGGAGGATGTTACCCTCGCTCTTTTTGTTGCAGCAGCAGAGGAATATCTTGCTGAAGCAGGAGTTCCAGAGGACAAGCATGGAACGGCCAGATATAAACTGGCCGTAATGCTCTACTGTTCAATTAACTACGAACATCGAGATCCATCTGAGAAGATTGAGAAATTCAATTTCTCGCTGGAAAGCTTGATTTTACAACTGAAAACGGGGTGATATGGCATGGAATATCCCGTATTGAAGAAGTTCAGGGATAAGGGATCAGGCGAAATTTACGAGGTTGGGTCGAAGTACAAAGCAGAAGCTGAACGAGCTGCTGATTTACAAAGGCGTGGATTCATCGGTACGAACGATGATGAAAAATCAAATAAGCGAACTGCTCGCAGTACCTCACGATCCACTGAGAAGAATGACAAGGGAAATGATGAAGCATGACTGTTCTAGTCAATCGACTTGATAAGCGAGTGGCCATCTTTCGTCCTCCTGGTGAAGATGATTTAGATGATTGGGGGCAACCAACAGATGATTGGATTGAAGTAGCAAAACTATGGGCTAGTATAGAGCCCCTTAGAGGGCAGGACCGAGCTGCTGCTGCACAGGTCACCGCCGATGTTACTACACGTATCCGAGTAAGGTACCGTGAAGGGATTGATCGTACAATGGTTGTTCGCTACAAAAGCATTGAGTTTGAGATCCTTTACATCATCCATCCATCTTTTAACATGCAGGAGCTACAACTCATGTGTAAGGAGCGTCAATAATGGCACGGCGGAACACAAGGTCAAATATTCGGGTGGATGGCGCGGATGAAGTGATAAGACAGCTTAAGCGAGCAAATGCCGAGATCACCAAAGAGATTCGAGATCTTATATCTAAGGCAGCTGAAATCGTATTTCGTGAGGCTGATTCAAGAGTTCCAATCGGTGAGACCAGCAAAACTCGCTTCTCTCTGCAGATGAATATAGGGATATCGAAAAAAGGTAACTATTACGCAAATGTATCTGTAGGGGCACGCAATGGAGATATCTCCGCGTATGCCCCTTTTTACGTTACCTTTTACGAGTATGGAAGCAGTCATCAGCCTCCACGTCCATTCATGAGACCTGCAATGGACAAGAGCAGGGCGAAGGTCAGGAAGCTGCTGATAGAGGGCGTCAAGGCTGTGGTTGAGAGAGTAGGTGCTTAATGGCTATAGAAACAAAATTGAGAGATTACTTGCTATCCATCAAAGAGATTCAATCGGTTGTCGGTAATCGAATTCATCCTGGTTGGCTGCCTGAGAAACCGACTTATCCGGCCATAGCTTATCTGCAAATATCAGGGGTGGCTCATCATAACATTGCTGTTGCCTACCCTCGATTTCAGTTCTCTGTGTTCTCAACTAAATATGGTGAGGCAAAGGAACTGGCAGAGGAGATCCGTAGTGCCCTCCAACGTTACAAAGGTAACATGGGTGGGGTTAGGGTTTTGCAAGGCGTATGGGAAGGAAGCAGGGACATGTACGAGAGTGACACTAAGCTCTATCATATCGCAACAGATTTCAAAATCATTTACAGGGAGGAATAACAAATATGGGACGTAATATGACGACAGTGCAAGCAGGGAATACTATCCGGTTTGGCTCTGCAAAATTCGAGGTTGGGCCTGACATTAACAGTCTTATTGACCTCGGAGCGATGAACAGTATCGTTTTTGAGGAAACATGGGATGAAATGACTGTAACTAGTGATAATGCCGGGGTAATCAAAACAGGAATGAGCAATCACGTCGCTGGCATTGAGGGGGATCTGATGGAAATTAATCTCGCTACTCTGGCTACAATCCGTGGCGGTATCGATAAGATTGAGGACATTGCTGGTACACCGAAAACTATAACCAATGAAGCGGTGACCCTATCCGGACAAACGCAGAAGCGCCTCTTGAATAAGAATGGAGCTGGGACAGTTGTTACAGCGGTCACTGTAAAGAAGGGTGCAACCACATTGGTGGCTGGAACAGACTATATCTTAGCCGTAGATAGCGCTGGATTCACAGCCATTGCTAGGGTTGAGGGTGGGGGTATCACCTCTGGGGATGCCGTGACAGTTAACTATACCTATACACCTCTATCAGCAAAACGATTCCTTTCTGGAGGTATTGGTACTTTCCAGCCAAGGGTAGCGCGAATTACGAACTATGATGACGCAGGAAAAAGGTTCCAAATTACCATTTACAAAGCGACACCGGAAAGTGGTTTGAATATCACATTCCCTGAAGCTGATGCAGAGGATCCTGCAATGACACCAATCCGTATGAACGGTACCTTGGATGCAAACCGCGCTGTCGGCGAACAACTTTTCGAAATCTACGATGAACAGGGAGTGTAATAATAATGTCAAAACAACCAACAATTCTTGACTTAGATAAAGTTGTCCCTGCCGAACGTATCGTTATTCTGAGCGGGAAGAGCATTGATGTATCTCGTATTCCTTCCCGAGTAACTCTGGATATCGCAAAAGATCAAGACAAATTAAAGAATGGTGGGGATGATAGCTTTTCCGCCGTTCTCAAACAAATCATTTGTATCTGTAAACCATCTTTTCCCGAAATCACTGAGGAATGGATTGCAGACAATACAGATTTTGAGCAATTAATGCAATTGATTGAGTTCGTCTTAGCTCCACTGAAAGAGAGAGCAGGCGCTGAACCAGGAAAAAACGAGGGGAGCCCCAGCCTATAGAGCTGGGGCGTATTTTTGCGCGAATGGGTGCAATGTACTCCTGGGCAACACCTGAATATATGTTGGATCACATGTCCTTTCCCCAGATCATGATGTACTACGATTACGGAATGGAGCATGAAGAGAATAAATCGAACATCTTGGTCGGCCGCATTGGGGTCGGCCTTTTTGGTGCGAAAGAACAGCCTAAAAAGGAGCGGAGAGTTCGCGGTGATGGCAATCAAACGCCAGATCGAGCGGCATTCCGTGAGAAATATGGTAACCGCATCAAGCGGCCGGAAGGAGGGGAATCATGAGTTTACTTGGCAATCTTGTCATTAACATCTTGGGGAATAACACTGGATTAGATGATGCAATGAAACAAGCACAGAAGTCAGTAGATAAGTTCGGCAAGGGCATGGCTGATGTAGGTAAATCTTTGACGTCACTCGTGACTGTTCCCCTCGTTGCGGTCGGCGGTGCTTCACTTAAAGTCGCATCAGACTTTGAATCTGCCTTTGCTGGTGTGAGAAAGACTGTTGATGCTACCGAGGCCGAGTTTGCTCAGTTACGTGATGGCATCAGGAACATGGCGAAAGAGATGCCGCAATCTGCATCAGATATCGCTAGAGTAGCCGAAGCAGCTGGACAGTTGGGTATCAAAACTAGCTCGATCCTAGGCTTTACTAAGACAATGGTTGACTTAGGCGTCGCCACTAATATGACGAGCGATGAGGCCGCTAGTGCTTTGGCACGACTGGCGAACATCACTAAGATGCCGCAGGATCAATTTGACCGACTGGGCAGCTCAATCGTTGCGTTAGGTAATAACTTTGCAACTACGGAATCTGAGATCACGGATATGGCTTTACGGCTGGCTGGTGCGGGATCGCAAGTTGGTATGTCTGAGGCTGATATCTTAGGTTTAGCGGCTGCTCTATCATCCGTAGGTATTGAGGCGGAAATGGGAGGTTCGGCAATATCTCGGGTTATGGTCCGTATGCAGGTTGCAGCCTCTGGCATGGATAAAATGGATACTCTCACACAAGCGACAGGCATGTCACTCCGAGATCTGCAATTACTAGCAGACAATAACAGTAAGGAGTTTAAAGCCTTAGCGGATGCATTAGGAATGACGCAGACCCAAATGGGTAACATCGTCGATGGCGGAGTAGATTTACAAAACTTCGGTAAAATTGCGGGGATGACTTCTGAACAATTCAGCAAAGCGTTCAAAGATGATGCTGTAGGCGCTCTTGGTGCATTTATAAACGGACTTGGTGATGCAGACTCAGCAGGAACCTCCGCTATTAATATGCTAGAGGAAATGGGCATCTCTGAAATCCGACTACGAGACAGTTTACTACGTGCTGGTAATGCTAGTGAGTTATTCGCAGGTGCTGTTGATGTTTCGAATAAAGCTTGGGATGATAATTCAGCACTGACAAATGAAGCAACTGAACGTTATAAGACTTTTGCAAGTCAAATGACGATACTTAAAAACAAGCTTAACGATATTGCTATAACGATTGGTGATGCCATTATGCCAGTCGTTTTAGATGCAGTTAACTCTATGCAACCATTGATTGATAAAATCACAAACGTTGCAGAAAAATTCGGGTCACTCAGTCCGTCATCTCAGAAGATGATTATCACGATAGCGGGAATTGCTGCTGCAATCGGTCCGTTGCTTGTTATCTTAGGACATGTCGTTAGTTCGGTTTCTGCTTTAATGCCAGTGTTCGCCGCGCTAACAGGTCCGGTCGGGCTGATAATCGCAGGAGTCGCAGGGTTGGTAGCCGGGCTCACATATCTATACAACACAAATGAAACCGTGCGAAATGCTATAAATTCTGCATGGGAGTCTATAAAAAGTGTAGCCCTTTCTGTATGGGGAGTTATTAGTGAATTCATCATGGGTCAGATTGATAAGATAAAGAAATTCTGGGATGAGAACGGTACGCAGATTTTACAGGCAGTGACAAACGCCTTTAATGGAATAAAGAAAGTTATTGAATTTATCATGCCAGCTATCAAGTTCATCATCGAAATGGTATGGACAGCCATTAAGAACATTATCAGCGGCGCTTTAGACATAATCATGGGTCTCATTAAAATCTTTACCGGGCTCTTCACAGGTGACTGGTCCAAGATGTGGGAAGGAATCAAGCAACTTCTTGGTGGAGCAATTGATTTCGTTATGGGATTAATGACACTGAACTTCCTTGGTGGACTGAAAACATTGTTTACTAACCTTCTAAAGTCTGGTGTCGGCTTAATGAAGAGCATGGGTGAAGGGATAGTAAATGCATTTAAGGGATTACAGTCATCTGCGAATGGTCTAATTTCTAAAATGGTCAGCGGCGTTATCAATTTCTTCAAAAATTTGTTTACCGAAGGGATTGGAATATTCACTCGCTTGAGAACGCTTGGCGCCTCAATATGGAATTCTCTTACCCAAGCTGTAACAGGTGCTGCACGGTCGATATGGACGAAGTCAGTCGAGAATTTTAATAGTATGTTATCTTCAATTAAAAATGTATTTGGAACCATCAAAAGTGTGATTGTTGATATCTGGGAAGGTGTAATGAAGTTTTTTAAAGGTATCGACCTCTCAAAAATCGGTAAACAAATCATGCAAGGGCTCGTAAATGGTATTGGCAGTATGGCAAGTGCTGCGGTTGATAAAACCAAAGAAGTAGCCAACAAGATTAGTGATTCAATCAAGAATTTCTTTGGTATTCATTCACCTTCTCGACTGACAACGGGATACGGGGAAAACATATCCGAGGGATTAGCCGTAGGTATAAATAACTCTAAGGGCAAGGCAAAAGCTGCAATTGAACAGTTGACTGGTGAAGCTGGAGCAGCTGCTGCCAAAGGTGCAGAGAAAGCTTCGGAAAAAGCACAGAAGGCTGCTGCGGCAGCTGCAACAAAAGCTCAGAAAGCAGCTGCTGCTGCCGCATCCAAAGCAGCAACGGAAGCAAACAAAGCATTCAACGCCGCCTTAGATACAGCCCAGTATAAATTCAAGATGGGTGAGATTGATGAAGCGGCTTATATTGCGTCACTCGAAAAGGTTAAGGGTGCGTACGCCAAGACTAGCGCTCAAATTCAGACAATCAATCTTGAAATCAAAAAAGCGAATGAACAGATTTCCAAAGATGCTGCGGCCGAGGCTAAAAAACAGTTTGAAGCCTCCAAGACGTACATCGAGGCTAAGAAACAGGCTAATGAGATATCTCTTCAACAGGAGCTCGCGGCATGGGAGAAGCTTCAAACTCGCTATAAAGTCGGTACCACTGAGCGTATTGCCATTGATAAGCAGGTCAATAAGATCCGGACCGATCTTGCCAAAGAAGCAGCGGCTGAAGCAAAGAAGCTGTATGACGAGCAAGTCAAATCAATTGAAACGCTCAACACGGCTGCTGTATCTGCACTAAAAGCTCGTTACGCGAAAGAGGAGAAGGTCGCTACAGACGCTTTGCAAAAGCGTGTTGACCAGCACAAGGCGGCTTCAGATGCTATTATCGCAGGATATGACGCTGAGTACCAAGCAATGATCAAGACGCTTGACGCTCAGACTCAGGCACAGTTACTGGGCTTGCAAGATCAGATTGACAGCATAGAGGGCTTGACCAAAGCCGAGGACAAAGCAGCTGAAGAAGCAGCATATCAGAAGAAGCTAACTGATAAACAAAAGGAATTGGCTGACGCCGACACTGCTGAATCAAGAGCGAAGATACAGGATGAACTCAACGACATGCTTGCCGAGCGGGAACGGAAACACCTGCTTGAGCAACGACAAGCACAAATCGATGATCTCAAAAGCGAAATGAGCCGTATCAAGACTCAAGCCGAACAGAAGGCTGAAATCTTAAAGCAAGAATACGAAACCAAAAAGAGCAACGAAGAAAAGAAGAATCAGGCAACTATTGACGGGCTTAACAAGGAAATGGATGCTACTAAGACCCATTTCACTACACTGAGCTCTGAGGAGTCTCTGCAAGCTGAAGTAAGACGTCTTATGCTGGACAGTAACAACAAAGAGCTAATAGACCTACTTACTGAGTACAACCCCAGATGGCAGGACGCAGGGCAATCATTTGGGGAAGCATTGCTTAGTGGTCTTAACAGCACCAAGAGCAGCATCAAGGCAGCAGTGGATGATATCCTCGCTATGGTAGGTAAAACAACCAAAGCGGCAGCCACATCGCCGAATATGTCCAATGAGATTGGCTATCTTAACAGCCTACTTGCTAACGGCACCGCCGCACAAAAGAAATGGGCGGAAACTCAAGCTAAGGAGTACGGTCTGCAGATCGTCAATGGCGTTATCAAAGGCATGCAGTCCGGAACAAATGCTATCTCGAACGCTGCAGCAGCAACGGCTCAAGCGGCAACGGATGGCATAAAGGACAAGTTAAAGATCAAATCACCAAGCCGTGTAATGATTGCGATTGGGGAGTTCATCGGTAAAGGATTAGCGCTAGGTATGGAACGTCAGATGTCAGCAGTCGAAGGCGCTGCTCAAGACATGGCAGATGCCGCCGCTATGGATCTCAGCTCGCCAAGCCTCAGTGCAATTGACAGCCGTATTCAGCCGTTAGCGAATGACGCTAGGGCTTCCAGTGGAACGCAGGGAGGGTTGCTAGGTGACCAGGATATGGTCTTACACAATAACATTTATCTTGATGGCAAGCAGATAGAGACCAATGTATCCCGCCGTCAAATGAGTTTGCTCACTCGGGCAACAAGGGGGCTTGGATTAACATGACAAGTAGTATCACTCTTGGAGGTATTAGGGACGTAGATTTAGGATTTAGAGTGCTTGAAGAGACCAAAGATCCTTTGCTCCCTAGCACCAGAGATATGAATGTAACAATAGCGGGTAAACACGGACAATATGACTTTGGCGCGGACCTAACGGAACGCGTCTTTTCTTTTTCTTGTGCATTTGTTGCCGATGGTACTAATTACGATTTGCCAAGCGCAGCAAGTTTGCAGCAACGTGTAAGGGATCTTGCAAGGCATCTGACTGATGCTAATGGTAGGCCCAGAACATTGGAACTAAGACGTGCTTTTGAACCGGATAAGTTCTATCTGGTCAGATATGCTGGATCAGCATCACTAGAAAGGTTGATCTATAACAGCATAGGAATGTTTGAATTGGAGTTGGTAGCCTTCGACCCGTTTGCTTATTCGGTTCAAGAGCATATCACCGAGCAAGTAATCACCAGTTCACCGACACAGTTACAAATCCAATCTCAGGGTAATATCCGATCCGAGGCAGTGATCATCCTGACCAATAATGGGACGAGTACACTCCCGAAGTTTCGCATAACGAACGAATACAAAATTGATTAAGGGGGGATTTTTCATGAACAACCTTTCCAGTTATTTAGAAACAGCACTCTTGAACCATGTATTTCGAGGTGTGCCATATACTCCACCATCTGCGATCTATGTAGCTCTATATACAAGCAATCCCACTAAAATGGATACAGGCCAAGAGGTAGTTGGTGGCAGTTACGTGAGACGTACTGTTATTTTTAATGTCCCAGCACTAGAAAGTAACATAAAGACAATTAAAAACAACGCTGATTTAGTATTTCCTACAGCAACCGCAAACTGGAACGCAGTTACTCATATTGGTTTGAGAGATGCTGCATCAGGAGGAAACTTGCTTATGTTTGGAGACTTGCAAGACGTCCGGAGTATTTTAACTAATGACATTTTTAAATTCTTGGTAGGCCAACTTCAATTGAGCCTGAGCTAAAGGAGGGCGAATCTATTGGCACAACAAACTATGTATCCAGCGATAGCCAATTCGCCGGGTACTGAGCTATCAGTGGCACTCACGGCAGTAGCGACAACTGTAACTGTGACAGATGCAACAAAGCTGCCAGCGGCTCCGAATCTCCTAACAATCGGATCTGACGAGAGTGCGGAGACGGTCTTTTATACAGGTAAAACCGGAAATAATCTAACAGGATGTACGAGGGGATTTGATGGTACGACTGCAAAAGCATGGGTTATCGGCTCAAAGGTGGCACGATACTATACTGCGTATGACCATAATACTGTTCGAGCCAACATTCTTGATCTGATTGATTTTTTGGCATACATGCCGATTAACGGCGGCACATTTGACGGTAATGATCCGGCTGGGCCCGTTATAGATGGTGGAATATATTAAAGGGGGAAATGATCAATGCCAATTATTAAAATTAAACGCGGATTATCCGCAAATATACCAAGCTTAACATTGGAAGCTGGGGAACTCGCGCTTGCTACTGATACAGGTAAAGTGTATGTCGGTAACGGCTCAGATAAAGTTATTGTAAATCCAGACCAAGCAAATGCAACAACAGCGACTAAGCTTCAAACACCTCGTACGATTAGCATCACAGGAGACGGTACTGGCACAAGCGGTGGTTTTGATGGATCAGCGAATGCCTCTATTACACTAGTGCTTGCTAATACTGGAGTTGCCGCAGGAACTTACACTAAATTAACTGTTGATGCCAAGGGACGTATCACATCAGCGGTACAACTCACGGCAGCGGACATCCCAAACTTGTCGCTTACAAAAATTACAGATGCAGGCACAGCTGCTAGTAAAAATACCGGAACAGCTGCGGGGAATGTCCCAGTATTGGACGGTGGTGGCAAGCTTGATACGAGCGTACTACCTGCACTATCCATTACAGAACCATTTGCGGTGGCTTCACAAGCGGCAATGTTGGCTTTGGACGCTCAAACTGGGGATATTGCCATTCGTTCTGACCTCAATAAAACTTTTGTGCTAAAGGCTTCCCCTGCCTCCACACTAGCAAATTGGCTGGAAATTTTAACTCCGACGGCAGCGGTGTCCAGTGTGGCAGGTAAGACAGGGGCTGTAGTGCTAGCTGCTGCGGACGTAGGGCTAGGCAACGTAACCAATGAGAGTAAGGCCACAATGTTCACAAGTCCTAACTTTACTGGCAATCCAACAGTGACTACACAAGCTACTGCGGATAATAGTACAAAGGCAGCATCCACGGCGTTTGTGAAGGCACAAGGTTACTTATCGGCATCTGACACCATTGACGGCGGTACATTTTAAGGAGGTATACTATGGCAAATAAGATACAACTTATGCGAGGTACTAAAGCGCAATTGACCGCGAAAGGCGGTTTGAGCCTTGCGGAGCCAGGTTATTGCACGGATACCAAGGACTTGTATATCGGCAATACATCTGGTGGGGATTCATTGTTTCTAGCGGCGGCTAACATTCCTTATAACGCATATCGGCAGGCTATCATTAACGGTAATTTCGATGTTTGGCAGCGTGGGTATGTTTTCGTTAACCCTGCAAGCATGAGTTATATAGCAGATCGTTTTTTCGCAGCGTTCTCTATTTTTGGTGGAGGGTCATTGCCATCTATTACTCATTCACGTCAAATCGCATCTCCAGGCGATATTCCAGGTGCGTTCTGGCACTACCGATTAAATACAAATGGCGCAGGCAGCGGATTTGGTGTCTCAGCTTTCTACGGCCTATTTCAACGCATTGAAAGTGGAGCAAAATATTTATGCGGTTCTGGGAAAAAGTTCACTGTTTCATTTTTCGCGAGGTCGAGTATTCCAGGGAAACGTCTTGGAGTCGGGGCGCAAGTGTCATACGGCACGGGAGGAACTCCCACAGCGGTGGAGGATTTGGCTGGAAAGGTAGTAACACTCAACACTGCATGGACTAAGTATGAGGTTCCGATTGAAGCCAGTACTCTCGTTGGGAAAATTTTCGGGACCAATAATGACGATTACTTGCAGTTGTCATTGTATTCGATGTGGGGGTCTACTACTGGATCAATCAATCTGGGAGGTGCCACCGCAGAAACATTTAGAGCTGCGGGAAATATTGATATCGCTCAAATCCAAATAAATATCGGAGAGTCAGCGCTGCCGTTTCAACCGCGATTTGTCTCAGAGGAGCTATCCTTGTGTCAACGATACTTTGAGAAGAGCTATGACCAGCACGTTGATCCTGGTAGTTCCGTTGGCATACCTGGTCACTATCAAATGTACGGATCAACAGCGGCAAATACCTATGGAGGGCGCGTATTATTTAGTAAGCCAAAACGAATGCCACCGACTGTAATTGTGTACGATATGTCGGGTGTTGCAGGAAAAGCAAGTGCTTGGAATGGAGGTACTCTATCGAGCTTTGTTACGGCAATAGATTCTATTAATCAAACAGGATTCCGCGTAATCCCGTCTCTGACAGCAGGGTACTATGAATCCTTTGGACATTATACAGCAGACGCTGAATTATAGGGAGGTTACTATGTATGGTTGGCTATAGTCATTATATTCGTGTTGATACCGACGGAAACGTGATCCACGCTTTTTCTGATGCCTTTGAACAGGCAAAAGACGGAGATATTCTTGTAACTGAGGGCGGTAGTAGGCATTTTAATTTAGACCTGTGGTACAACGGCGTCATACCACGCTGGTATGTAACTGGAGACGAAATGATCGAGCGTACAGATGCGGAACTCTCCATACAATGGCACCAGTACCAAGTAGCGCATCCACCGGAACAGTCCGAACTCGAAAAATTACGCGCAGAGAACACAGAACTCAAGCTAGCTCTAACAGAACTGGCAGAAGCTCAAGAAGCTGACAAGACTGAAGTACAACTTGCACTCGCTGAAATCGCTGGATTGATTGGAGGTGAGTAATGTGGCTAAAGTTTATTTTGATTTGATACAAAAAGACTTGAAGACAATTGATGATGTACCGTTGCGTTGGAAAAGCGCAGTACAAGAGTTATTAGATAGCGCCGTATAGTAGGCGTTTTTATTTTGCCCGAAATGGAGGTTTTTAAATGGAAGAGACATTTCCAGTGAAACAGGTTGGAGTTAAGTATAAGTGTGACCTTTGCAAAAACGGTGAGATGAGACCAACAGGTAAAATGAAAATGCATGAAACACATGCAACTTTTGTTCATAGATGTGACAACTGCGAATCCGAGATTGACCTTAAAGAAAAATACCCATTAATTCGGTACGAACAAATATAGACAATAAACGATTTCGCCCTTAACATGTATTATAATTACAAATATTACATGCTAGGGGTGAAGATTATTGAATTGGATTGCTGATAATAAAGATTGGATTTTTAGCGGTGTGGGAGTAATGGCACTTGGTATAATTGGTTTCTTTGTCAAACGTTTTTTGGACAAGGAGAAAAAACAGTCAGGCCAATCTATTTCCTCAGGAAACAATTCCAATAATATTCAAGGTGGTAACGATGTGAATGTTACGATCGGTGATATGAATGTTAGGAGATAAGAAGGAAATAACTGCTGGTGATAACTCAACAAATATTCAAGGAAAGACTGTGACGATATATAACGGAATTAGTTATATGGATGCAAGAGAGATAGCGCTTCAGACATTTAAAGATAATTTCTACGAACTTAGTGAAGTAGCTAAAAATACCGCGTTGGAAAGAGCAGAATATTTAATTAATAGGTTTTTGGAAAAGTTACAGAAAGAATCTCCTGAGTTAATTAGAAAAATTATCGAGCCAGATATCCAATATGCTGTTATAAATGCTCAAAAACAATATGCAAGAAATGAAAAGTATGAAACCTTAGAGATACTATCGGACTTATTAAAAACCAGATTTCAAGTTGAAGACGAGGACTCTTTAAAAAAGATAACCATTAATGAATCGATTATCGCCATGGAAAAAATAACTATTACTCATATTAAGTACATTACAGCTTTATTTTTGATTAAACATAGTATTTTACATCCTATCGACAGACTTTTTAATTTGCTAGAACTGATTATTACAGATGATTGGAGTAAATATGCTTCAGATGAAATTTACTTTGATCATTTAGAAGTTGCCGGAGTTGCAAAAAAAGAAATGATAAATGGTTATCATGAGCATTTAGAGCCAATAATAAGAGCGATCTATGATAAAATAGAACTTGACGGTATGGCCCCGTACGAAGAAGATATTTCCGCTAATGAATTGACTAGACAAAAATATTTTCAAACCACTGAAAGATTAGCATTATCAAAAAAGTGGAATGAATCAACAATAAAAAAATTCACTTTAACTGGTGTTGGAAAAGTCTTAGCTATTAGCTATTTAAACTCAGTGTTGAATACTGATTTTGATATTAATATATGGATTAGAAATTAACGGAAATGAATCACGCTCGTCAAATGCATGATTTATTCTTTATTAGGAAAGGAGCTGCTACAATTTTTCGACCGCAATCGATCTTCAACTGGCTTGTAGTCCAATAGACCGATGCCTAGCGCCGCGAGTGGGATTTACAGTTTATTTGATAGGGTATCAAGGAAGTGATACTCCAGAATGACTAAGTTGAACAGCAATTAGAACACGTTCTTATAGAGCGTGTTTTATTTTGCCCTCGGATCCCCGGGGGCTATTTATATTGAGGGGGGGAATGGGGATGGGCGTAGAACAATCCGAGGTTTTGCAACGGATAACGAGAGTAGAAACGAAAGTAAATGAAATGGACAAAAAATTAGATCGTGCGATTACGGCTAACGAAACAGCTGTAGAGGCATTATCTTCTGCAAGGTCAGCCCACCACAGATTAGACAAAATCGACAAAACAATCTTTTGGTTAGGGACGACTATAGTCGGAGCCGTTATATTGGCAATCATAAAATTTACTATGGAAGGTGGAAATTAATATGGAATGGAATGCAGTTGCGAATTTTATTAAACCGGAATTGTTGATGGTTGTCGCAGTGTGCTGGGTGATTGGGTATATCCTTAAACAAACGCCAAAGGTACCTGATTGGACAATCATTTACGTAGTTACTTTATCCGCAATCATCCTAGTTGTACTGACTACTGGATTAAACGTGGATAGTGTGCTGCAAGCGATTTTATGTAGTGCAGTAGCTGTGTACAGTAACCAACTGGTTAAACAAACTGCTAAAGCGAAGGAGGGAAATGAACAATGAAAAAGGTTTTGATCGATGCAGGACATGGTGGTAAGGATCCAGGAGCAGTTGCGAATGGTTTAAAAGAGAAAGACATCGCACTGGCAGTGTCGTTAGAGATAAAAAAACGGCTTGAAGCCAATTATGATGGAGTGCAGGTGTTACTGTCCCGTAGCTCAGATGTGTATTTGGAATTAAAGGAACGTACAGATTTAGCCAACAAAGCAGGAGTTGACGCCACTGTATCCATCCACTGCAATGCTGGGGGCGGCTCTGGCGGCTTTGAGACCTTTAGATATACCAAAGCCTCAGCCGCATCGGCAGCACTGCAAAACGTTCTACACAAGGAGATTATGGACACGCTCAATAAGGTCGCTGTTGGCATGATCGACCGAGGACAAAAGGCAGATAACCTGCACATGGTGCGGGAGAGTAAAATGCCAGCAGTACTCACGGAGAATTTGTTTTTGGATGTGGCAACCGACGCTGCCAAACTCAAAAAAAATGTGGTTATCCAAGCAATCATTGATGGTCATGTAAACGGGATCGCAAAGTATTTGGGCCTGAAGAAGAAAGAAGGGAACCAGGTGAACAATAACAATAGAGTCACAGTAAAAGTAAACGGAAAGAAGGTAGCTGACGGAGTACTAGATAACGGCACTACCTATACTCCTGCACGAGCTGTAGCAGAAGCGCTAGGGGCTACAGTTGTATATGACGCAGTAACTAAGACTGTAAACATCACAAAGTAGATACTTGAGAACTTATGATATCGCCCTGCCTTTGGTGGGGCTTATTTTACTTTCAGGGAAAGGAAGCGTGTCTATGTTTAATCGAGGATCATTTAACCGCATTGCCTTTAACCGTGAGTTTTCAGTGTTTGTGTTCGGTAGTGCTGTCCTGCGTGGTGATGGCAATCTGAAAGCTGGAGCAAACGTTGTTGCAACTGGATCAGCGGCTCTACATGGTGAGGGAGGAATGAAAGCATCATTTGTACGGGAGATCAGTTTTGCTGCCAAAATGACCGGGGAGGGTAGCATGAAGGCTGCATTTATACGTGAACGACTACACCAAGCCATTATGCACGGTATCGGAACCCTTACTGCAAACGGCAGCCGATACCACTTGGACGAAATTGTGTTCACGGGTTCTTTTGCTCCGGGCGATCGCATAGTTATCGATTCCAAAAACCTTACTTTCACCAAAAACGGACAGAACGCCCTGCACATGATGGATGGAGATTTCTTCGATCTCAACCTTGGCAACAACAACATCGTTTACACGGATCCGGCTACTGGCCGTGAGATATTAATCCGGATTACACACCGGGATAAATTCATATAGGGGGAACCAAGATGCCTAAAGCACCAGTAACAATTTACGACGCTCAAATGCGGCGCGTGGCTTTGCTTGAGAATGCGTTTAACATCGAATACAGCATGCCGCTTAACTCGTTATGGACGGCAGCGTTCAGCCTGCCGGGAGACGATCCGAAGAACGCAGAGTGCAAGCCGTTTTGCTTTGTAGAGTTGTATGACAACAACGAACGAGTAGAATTATTCCGCATCGTACCAAATACCATGAACCGGAACCAGAGTGGGCCTGTCATCAAATACGAGTGTGAGCATGTGCTTGCTACCTTGCTGAATGATGTACTGTTTCAATCTCATACAGTCGGCAACCTTGGCGTATACACAAATCAAGTAATTCAGTACATTTTATCGAAGCAAGTTGTAACACGCTGGAAACTTGGAACAGTCGGATTCGGTCGGCAGTTTGAATACAATTGGGAAAACGACACGTTGCTCGGGGCTTTGTTCTCAGTGCCGAAGCCTTTCGACTCTGAATATCAGTGGACTTGGGACACCACATCTTTTCCGTGGACTCTGAACCTTGTGGAGCCAAACGAAGAGGTTACGGCTTACATCCGGTATGGGGTTAACATGACCGAGATCGAGAAGGTAGTGGATCCGACTAATCTTTGCACGCGATTATATGGTCTCGGATTTGGTGAAGGAGTTAATCAACTGACATTCGCAGATATCAACGGCGGATTGCCGTATATCGAAGATGCAGATGCTCAGGCGAAGTATGGCATTCTATCATCCATTTTTGTAGATCGTCGCTTTGAATATCCTGAGACGCTATTGGCTCGTTGCCGGACGTTGTACAACGAACTAAAGGACCCGCGTATCTCCTATAGTGTCGGTGCTTCTGAAATCCACCGACTGACTGGACAACAAATATATAAGTTTAAGACTGGTGCAAGAATCAGAGTGAAGGATGATGAACTGGGAGAGGACTTTATTGCTCGGGTTGTTAATGTAGATAAAGGGGATATGATCGGTTCACCGGGTGACGTACAGATTGAGATTGCTAATCGGACAGAGGATATTGCGGGATCTATTGCTGATCTTCAGAACAGACAGCACATTAATGATTCGTATGCTCAAGGGGCTACAAATCTTGATACAAGAGATGTTGCGGACAATGCAGATCCTACCCATCCTGCTATATTAAAATTTTATATTCCAGAGGAAACAGCGCGAATAAATAAAGTAATGCTGTCATTTCAAGTTGAGGCATTCCGGGCATATAGCAAGGCGATAGAGTCAGCACCAGCCATAACATCGGGCTCAAGTTCAAAGGATACATCTGGACCCAGCAGTAGGGAGACAGCTGGACCAAGCACAAGAAACACAGCGGGACCGAGTAGTACAGAGACAACAGCAGCTGGAGGACAGACGACTTCAGGACCAAGTAGCAGGAATACAACTGTGTCTGGTGGAGGTGCAGTTGGAACCAATACAAGTGTACAAGTTATGGTATCTGGAATTTCTGGTGATCCTGTAGTTCCTAACGGTGGTCATAATCATGGTATCCCGAGTGGCACCGTTCTTCTGACGCCAACTGGACAGGTGACATTTATTCCGGTAAGCGATCATTACCATGATGTATATAATCATGGACATTTAATAGATCTACCTAATCATACCCATAGCATGGATCATACTCATGATATTAAGTCACATGTCCACAATATGGAGCACACTCATGATATGGATCATACTCATGAGATGAGTCATATACACAATATGGAGCATACGCATAATATACCAGCTCACACACATGGGATTCAGTATGGCATTTATTTAGGTCCAACGCCATCAAGTTTGAATATTCAGGTAGATGGAAATGTGGTTCCTTATTCTGAAACAAGTGGCAATGATATAGACATCATTCCATTTCTGAGTAAGGATGATAGTGGGAGAGTGGAACGGGGAAAGTGGCATGAAATAAAAATAACGCCCGATACACTCGGGCGTATTGTAGGAAGCGTAGTTACACAATTGTTTGTTCAAAGTCGCGGAGGAGGTAACTATTGAACATCGTCCTGCGAGATAATACCAGCATCAATAAGCGGAGTAATGTCGATATTTGAGTTTGCATCTGAGGATAATTTAAATGATTGGTCACCAAAACGAAGTTCTCCGTCCTGAGTTAGAGCTATAGCCATAGAACTTTGCTTTGCTATGTCAGGATACTTTTTAGCTAATAGTTCAACTAGTTGGCGTCCTTTTATCGTGTAAGCAGTACTTGTTAATTGATCATTTTTCACAACAGTTCCTCCTTTCGACTTAAGATCAATGGACTTCTTCGTGTTGTCATACTCCAGTCCGTAACCTGTCATTTCAGCTACTTCGCGGACTGGTAGATATGTAGTGCCCTTATATACAAGTGGATCATTCTTAAGTGTTTGCTTTTGACCATCGACTGAAAACGTAAATTTTGCAAGGGCAGCCTGAACAGTCTGAGTGGTCGCAGCTGCGGCCATTCCTGCCGAACCGATTAACATACCGGCCACTAATCCGATGATTGCTTTCTTCAAGATACTCAGCTCCTTTAATTTCATATTACCATATATTACGGTAAATGATGGAAGTGGTTTTATAGTTTTAAGCACCGTAATATTTTTAATTTACAGTTTACTCGATGCCCATCTATAATAGAATCAACGGAAGCACCGTACCCTGCCATAACTGGTGGGGTATTTTGTTGTTTAAGGAGTTGATTATTTGAGTGCTACATACAAAGTATTAGAGAGCGATGCTGAATTCCTGACAGCAGCCCTAGCTCAATCGAAGGTATCCGTATGGCTTCGGCTGGAACCTGATCCAATAGGTCATCTTATGGATTATGGTGGAATTGTAGAGGGGTATACACCAGATTCTATTAAGCTTGATGGTTCTCATTTTGTTCGGGAGCGATTTGAATTTAGGGCATACATAAAATAACCCGCCGGGCTTGTGCCTGACGGGTCTGTTTTTGGTTATACGATAAACTCTGTAAACACTGGACTTCTAAGCATCCCTGATTTAGTCCAGTTCCTCATACGCACCTTCGCTCGTAATCTTGGTTCAAGATGTACAAACTCCTTATCTTCGCCTTTAATCAGTTGTGGGGCTACACCTCTAAACGCTTGCTTATGAATCGGTGACGCACCGAGTTCGATGATTCCTGCAGGACGTAGTTTACCGGAAGTACCCGATGGAACAGCAGCCAACCAACCAAATTCTTGTTTGCGATATCCGGTTATGAAAACATCTGCATAGGTCCAATTGATAACCTTTTGCCATGCATGAGATCGGCGGCCAGTCTCGTATATGCTGTTCTTACGCTTACCTACTACGCCCTCCATCCCACGTGTTTCGATCTGTTCAAATAATGCCTCTCCAGCACCTTCCACGTGCGGTACTACTCCAAAGCTATTAGACGGTAGGGTTAATCCCGCCAGTATCTCCTTACGACTCATCAGGGACAAACCACGCAGATCCTGACCTTTGTACATCAAGATATCAAAGATGGCATAATACGCTGGGAGTGTCCCAGTGAGTTGTAATATTTTCTCTGCTCGCCTTGTCTGAAATCGGCTCATAACTGATTCAAAGTCTGAAACACCAGTTGTAGGATCGACACAGGCAACCTCGCCATCCAAAACAACATTATCCGCAAATAGGAGATGTAGTTCAGGGTACTGTTGAGTACAATCATTATCGTGTCTTGTATATAACCGGATCTTGCCGGATTCTTGAGAGTAAATAAGTCGATGGCCATCTATCTTTGGTTCAAATATATAATCGCTGTGCGAAAATGGCCCGGGAGCCGTTTGCAACAACATTGGGGATATAAACATAGTTTCACCTCTCCACAATTATAATCTTTTGATGGGCAGTGGAGGGTAGGTAAGTCTTGGATATTTAGACATGCTGTTTCTTTTTTCCATTGCTTAAATTTCCCTAACGTGGTTATAATACAAACAAATGTTCTTATTTTCGGAAGCAGTTAATGGAGGGGTATGCATGAGTAAACTTGAGGGTAATGAACGATGGAAAACGAAGATGATCATGACTGAGCATGTTGAGCAGTACGAGGAACAGCAGCGTGAGAACCCAAATAAAATGATAACTACGGAGGAACTCACGATGGTGCGAGACCTCATTTTGCTTCCCTACATAGACACGATGGTTGGCAAGAGCCTGAAGGAGCTCGAACACTCCAGCAACATTCTTAAACGTACTTTTTTGATGGCTGGCGAAGCCATACGGCGCCGGATCATGCAGGATACCTATCAACTGCAGAAAGAGCTGAAGCAGCGGAATATCAAAATGCTGGCAGATGAGCAAGATGAATTTATCACGTATTACAAAATCTTTTGCCGGGGATATCAGGAGCGCTTTGGAATAACACGAGACGTGATGCGGACAGAAATAAGCTTAAGGTTGACTAAATACACATCGGAACTGGGAAACATCTTAAAAGACCACCTGAAATAATGGACCACTTAATGGCTCAGGCTTATGCTCTGGGCTTTTTTATTGCCAGAAGTCCTCATTCCTCACGTTTTTCCCTGATATTTTTTTTGCTGCTGCAGTTAATGACTTCTTAGTGATCTCCCGCAATTTAGGATCATCCTCAGTACATGCTTTGGTAATCGTGTCCTTGTTTCGTTTTGAAACCTTCCTTACTTCCTCCTGACTTACACCGTGCTTATCTAAAAACTTTCCGAATTTACTCCTGCTTTTTCCTAATCCAAACATTACACCACACCTCGTCCTATTTTCCGATTTCTACAATTTTGGACGAGTCTCGCAAATTTTATACAACGATTTGATATAAATCGGAAAGTTGAACAAGCGGCGCTGAATAGATATAGAAGCAGATACGAAACCACAGGCTCCGGAGCTAAGTGTTTACGTAACCAGACACGTAAGGAGTGGTGCAGATGATAGCAGCCATAGATGCAGGAAACTACAAAACCATGTACTACGATGGGCATGAGTTTAAACAGTTCCCCTCAATGATCGGTGAGTATCGTGAGCGCAATATAAGACAACAACATGGGCAATCAGACTTTGAATGGGAATATGAAGGACAACGAGGATTTGCTGGAACGTTAGCGCAATTTGAGAGTGAGTGTGCGGAAAGCCAGAAAGGAGAAACCAAGGCACATCCAGATGCAAGGCTTCGAATCCTGTTGGCATTACATCAGTTTTCAAAGCAGACAGAGAACAAGATAGTGGTGGGCCAGCCGATTAGCACTCATACACCTGATGAAAAGATGGCCATCAAGAAAATGATGCAAGGCCGGCACGAATTGACGGTCAATGGGAACAGAAGATTGATTGTCATACAACAATGCGAGGTAGCTGCTGAAGGGGTTACTGCAGGCTTATTGATACCAGGAGGCGGCACGGTAAGGATCATCGACATAGGCAGCGGCACGGTTAACTTCGGAACACTTATTGATCGGAGATTCAGCGATAAGGGGAGTTTTACTTTAGGTGCAGGGATGGAAAGTAATCGGAACGTCCATCCTTCAGCGTTCGGACGGCAGATCGCACTTCGAGCACTTGCAGCTGGCTGGAAAGCAGGGGATGCAGTTTATCTTTGCGGCGGTGGAGCTGAAGAGTTACTTCAGCATTTATTACCGTACTTTCCTGCTGTGAAGTTAATGCCAGGCGATCCATCCAGCGCAAACGCCCGAGCATTCTTTTTGATCGCGAGGAAGTTATATGTCTAAGAACATCGAGATTAAAGCGATACAAGTCACCTTTAATGTGTTGGACCCAGAACAACGCAGAGCTTACGAGCATGCATATAGCAAGACTAATTCATCTGGGTACATCAAGCGCTTGATAGATAGAGACATGACGGGTATAGCTCCAACGGTAGCTACAGTGCAGTCATCAATTCCTCTGGAGCAGGTGGGCAACGATTTTGAATTTGACGTAGGAGGTTTTGTTTGATGATTGAGCCATTTATCAAGCTTGGAGTTGTAGGGATTGCAGGACACGCAGTGGAGATGTATTTGGAACGATCCGGTCGCCCCGGTGCTGTCCTGTACGTCAAGATTGGTACTTATGTAGTTTGCGGTCTTATTGCAGCAGTAGAATGGCGTCACTTTTTCAGGGTACTTGGGGGTATGTTCGGGTTTTATTTACCTTGGTAATTACAAGGGTATCTACTGATGTTTTACTACAACGGTAGTACATGTCTAATCGGATTTACTACGCTTATTTCTATCTTGAAACAATAGGGAGCGTGATCTTATTTTGATTTCTTCCTCGTTATTATCAGCCGGGGCGTGTGTGGCTGGCGCGATTGCTGTTCATCAGTCATTCCCCGAAAAGGTCATGAGACGTAAACTAGGAGCGCTTTTAAGGACTAACGACTTTCACTCTAACCTAACAGGGTACAAGGGGCGAGTAAGCCGCATACAGCCTGTGGTGAAGTCTGTGAGGATGTATCTGGATCGGAAGGAAGCGATATTCATGCTACCGGTTGGAAGTGACCCACAAGAAGTATTTAAAAAATCGTGGATATTTCAGCAAGTCTTCGGGTTAGAAGCTGAGTTAAGTATGATTGACGCTCGTACTATAATGATCTCGATTTACACAACATCCATACAATCATTTATATATAACGCCGAGGAAATAGATCAAAGCTTAGGTATGAACAGGCTACCCGTATATGTTGGTAAGGACCGACATGGTGATGTAGTTTATGACATGGTAAAGCATCCACATCTGTTGGTAGCCGGAGAAACGGGAAGTGGTAAGAGCGCGGCTCTAAGAGCAATCCTCACAACACTAATTCGTAATGTGGATAACCTTGATCTGTATTGCGCTGACCTTAAGAGATCAGAGTTTCATTTATTTAAAGGTATAGCTCAAGCTGTTGTGTATGAGACCCACGAAGTCCTAGCGCTTGTCACAATGTTAAGACTCGAGATGAAACGCCGTGGAGACATCCTAGAAGCCGCAGGAGTGGCACATGTGGATGATTTAGAGGAGCCCTTAAACTATATTATTTTAGCTGTTGACGAGGTGGCTTTACTCAAAAAAGAAAAGGATATTATGCAGGGTATTGAAGAGATTAGTACGATCGGTAGAGCACTAGGAGTGTATCTTGTACTCTCTATGCAGCGTCCAGACGCGCAGGTATTGGACGGTAAACTAAAGCAGAACTTAACGGTAAGAATGGCTTTAAAACACGCTGATGGGATCAACTCCCGTATAACAATAGACAGTGTAGACGCAGCAAATATACAGGACAGCGAGAAAGGCCGTATGGTGTTGAAACTGGATGGATTAAAGTATGTTCAAGGACCAAATCTGGGGTTATCTGAGGCGAAGGAGTTACTAAAAGGATATAAGTATCCACTGGAAATTAGACAGCCGCAAAGAGCCTCACAGGAGTCGCAGGACGACATCATTGAGCTGGGAGTGTTGTGAGTGAACGCACGTGATAAAGCTATCGTCGAGGATATTCAAAGGTTCAGAGTGCTTAGTAGAGACCTAATTGCAGATCTGCATTTTCAAAATGTGAAGAACAAGGTAACGGCAGCTAATTATGTACTCAAAAGATTACGGAGGGACAACTATATCACTTCATCTGATGACCGTAGACAATACATTTACTTTCCAGTTAATGGGGCAATTAAAAAGGATTCGACAAAGATCCCACACTTTCTGATGATTGCGGATTTTTACAAACAGATAGCGCAGATCGAAAAGCCACGCGTGTTTTTTGTAGAGCCAAAGTACAGCAAAGGGATGCCTGAACCGGATGTGTTCATGATATGGAAAGGGATGCCGTGGCATATTGAGATCCAACGTAGCAACTACAGTGATAGGCAGATGAAGGAGAAACTGACTCGTTATGACCATTACTTTTTAAGCAACGAATGGCACAACGAGGAGTGGCAGCGACCAGACAAAAAGATATTTCCGTATCTCTGGATTAGTGGAGTGGGTAAGTACGCTATTGGAACAAGATCATATAGAGTATTTCAGACCGATGTTGTAGGTATGTCAGAGATTATAAATAAAAAAAGATGATGAACCTTGTCAGCTAATCATGCTGGCGAGGTTTCTTTTCGTTTGTAATTAAGGGAAAACATACCTTCGTAGGAAAAAATTAAAATAGTCATTGCAATATATACGACTTTGTCGTATATTCTTCGTATCAAAGAATTTCAAGGTTAAGCGGAGGTGTTAAAGTTGACCTTGGAAAATTATAGAGAATGGGCAGATAACGTCGGAGGCGAGGTAGGCAAAAAGATACAAGAGATACTTAATGAACTTGAAGAAGCTCAGAACATTGCACGGGGAAATAGTTTACCTCCTTTGTTGGGTAACAAAGAAGTTGCTGAATTACTGGAGATAGACCCAAAGAACATGCATCATACACGAAGAACAAAATTGTTTCCTGATCCAGATTTGGTAGTAGGGAATCGACCGTTTTGGTTTAAAACTTCAATTCAAAAGTATCAGGAACGAATCGAAGAATGGAGATCAGGCAAGGAAAAGTGACTTTCATAAAAAGGCGGTGCTGGCGTGTTTCTTGAGTCATTTAATTTCATGTTTTTCTCTACAATTGAAGTTTTCGCTTGGTGTGCATTAAGTATGTCAATCTTTAGATTTAAAGTTACAGACTATCTATGGCAAGCACTTGTTGTAATTTTAATAATGAACTTGCAAAGCTTTGTGTTAAGAAATGAACTATCTCTTGCGTATCTGGCCCCACTCATAAATATTTTATTTTTCACATTGCTTTATTCCACAATCGTCAAGATATCATTGATAGGTTCTTTTAGTATTACGATCGTTGGTCTTGCTGGGTTTGGAATTGTACAAGCGGTACTAGCTCTAGTATTTTTTGGATCAATAGATGCCGCACAATCTAATTTAGTTTACGGATACATACTACAAGCAACTACAGCGATTATTGTAATTCCTCTTTCGTGGTTCTTATACCGATTCGGCTATGGGTTTTCATTCGATTTTGATAAATTCCGACTGAAGTTTGAACAAGTGGCCGTAGTTACTACAATATTATTTTTCTTAATTGCTATTACAGCAGTACTTTATGTAAATGAAACTTGGATTGCGATTTTCTTCTTTATTGCTTCTTTATTATTCTTTTTGAGATACGCCATGAGAAAGGAGAGAGAAATTTGATTGAGTTTGTGGCGGGTAGAATGGCTGAGGGGATTAAGCATAGAGCACCTGATCATCCTGCATCACTAGCCGTGCTTAAGCACGCACTAGCTGTTTTGATAAATACGGTGTCGATAATTACTTTTTCATTGGTGGCTGCAGCTGTAACGGGGCATTTAAAGGAAACCGTTACGATACTTATAGCTTTCGCCATGCTTAGGATGGTGTCAGGTGGGTTGCATTTAAAAACAGGATCTATGTGTGTACTCGTGACGACATCCTTATTTTTTGCAATCTCACATGTTGATTTCAATGCTAGAGGGATTTTAGTCCTTAATGTTGTTAGTGTGATTCTTGCCCTGTTATTTGCACCATCCGGAATAGAGAAGCAGTCCCGTATTCCTCCGAAGTATTACCCACTGTTGAAAGTTGTATCGGTATTAATGATTTCCAGTAATTTTTTGATTGGATCGTCAACAATAGCAGCGTGCTTCTTTGTTCAAGCACTTACATTGATATCACGAAAGGAGGTGAAATCTCAATGAAAAAATGGAACGTAATCTCTTCAGCACTGGCTTTTGTAGCAGTTCTTACTGTCACTCCTGCAAGCGCCCTGTTCATCTACGGTGGAGAAACTCCGAAAGAACTTTTAAAGTAAATATTGGAGATGGTACAAATGGTTTGTATAACTGTAAGCAGGGACGCTGACGCTACTACGGGGATTATCTCTCTACCGATACAAGACATAGCTTTTTTGGAATATGCTCGAAAAATCGATAGAGTTATCGTGCATACTATTGATGAGATGTACTATATGACGGGTACGCTTAAATACTGGCAAAGCGCTCTAGATAATAGCGGATTTAACTTTGTTATGGTTGATCGTACAAACGTCGTTAATATGGACAAGATCGTTCTGTTGGATGAAGTTCATCATGTTGCATACTTTGAAAAGGATGTAACGAACACATCTAAGCGATGTACGTTTACTAATATTAATTTTGAGAAAGTCCAACGAAAGTATTCATCTGTACCAGCATATAATTAATAAAAAGTTTAAAGAAGCCTTCGTATGTGAGGCTTCTTTTTTTATAGTCGGACATTGTAACACAAGTCATTTGTAAAATGTTGTCGAATTTAGGAAGCGGATAGAACGAATTTCGTCGGGATGAAATTGAATTTACATAACGTGTAATATAGGTTTAAATGGGAACAAATAGATCGGGCGAATTTTTCTTGACAAACGCAGAGGTTAACGAGCTCGTTAGCTTCTTTCCGTCGGGAGAGTAGTTATTAACTACTCCAGCCCATTGCGTTACAGGGGCCATTCATATAGATCTGCTTCTGTACATTTGAGTACGATACAAACAGCTCGCATCTGTTCTGGAGACATTGGCCGTTTGGTATTCTCGAATTGTGAAAGCATGACTGTTGATATTGATAGCCCGGTCTTATCTAAGACTCGACTACACAACGTTTCTTGGGTGAGACCCTTAGACTGACGGATGTAACGCAACAGGCACTTCCCGCGGGAAAGTGCCATAATAGTCCTCCGTTATGAAATATTTGGATTGTACGGGAACGATTGTTCGTATATAATTACATCAAACAAACTGGGGGTTTTACATATGAAAAAAACTAATAGTGTTGATGCAGCTAAATTTCTTAAATTAATCGCAAAAGATACTCCTGAAAACAAAGAGCTTGTACAAAAATTCCTTAACGGTCTTTCTTCAAAATAAGGCGAGCTAGTTCCTGTAGTTGTTTCTTCTCTTCAGTTGTGAGTTCATGTCCTTCAAAGCTAATATCTTGATCAACAAAGGACTCATCTCCTAAGTCAATCTTCTTCACTAACTCTTTCTCTGTGTCATTTAACTGGGCAATAGGATTGTTCGTATGCCCTAATACCCAGTCCGTTGTAACCCCGTAAAAATCGCAAAGTACCTTTAGAGTTTCATAATCCGGTTCGTTTCTCCCAGATTCATAACCACTTAATGTTTTATTGTTGATCCCCGTTGCTTCAGTTACTTGCAATTGAGTTAATTTTCCCGCTTTTAATCGAGCCTCTTTAAGGCGCTTCGCATAAATTGGTAACATTTTACCTCAACTCCTCCATTGTGATACTACCATAATATCCAGGATACAAAGAAATTATTCTCTAAAACAAAGAATTATTTTTAAATAACCTGTTGACATCTCTAAAACGAAGAATTATAGTAAGGGTACAAATTCTCTGAAACGGAGAATAATACCCAAAACAGAGAAAGGAGGTGCAACATGCCCGGTACCGTAACTGTTCCTATCTATCGCCGTATTCGCGTATTCATTCAATCAAAGGATTATGTATTTAAAGACATTGCTGTTAAGGCGGGGATTAATCCGAAGCGGTTTTATAAGCTGCTAGACGGAAGCTATCCGATTGAAGCTGAAGAACTTGAATCGATCTGTGTAAAGGGACTGGGTGTTAATCCAGCGGTTTTTTTTGAAGGAGAATTCTCTAAAACAGAGAAATGACCTAAGGAGATTATACGGTAAAACCGTATGATTCGTCAATACGTTTGGTTAAAAATTCCTGCGAGGAGGAATGAGCTTGAAAAGAGTTACTGAGGCGTTGAACGATTGTCAGGTCGCATTGTGTGTTGTGAGGGGTGGTAGTTTTCAGTTAACCCTCTTACAGGAAGAAACAACGGGCGACGAAAGTACTATAGTGGCTCAAGCCAAGTCGTTCACAGTGATGGGTAGGGATGAGGCAATTAGGCTACGTGACCTACTGAATAACGCCTTAATAGTGGACTAGCTGTAAGGCAAATGAAAAACAGAAAGGATGATCATCATGTACAACTTAGTAAGTGTCGATAACGGCCGTCCGGTAACAGATAGCTTGACAGTGGCTGAGGTATTTGGAAAAGATCACAAGCGTGTTTTGCAAGACATTCGGGGATTGGAGTGTAGCGAAGAATTTAATCAGCACAATTTCGTGCCGATTGATTACACAGATTCTCGAAAGCGAACTTATCCCAAGTACATCATAACTCAAGATGGATTTTCATTCCTAGTAATGGGTTACACCGGAAAAGAAGCAGCACGCTTTAAAGAAATGTACATCAAGCAATTCAATGAAATGCGTGATCAGTTAAATAACAAACCGATCGATCCTCTTAAATTGCTGATGCAAGCAACTCATAACTTACTAGCGAGTCAAGAGTTGATCGTAGGACGTGTAGATGAAATTGAACAAAAAGTAGAAAAGCAGATCACCTTAGATAGCGGACAACAGCGGAGATTGCAGCAGGGGATTAACAAAAAGGTATGCAGCATTGAACCAGATAAAACGGAACGCAGCGAATTGTTTCGGCAACTCCACAAGGAAATAAAAGATCGTTGGGAGGTACCGAGTTATAAAGATATTCTCAAGCAGGATCTGCAAAATGTACTGAATTACATTTCTGCTTGGAAGCCAATAAGACGTACAGAGTAGGGAGGGATAATGAAATGAGCACACCAACTGATTTATCAAATGTTTTACAGGATTGCAAACGGCGGGGCTGCACTAGGGAACAAATGCAGGGGTTTATCGACCGAGCTCGGATATATTGGTCTGGAAATTCAGGAATGTTAGTGGTGGTTGAGTCAATGCAATCAGAACTGGAGGGAATGGCATGAATGCAAAGAAAGACACTCTCAGATTTCACCGCCAAGAAATGGCTTACTGGCTAAGCGTTCAGAAAGATGCTCAATGGCGTGGGGATGTTAAAACTGAACAGCTTGCTATCAAGGAACGCCGCAAACATCGTGACGCTGTACTCGCTATCTGGGCTTCTCCTACGGAGCAACTGGCGGTATGCGTATGACAGTAATCATTTGCAGTACAGTCAGATGTCCTTATCCCAATTGCGGTCATACAGGTGATGTAATCACGGTTAATCATTGTCGCACGGCTCATAACATGGAGCGCAAAGAGTTGTATGGAAAATACGGCAAGCCGCAAAGTATCGGATACGATCCTCAAGCCGCCAATAAAAACTTAGAGGGACATGTGCCAGCTCAGAAGGTAAACATAGGCTACCCTAGTGATTCAAGGTTTGCGAAAGATACGAGATCAAGTAGACGTAAAGGGAGGTGAACAAAACAATGGGGCAAGCAGCTGAAGATATCTTAAATGGTCTAATGTGTGATGTATGTGGCGGGTTGGTTGATGGTAAGGAACCGGGGTATCCGCGTACCTGCAAAGACTGCGAAAACGAGTAGTCCTATTATTTTTTTGCCAAAAACGGGGTTTTGAGCCCAAAACACTAGAAAGCGAGGCTAAATGATGGACAGAAAGACACTGGAGTACATGACGGATCGCACTAAGAAAGCCACTGCAATTGTGAATAAAATTGATGGTCTCACTAAGCAAGCTGAACAACTCATCAATGCTCAAGAAATAAGGTTCAAATGGAATACAACGCAAGTTGATTTGGAATCTCAGGCTTATAACGGTAATCGGGATTCAGCAAGAGTGGTAGCAAAGATAAAGACATTTGCTGTTCAGGCCGTCAACGAAGAAATCCAGCAGCTTGAGGAAGAATTGGCTGCACTGTAACAACAAATAAATCATATCGGAGGAATCATTCATGAAAACAAAATTCCGCATCACCAACAAGAAACACGCTTTTATTGCCGCTGTTCAGTCACAAGCTGCCAAGGATTTTGCACTCTTCAAATCACGCCGTCAATTCAAGCATGAGGCATCCGAGAAGACAGCGTACAAGCCTGGATCACTTGGTCCTTCCGTTGTTGCATCAGCAATCATTAAAGAATATGGCGGTATTATCCCTCGTTCTCTTCGTAAAGCCAAGGCTAAACGCACAGGAAAACCATTCATCAAGTTTTACAGCCATCAGTAAAAACGCCCCTGGCTGCAACCGGGGACGTTAGTCAAACACTTATTCAAAAATTCACGGTCACTATAACACACAAATCAGGAGGCTGTAAAGATGTTGCATATCAAACGGATTAAAATCACGGATTGGCTAGGGATTAGTGAACTAGAAGTATCTCCCGGCAAGATCAATAAAGTTGATGGTGACTCTGGCGCTGGGAAAACCAGTTTAATAGAGGCGCTTGAAAAGACATTGACCAATAATAGTCGGCGTACAGAGGTCATCAGCCACGGACAAGAAGAGGCTGAATTGTTTGTAGAGCTTACGGACGGTCTCCAGATCACCCGAAAGGTTCGGTCGGAAAAGGCGGACTATCTCAAGGTTAAGCATGATAGCAAGGCAGTAAACAGCACGGAGGGATTCTTGCGAAAGCTAATCAACGGCGATATTTTCCGTCCGATTGAATTCGTTCAGAAGGATTCCAAAGAGCAGACTGAGATCATCCTGAATATGCTTCAGATCGATTGGACGGTTGAGAACATCAAGGCTTGGTTTGGCGAGATGCCCGAAGCAGATTATCAATTGCACATCTTACAAATTTTGAAGCAGATAGAATCAGCATATTTCGAAGAACGTTCCAGCATTAACCGTGAGATAAATCTATTACGAGCAAACATCGAAGGAATTAAGCGGGACCTTCCACCGAACTATGATGGCGAAGAGTGGCGCGGGGTTGACCTGCAGAAGCTCTATCGCAAACTGTCTGATGCTCAGGAATCAAATAAGAAGCTAGAAGAGGCTAGATCCTTAATCGACGGGTTGACATTGCGGATCGAGGACATCAAACGGCGCTCTGCTAACGCTACCGAAGAAAAGACTTTAGATTACCGGAGACAACGCGATACACTGCAAGACAGCATCAAGAGGTTAGAGGAGCGTATCGAGCAGGATCAAAAGATCATTGACGATGCTGACCGCCGAATCGCAGATGCATCCCTACAGTTGGACAACGAAATGGAGCAGGCAATTGAACGCCTCAAGCTTCAATATCAACAGAAAAAGCTTAACGTACGGGAAGATGTCCAGCGTGAAGTTGAACTGAATAAAGGATATGTCAGCGAGCACCGTCAATTGATCGCAGAAAAGTCTTCTTCACTTAACAATATCGCGGAACATGAGCGCAAGGATCTGGAGAAGATCAAAGACCACGAAGCCAGTTTGATTGCGGCCGAGAAAGCGAAGTCAGGCGATGCTGAGCAAGTGATTGCTGATGTTGAATGGATTGACCCTGAGCCGTTACAAGCTGCTGCTCATAAAGCGGCTGAGATGAAAGAGTACCTTCGAGAGTGGGAACGGATGAACGATATCATTCGCGAGAAGTTGTCTCCGAAAGAAGCGCGGTCCGCTGACCTAACCGCCAAGATCGAGAAGGCTCGCGATCTGCCGAAAGAATTGCTTAAGACTGCTGCACTGCCAGTGGATGGACTGACAGTAGATGATAAAGGTCGAATTCGGATTGATGGCACACTTATCGACGGATTGTCTGAAGGTGAGGCGTTAGACTTCGCATTTAAGCTCGCTAAGGCTCAGTCAGGTCCGCTAAAGGTAATCTGCATTGATGGTTATCAGAACCTTGGAAGCAAGCAAAAAGCGATACTGGATTCCGCTCAACACGATGATTACCAATACTTCTTGCTCTCCACGGTTGAGGGCAAAGATCTGAATATCGAAATTGTGGAGGGATAAGAAATGACAAACGCACAGCCAAATACTCAGTTAGCCACAATTCATAGCAATCTTGAAAAATTAATTGATGCTAAATCAGAGGCATTGCCCTCCGGTTTTAATAAGACTAGATTTATGCAAAACTGTCTGACCGTTCTGCAGGATACCAATGGAATTGCAGAATGTAACGCCATGAGCGTAGCCAGAACGATGCTCAAAGGAGCATTCTTGGGGCTAGATTTCTTTAATAAGGAATGCTACGCCATTATCTATGGAGGGTCCGTCGAGTTTCAAACAGACTACAAAGGCGAGGTCAAGCTTGCCAAGAAGTACAGCATTAATAAGATCAAGGACATTTATGCCAAATTGGTGCGAATTGGCGATGAGTTTACCGAGACGATTGAAGGCGGCAAGCAGTCAATTTCATTTAAGCCACTCCCGTTTAACGATGGAGAAATATTAGGTGCTTTCGCTATTGTCCTATACGAAGATGGCTCAATGAACTACGACACCATGAGTAAAAAAGAGATCGAGGAAATCAAGGTCAACTTCTCACGGAAGAACAAAAAGACGAATGAATATTCCAAGGCATGGGTGGCAACTCCGGGAGAGATGTATAAGAAAACAATACTCCGCCGTCTTTGCAAGAACATTGAATTGGATTTTGACACAATCGAGCAAAAGAAAGCCTTCGAAGAAGCTGCAGACATGGACTTTAACCAGGAACGGGCGCGTCCGGCACAGGAAAGTCCGCTGAATCCCAAAGCGACTGTGATTGACGGTGAATTCACTGAGGTGAAGGAGGGGGTTTCCGGTGGAACTGAACAAGAGTAATTATTTCAGCCAAGAAGCCAACCGTTACTATATGAGCGTGAGCCAGTTCAAGAGTTTCCTTCCCTCCTATGGGGGTTGTGAGGCTCAGGCAATGGCAAAGATCAGCGGCGAATATGTACAACCTTCTGTCACAGCTTTTATGGAAGGGCATTATGTTCATGCGTGGAACGAAGGAACGCTTGATGAATTCAAAGCTGATAATCCGGAACTATATGCCAGTACCGGAAAGACGGCAGGACAATTAAAAGCTAACTTCAAACATTGCAACAAAATGATTGAGGTGTTAGAAAGCGATCCTTTAGTAATGAAGGCGTTGGCTGGACAGAAGGAAGTCATAATGAGCACGGAAATGTTCGGTATTCCTTGGAAAGTGATGCTAGATAGCTACCAACCAGAGCATAAAATATTCGCTGATTTGAAGGCACTAAAAGAAATAGACGGAAAATGGTGGAACAGTGAATCACAGGCTTATGAGAACTTTCTAGACCACTACGGCTACATCATTCAGATGGCTGTATACGCCGAGGTTGAACGTAAAGTATCTGGACGAAAAGAAGAGGATTGGTTGCTGCCTCATATGGTTGTTGTAACCAAGCAAGATCCACCGGATCATGAAATCATTTATTTCGATTATGACGCAATCGCAGCTCATTTACGGATTGTTGGCAATCACATTGAACGAGTAAAGGCGGTCAAGTCCGGGAAGGTAGAACCAGTACGTTGTGAGAAGTGCGAGTACTGCCGGCAGACGAAGAAGATCAGTAGAATCAAACACTTTCAAGAATTGAGCCTCTACTGATGAGTACCTTTGGTTTCCACCCAGTGAAGAAGCCAAAGCATAAACGCAACAAGCCCACTGCTAAAGAACGCGGAGCAATTAGCAACGAGGTCTACAACGCAGCTATGGAACGATCAGGTGGACGCTGTGAACGCTGCGGGAGTATCAAAGGCTTACAGTGTGCCCATCTAATTCGGCGCTGGCAGATCGACGGCAAAACGACTGTGAAGGATGTGGCAATGCTCTGCGGTCCTAGTGTTAATACTGGGACCTGCCACAACTGGATTGATTACACGAAGGATGGCAAACAGTGGGCGGTAGATTTCAGGGATCAGCTCTATGAGAAATGAACCCATTGTACAAGTAGAGATACACGTCATCAGTCCAGATTGCAAGGTGTGTGGTCAAGAGATCAATCCAGAGCGTGAGGAATACATTGGACGCACTCGGGTATGTCCTCGCTGTTATGGTGAGCTGACGAGCGGTAGGGATCGGAAAGACCGAAAATATAGAATCAAAAAACTATGAAATAGAGGTGCAGCAAATGCCAATTGAAATAAAAATTCTAAACAAAAGAAGCAGTGGGGAAGCACCCGCCGGAAAATATATTGCACGTTTTTTAGATGAAAAGTCACTAGGTCCACTTCAGGCGCTTAATCCATGTAAGAATGCACAAATCATCGAAGGCATTCACTCAGGTCAGATCGTTCCTTATGACAGTTATGTTGTAATAGGTGACCTACCAGCTCAAGCCGATGTGATTGAACACAATGAAGAGCTGACCGAGAGATTAGCTAACGCTGGGATAACTATCAAAAATCTAGAAAAATACGTCAATGAGCGCAGAGAGTCGTGGGATAAGGAACGAAAGGCTCTTGAGAAATCACTTGCAGAAGGCGGCTTGATGGTTGGTGAACTAAAAAAGGAAAATGAAAAGCTTCGTAACGGTGAATACGCCATAAACTTTGCCCCTCATATTGGAGCGCTTAAGGAACGCATTCAACAACTGGAGTGGGAATTGGAATCTTGGCGTAACAGCAAGAAAGTACAACTACCAAGGGAAGTCGCTGCCGAACTTGATGAGTTAATTATTAGAGAAATTTCAAATGCGGATATAGCGAATAGGTTTTTCACGGCAAATGGTGCAAACAAAGAGCATTACGGAGTGAGCAAACTTTTAAAATGGACGGGGTACGGTCAAACAGAGGGAGGGAAAATTCGAGTAATGATTTTCTTATCAGCTCTAGTTAACGGATACACCGAAGAACCTGAACCAGAGAAGGTTGTTCTATCAAATATCCGATCAGAAGTAACTGAAATTATTAAGTGCTGGATGAGCACACCTCCTGTAGCAGACGAGGGAAACGACGCTGAACGTTTGACCAACTGGATTTTTGACCACTTTCAGCGGCACGAGGATCACAAACTGCCCTTTTAAAGTAAAGCAGGTGAGGTAGTATGAGTGGTTACATCCAGATCGGACGAGAGTTGCAAAACCACTGGCTAAGGCGTGATAAAGACTATTGGATGGTCTTCTGCGAAATGTACTTTGTCGCTAGGTTTTCGGATAAGCCTGAAAAGCGAACTATCGAAGGCATTGAGGTAACGATCCATCAAAAAGAGTTCATATTTGGTCGTCCTGCTTGGTGTCGAAGGTTAGATATTTCAGACCAAAGGTTGAAGACACTGGTTAAAAAACTGGTTGCTGAAGGGTTCATTAGGAGGACTCAAAAGTTCAATAAATTCACTGTTTATGCCTTCGAATATACCCCTTCAACTAACCAGCAGAATAACCAGCAGAGCAACCAGCAGAATTATCCAGAGCAACCAGCAGAACCCCTTGCCCCACAAGGCTTTGAGGGTGATAGCAACCAGCAGGATTTTTCTAATCAACCAGCAGAGCAACCAGCAGAACAACCAAAGAAAGAAAAAGGTATTAAAGAAGAAAGTATTAAAGAAGAATGTTTTAAACCTTTAGAGGAGGAACAGGACATGCGGAAGTACTCGGAATCGTTCAATAAATTCTGGTCTTCATATCCGAACAAGAAAGGGAAAGCAAAGGCGTCTGTCCATTGGAACACACATGTAGAGCCTGAGTTGAAGAAAGGCAATGTAACGATGGATGAAATTATCAAAGGCACAGCTTGCTATGTGGAATACTGCCAGAAGTCAGGCAGGGTTATGAAAAGTGGGGATACAGCAGTTAATCATGAGGTCTGGCAAGATGACTGGACTTGGAATGGTGAAACATACGGAGATGCCAGAACAGCTTTAGCTCAAAAAGAACCTTCATTCCTTGAACAGAAGTTAGGAGGGTTGCATGGTGACGGGGGAAGAACTGACGTTACTCCTGGCTATCAGCGAGAAGGTACACGGGCCATCGGTCAAGGATCAATCGACATTTAACGTTTGGTATGAGGTGGTTAAGGAAGTTCCTGTAGAAGAGGCGAGGAGGAACTTAATGACTCACTTACGTACAAGTCCATTTCCTCCAAAGCCATCGGATATTGTGGGCAATTTCTACAATAAGCCTAAGCCATCCATTTACGACATTCAGGCGCTGGAGCAAAAGCAGGAGCAACTTGCGCTACTGGAGTACCACGAAAGCAACGAAGTTATACCGATGCCAGATCACATCCATGAACTGCTGGAGCGATTAGCGAAAAAGCGGTTGATAGGTGGTGACGACAACGTTGAATAATTACAACTACCTGTATGAAGCTGAAATAAACGTTCTTGGAGCAATCATTAAAGATAAGTCTCTCATGGAAGAGTGTGTACTGAGAGAAGACAGCTTCAATCCAGAATGGAACAATGGGCTTATTCTCCAGGTATTGCAAAACGCCTACAAAAGGTTTGCTGATAGAAAAGATCCTTTTTATATCCCTGACATGATTAAGCATTGGGGGGAAGATCTCAATAAGATCGGCGGAGGTATAGCTCTGATAGATATATCAAGGAGTGTACCTGAGTCATCAGCATCAATGTTTAAGCACTACATGGGAATAGTCAACGAGGCACATGTCCAGCGAGAAACAGAGAGGGCAGCGCGTGAAATTTATTCAGGCGGATCTCTGGATGATATGAAAAGTGAAATAGTTCGAATCGAAGAGATTCAGGCTAGAACTTCTGACGGTGGGGAGATAGTACGAATATCCGACCTAATTAAAAGGCATACGTCAGTTATCATCAAACGTTCACAGAACCCTGGTGGGGTAACAGGACGAAAAAGCTGCTCGAATGATCTAAATGATCTGACCAAAGGGCATCAGGATGGAGACTTCATTGTTGTCGGAGCACGGCCATCTGTAGGGAAGACGGCCTATATCTGTAACGAAATTCTTGCTTCTACAGCGGATGGATCAGCAGCGTTGCTTATATCAGGTGAAGATGGAGACATGAACATCTTAGAACGGATGATAGCTGCAGCCAGCCGGTTAGAATTGGCACGCATGAAATCTGGGAAGATGACAAATGGAGATTGGGAGCGTTATGGATATGCCGCTGAAATCATCGAAGGAAGAGAAATATTCATTGATGACACTTCAGCCCCAACAGTCGAATCTATCCGCCGAAAGGTAGCGAAGCTGATTCGTAAGTTCCCGAAACTTACACTTTACGTTGATTATCTACAACATCTACGTAGCGAGAAATCATTTGGTAGCGAGCGTGAAATGTATAAATACATCAGCTACGAGTTGAAGCAAATCGCACGTGATTTTGATATTCCGGTTGTATGCTTGGCAGCATTGAGCCGCAAAGTGGATGAACGCAATGACAAACGTCCAGTTATGTCTGACATACGAGACTGCGGGAACATAGAGAGTGATGCTGATGTGGTGATTTTCTTGTACCGTGACGATTATTACAACGCTGATAGCAGTCGTAAAGGATTGATGGATCTGATTGTAGCTAAAGGAAGGAATGTTGGCACAGGCACTGTAAGTATGGTTTTTGATAAGCCATGCCAGTCTCTCCTCAATATCGACAAAAAAATTAAACAAAAGCGGAAAGACGAAGGACTTGCATCATGAGCAACAAAAAAATCGAAGATGAAGCAGCCTATGAAAAATCGCTCTCATGGATGGTTACAACTTCTATTGATCTGGAAGATCCTTTACTTGATCCAGCAAAGAAGGTAAAGCTGCGGATTACCTATGACTTCGTTGAGCAGCGCATTCTTGAATATAAGCGAGGTCAGATGCTGCTTACAGATCCAGTACGCATCAAGCTTTACAAGGCTGCAGGGGTTGCATATCAAGAATTCAAATAGGAGGGATGATAGATGGAAGAATGCAGATGTCATCATGGCCATCATTGCCATTCAGTAGCTACACATACATGGGCGCTTGTACCATTGTGTCAGGAACACTTTGAAACAGTGAAAAAGGAAACAGAACTCTACTATAAAAAGCGGATCGCTTATGCTGCACGGTTAACTTATTTAAGCATCATACACTTGATTCCTTGGAGCCGGAAGGAGTGGGGGTATGCGATTCGTAGGGATTGACCCTGCTACTCAAACAGCTGTTGTTGCTCTTGATGAAGATGGGAATCCAGTTCTAGAAGTGACCTTTAGAGGAAAAGGGAAAGACGTTAAAGGTGGTATATCTCCAGAACAACGCATGTCGCTTGAGAACCAGCTTTATAACGTGCTAAAACCCGAGGATGTAATCCTGAAAGAAGGGGTAGCGAACGGCTCACAGATGCTCATAACCACTGCTAAAATACACGGCGGGCTGGAAGGGATGATCACCCGGAAGGGGTTAACCTTTGAGGAGATAGCTCCACTGGCGGTGAAAAAATATGTGGATGTCCAAAGCTGGATAGGGGAACCGGGATCGAAGGTGTTGCTTAAAGGTAAAGCCAAAAAGGAAGCAATGGCAGTAGCAGCCCTGAAGCATTTCGGATACGAGAATCCCAGTCATGACATTGTAGATGCCTATATTATCGCAAAGATATGTGAGGCGATATATAGGGTGCGGAACGGAACACCAATGGAGTCATACCCTCTTTACCAACATGAAGTGATCTGGTCCATCATTGATCCAGAGGCATATAAGGAGTACGAAAAAACGAAAAAGAAGAAACCAAAAAAACCGAACAAGCGCCCAGGGAAGCCTGCGGCGGCGGGCAGTCACACCCATTCGAAGGAACAACAGTTCTTATTTTAAGGAGGAACAACCATGAAAGTGCTTATCGAAGGCGGTTTTTATATTGAATCTGATGATCGGGAGTTTGTCCTTAAGGAATATACAGGAGCCATATCTAAACCTGCAAAAGGAGAAACGGAAGGCAAGCCTGTCTTTAAGACTCACGGATATTTCCATGACGTTCAGGGGGCAGCTCAGAAGTTTTTGAAGATGAGGATTAGCTCTAGCCAGGCGACAAACCTACGAGAACTGATTGCGGATGTTGAATCTATCAGGGATTTCATTCGGAGCCGGATTGATTTTTAGGGAGGTGCAGGGGTGAACTGGAAAAAAGCAACGCTAGGACAGCTTTATGAGATTGCCTATAACGATGACGGAGCTGCACCAATTTATAAACGTAATGCCATTGCTGAAATCAAACGGCGACGGAAAAGACCCAAGAACAGGGTCAATCACAAAATCAAGGCGGTGTATCCAAGATGAGCTATTTCGATGACGACTTTTACCGGGAACCTAGCGAATTTGAAGAACAAATTGATCAATTCAAAGAATCTCTGATGAACGCTGTCAAGGATGAACATAAAGCGGAGATCGAGCGGTTGCGGAAGGAGAACGCTGAACTGCAAGAGATTAAACAGAACCTTGAAACGATCAAACGAGATTACAACCAAAAGGTTGTTGAATTGGATATGCAAAAAAGGAACCTAAAAAATGAGGTGCGCCGTGAACGACTTTTAGAGCTAATGGGTGACTTGAAAGTCGAGTTGTTTACTGCTCGAAAGAACTGGAAAAGCGGACCTAAATGTGAAAAATGCGACGAACGGAGAAAGATTAATTTTCTCTCCCCATCAGGAAAAAAACTTTCAGAAGACTGTGGCTGTAACAACAACATTTCCTTTTACAAACCGAATAACACATTTGCTCTGCGTTCGAAGTCAGAAACGGGAAGTTGATGGCTTGGTATAAACCCTACTCTGAAGCTGATGGCTTGGAATTGGAGTACCTTGGAGGTTCAAACGTACCAAGGTTCATTTATTCAGGGGAAAGTTTTGAATCCATCAAAGAAACATACTATGGCGTTTATTTCCGCACAGAAGAAGACTGTCAACGGTATTGCGACTGGTTGACCGAGCAGGAAGCTAACAAGCCAAAGGAGAGATAAACGATGGAAGAACTTTTGAAGAAGATAAAGGATTGCAACACAATGCCTGAACTGGACGCAATGAGGCTGGAACTGGTGAAAGCGGGAAAGGCGTTCCCTGAAAGCTTTCAGACAATGCAAGCAGCATTCATCAAGAAAAAGAACCAGCTTAACCGGATTCCGCTGTCCAAAAGGGAGTGGTAAGGGCATGAACGGTTTGATCATAAAAGAAAGATGGGCTGATCTAATCCTATCTGGAGAAAAGACTTGGGAGATCCGCAGTCGTGTTACACATCATCGCGGCACAATAGCCATCATCAAAAGTGGTAGTGGTCTGATCTATGGCACAGCGGAGTTGACAGACTGTATCAAGTTATCAAAGCCTAATTTCGAAGATACCCGCGATAAGCATTGTATCCCTGACGGTAAGGCATCTGAGGTAGTTAATGGCTACAAGGAACGGTTTGCATGGGTGTTGGAAAACGCTCGTAAGTTGCCAGAACCAATACCGTATTCTCACCCACAAGGCGCTATTATATGGGTCCGGCTGTCTGAAGACATTTTGGGAGGAATGAATCCATTATGAATATGACACCAGAACGGATAGAAGAGCATGCAGAGTTCGTAGAAAAATTCGGAAAGTTGCCGGGACATATGGCATTGGAGTTACTGGCTGCTCTAGAAGAGTCACAACAACAGAACGAGGAACTTCTAGTTATCGCGGAAAGAACGGTAATTCCATGCCATGTGTGCGGAGAACATGTTTGTGATTGTAACGAGACATACCTTTCTGATTATGCGACGGGAAAAATGGTCGTTGAATATTGGAGGGAGAAAGAACGAGTGAACCTAGAGTTAGTAGAGGCACAGCAGACCATAGCCCGGCAACGGGAGGCTCTAAAAGATGCTCTTTATCACTTAACACCAATTGATGGTAAGTACAGTCCAGATTCAGCGGAACGTGCAATCATAGCAGCTCTAGGAAATAAGGAAGGGAGCGACAAGGCGTGAAAAGCATCGAGGAAGTGTTTGAAAGGATCGCAGCCACGCAGGACTCGAACTGGAACGGTGAATGTTCCTGCACTGATTGTTACTGGAACATGTGGCATCCCGACCACACAGACTCCACAACTTGTGAATCTGAGAGTTTGGGAGATACCAAAATGCTACCAGATACCACAGATTGCCCGTCCTACTGGTCATATGAGGTAGCTTGTGGAGTTGGTAAAGGCAAATGGGCATCAGAACAGATCGGGGAGGGTAAGTCATGACACAGCTAAAGGATAAGACAAACATTTGCCCCCGAGAGAGGGCAGAGGCGGCATATATCACGCTCCAGGGGGCGGTTAACAAATGAGCACTCGCAGCCCGTTGATCTGGTTCGGAGGTAAAAGCAAAGTGGCGCAGCATATCATAAGCAAAATGCCGGACCATACCTGTTACGTGGAACCATTCGGCGGCGCGGCGCATGTCATTGCTCAGAAAGCGCCAGTTTACAGCGAAGTGTATAACGACATTGACGGTGAAGTGGTCAACTTTCTGATGATGGCCATAACGGAGCCAAAGCTATTGCAGCAGGAGTGTGACGCTCTTCCATATAGTCGAGCACTCTATGACAAATGGAAACGAGAGAAATCACCTGATGATGATTTCACTCGAGCTGTCCGATTCTTCTACGTAAACCGATCTGGGATAGCAAAAGGAAATTCTGCAGAAGATTTCAGCACCAATACCGGTTGGAGGCACAGTCGAGAGCACAACACAGCCCGGACGTATCGGTCAGCTTGTCAGGTCATACCTGATTTTTCTAAGCGCATGCAAAGCGTGATGATAGATAACCGAGATTTCCGGGACATCATTCGGGTATATGATGGGCCCGATACACTGTTCTACGTTGATCCTCCCTATATTGGTCGGGAGAAATATTATGCCGGAGGATTTAATGAACAAGACCACCGGGATCTAGCAGAATTACTCAACAGTATAAAGGGCAAAGCGCTTATCTCTTATTACGATGATAGATTACTTGATGATTTTTACCCAGCAGCTGAACAGGGTGGAAAGTGGCACAGAGAGGGATTCCAGGCGGCGCGGCAAGTAGTAAATGGTAACAATAACACAGCACAAGAACTGCTGCTGATGAACTACCACATTGGGCAGATACAACTATTCTGATGGATTAGGGACGGAGGCCCCCGTAACGACCGAATAGGCGCGAGCCGCAAGAGATCATTAAGGGAGTAGGAGTATCCCTCCTCTCCCAAAGGCAGAGTAGACGCATATAGCGAAGGAGATGGAATTTAAATGGAAAACGAAAAAATTATTGTGAACTATGTTACAAAAAGAGCCTATTGCCAATGTTGCAAGCAAAAGCTTCCTGAGATTGCAACCAGCAAAGAAAAACAATTTGCGATTCGAAAAGAAGATGTACTTGACTGGGCTGAGAAAGATATTTGGAGTGATATTTCTACTTCAACAGATGATTTGAGTGCTATGATTCACGAATTTATCCATGAAATTATTCACTTTAATGCTGCTGAAATTTCAGACGCTGTTGTTGTCGCAAAAAGTGAACTGTCAAGGGTAAGGGAGTTTATACTGCGAGAGATTGTTGAATAGTACGAAGATACAGGGACAGAGAGGGTTAATAGCCCTCCTTGTGGGAAAGGAGGATATAAGAGATGAAAGGCAAGTCTATATATCTAACCGCTAACGAAATAACAATTATAAATTCATTATTCGATTACGGAAACGCAAGTTTTGAAGGTTCTGGAGATGAGGAAGGAAAAGAACTGTTACGGGAGTCCATATTGAAAAAGACAGGCGGATCAATTATGTTTCGCGAGCAGAAATCAACAATGACCGGGGAGGAAGCCCAATGACACCAAGGGACTGGCAAAAGGATATGGCGCTGGTTGAACGTTACGGAAACAGCAATATGCCGTATTACGAAACTGAATTTTCAAAGGCTCTTCCTTACTGGCTCCAAGAAGCCAAAGAGCGCGGAGAACGGGAACAACGGCTGAAAGAGGCTATCGATTTAGCATTGAGCGAATGCAAAGGAGAACCGGATTACTTCCTTGCTAAGAAGGTCAGGTCCGCATTCTCCACCCTTTACCCAGATACCCCAGCACCCAAGGAGGGCGAATAGATCATGTATTACGAATTTAACGAACCTTACTACGCTTTGATTAAGGGTGAACTCATCAATCACAGTGATGTGCCTGTAGAGCTAACCGCTGTACCAGTGTATGAAAAAAATATTGCTGAGTTGGTAGGATTTACAGACTCCATGAAATTACGTGCTGCCAAAGGCAGACATGTGCACGAAGATGAAGCACTGTACCTTTTCGCCAAATGTTTAGAGGGCAAAAGCTTTAGCGAAGCCAAGACAATGTTCAAGGAAATACCAAATAATTCACTCGTGATAGTAGATCACGCATTAATTTGAGGTTGAGGAAGGAGATAACCAATGACACTCACAAGGGAAGAGATACTGGCGATGGAGATAGGTAACGAACTTGATATTGAAGTAGCAGTAACGGTTATGGGTCGCGAAAGAGACAAATTTAGAAGTGGATGGATCAGGCTAGGAGACCTATCAACTTATCCGAAACAATATAGCAAAGACATATCCGCAGCATGGGAAGTAGTAACACATTTGATGAATGATCACAAAGATGTGCTTGTGCAAGGTGTCTCCTTTGAAAAAAACAGATTATTCGATTGTGCGATATACGAACACGAAGATGAATTGGCGGTCACATCTATGCAATCAAGTGCACCGGAAGCAATTTGTAAATGTGCATTATTAGCAGTACTGAACTTATAAGGGGGCTGAGACACATGCAACAACACAAACCGTGGCAATGGCTCATCGACGATATCAATGCAGATATAGAATTCTATGAGAAACATGGAATGGATAAAGATAATCCGGAATTGTATGAAAGGTTCAAAATAATGCTTAAAAAGGCTGAATTAAAGCAGGCGAATGCAATGAAATCAATTTAGGGGTCTGAGACCCCAATCAAAGGAGACGATACACGATGGAAAACCTTGAAGGAATGGCATTTAAGTTTTCTATTTTTAAAAACGATGACGTTGAACAATTAACACACGAGGAAAAGGTTGCTCTTGGTCACATAGCAGAATCAATCGAAGATAACCGCCGAGCTGAGGGAAAGAATCCGCGGAATACGTACCTGGTCATCAATACAGACGAATCATATGTAGATGAAGTAATCGCCATTCTCAAGCGCAATGGACACTGGGGAGAGGTATAAGGGGGAGAAGAGGATATACATGTCCAATATCGGCAGCTTCATAGCAGGATTAACCGTAGGACAGATGATATTACTGGCAGCGCTCATCCTTTTTTATAAACAAGATAGATTATAACCCAAATTTGAGAGGAGCAATTATAAATGAAAATTCAAATAGCAGCACACTTCAACAAGCAAACCAAGGACTCCAAAAAGGAGCTTGTACAGTTCCATGTAAAGGGTGATGACGAGAAGAAGCCTGAGCTTAACGCAATGACGAGGTCGGTAGTTGTGTTGAGTATTGACGGCGTAGAACAGTCACTAACAACCGAATTCAGTAAGAGTACGAAGGATGCTAAGAAGACAGTACTGGAGTTCATCGTCAAGGGTGACACATCCTCTGAAAACTCCTATGAATTCTATCGGAAGGCTGGATCAGATGTAGTTTTGGAAATCGCTGAATCTCAAATGAGCATTGAAGAGTTCCGAGGTGATGACGATGAAGAGGATCATGAAGAGCCAAGAGAAGGAGTACGAGGCAAGGTTAATCCAGACGGTACGATTGAATTGGAAGACAAGGGTCAACTCACGATTGAACAGCTCGCTGAAGCAGAAGCTGCTGCTGAAAACGGTGATGGTGATGGTCCTAAAATCCCTGAGAGTGATGACGATCTGCCGTTCTAAGATGGTATACGCCCCGGCTTCGGTCGGGGGATTCTTTTACAGTGAGGTGATAGCAGGTGCAACAAAGCTTCCTGCCAGAGATAGATAGAGAACGGACGCAGGCTGCGGTTGAGGCAGCGCTATACAGATACCGAGAAAATAAATTTCTGACCTTCGATGATCGAGAGGCAACAACCACGGCAGCTTGGTCAGACTCCCCAAAAGGATTTACTGGAGTTACGACTGATCAGACCTCCAACATCGCAATCCATAATGTCGATGGTAAGGCAGCTCGCCGAGAGTATTGCGAACGAATTGAGCGTATTGTCCGCAGGCTCCCACGAATGGAGAAGTTCCTGATCGAAGAGAGGTATATGACCAACGAACATGATTACATCACCCATGAGAAAGTTTATGCCTTTTGTTTCAAGCCTCCAATCAGCGCAGGTACGTACAAGAAAATACGTTGGAAGGCGTTCTATAAGCTGGCACTTGATTTGAATTTAATCGTGGAAAAGGTGGACGATGAAATAAATCCTGAATAGGACAAGTGGTTGAATGAATACATTTTGCTATATAGCGAGGGGAGGAGAATGCTTTCAACATTAGGGAAATAAATGGAACAAAGCCTCTCAATGAATGGTTAGAACGTGGTATACAGGATTACGCTAAACGAGAATACGGGCTTAATATTACGGTAAAAGTGAAAAAAATAATAAAAAGCGATCAGTACATTAAAAAAGAAGCCTAGTACAGGGCTTCTTTTTTAGTTAATAATATTGTTGTAAAAACGAGACTATCAGTTTAGAATTAACTAAAAATAAGGAGGGACAACATGGATAAAATAGTGTGTGGGGTCTATGCTCGTGACAGTACTGATAAGCAAGGAGACACAGTAGAAAACCAAATTAGCCAAAGCAAAGAATTTATTAATAGATTGGGTCCTGAATTTGTTGTTGATGAAAATTGTATTTTCGTAGATAACGCCGTTTCTGGTTATTACACAAGTGTTTTTGACAGAGAAGCTATGAAATTGGCGATAGAATTGGCAAAAGAGAAAAAGTTTCAAGTATTAGTATTTAAAGAAGTTGCCCGTGTTGGGAGAGATAAGCAAGAAAATCCTGCAATTGTTGGTATGTTCGAACAATACGGAATACGGGTTATTGCCATTAACGATAATTACGATAGTTTGAACAAAGATAACATTACTTTTGGTATATTATCTGTTCTAGCGGAACAAGAAAGTAGGAAAACCTCGGTGCGGGTTAGCACTGGTAAAAAGGAAAAGGCTCGTAGAGGTCAATGGAACACTACAGCTCCGATTGGATATGTATTAAATAAAGTAACCAAGACACTTGATATCGATCCTGAAACTAGAGGCATTATTGAGGATGTTTTTGACCTTTATGTAAATAGCGATGTTGGCACATTCTTAATTGCGCAGCAGCTTAATAATAGAGGGAAAAGAACTAATAACGGTAATCTTTTTAGCAGAGAAACTGTAAAGAAGATATTAGTGAATCCTGTTTATATCGGACATACCGTTTATGGGAAGAAGAGGAATGAACTTGAACGAAAGTACGATGATTCAGGTAAAATGACAAAGAAAAAAATAACCATAAAAATTGACAAGGGTGACTGGCTAACCATCGAAAACACACATGAACCAATCATAAACAAAGAAACGTTTTATTCAGTGCAAGAAAAAATAAGTGACCGTGGGCACCACAGAACGCCCAGAAGGGCATACCACCCACTAACTGGAATTCTATACTGTAAAAAGTGCGGAGAAGGAATGGTCTGCCAAAAGAGGAGTACCAAGGATAAAGAGTATCGTTATTATATATGTAAGACATATCACAAATATGGTAGAGATGCTTGCTCACAAGCGAATGTTAATGCGGATAAACTTGAACCGAGTATTGTTCAAATAGTTCAAAACAGACTACTTCGACTATCTTCTACCGAAATTGAATCATCTTCTAATAGAAGTGATGATATTAAAAGGCTAGAAGAGGAAATCAGCAGACGGAGTAAAGAAAAAGATAGAATCAAGAAAGACCAAGTAGATATTTTTCAACAACGGGAGTTATTCTCTGAAGAAGCATATAAAGAGCAAATGCTCGACTTGAAGAGCAGGTCTGTTGCTATTAATGAAGAAATATCAATTCTTGAAAATAAGTTAAGTGCAGTGAAAGAATCGGAAAATAGGAGTGCTAATATCGTCCAATTGACCGAGAAATTTCTGAATTTAGACATCAGTAATATAGGAATGGTTAGAACATTGTTGCATGAACTTATTGAGACTATTACAATTTCAGAAGAAGATGTTGACATCAAATATCGCTATGATATTATTTAGTTATTAATGAAACACCCATCGAACCTGACGTATCCATCATCGCAATAATGACGGCATTGGAGTGAGGCGTTCGAATGTCATCCCATGTTTTGTAGCGAAGATCATCAGGACTTATGCTGTGAATTCCGGGATTCCCTCTGCTTGCATTACGCCGAAGGTTCTCCAGAAGTGTACGTTTCTTATCGATGTTGGACATCATGCCTTTTTTACGAATATCATTGAAGGTGATGGATTTAACCTCGATCTCTTCCTTATTCTTGGGCTTCAGATGTGGCAACTCCATATCCTGAAACAAGATATCCTCAAGATCCTCCAGATTGACCTCTGCTTCCACGGTGTCCTGACCGGGTTGATCGCCTGCTTTTTCCCCTTTGCCGGGCTGTGACTGTGAATCGCGCCCCAGTACATCGCCGACCTGACTGTCCCCGTCTCCCTGTCCTACATGCTTTTGCTTACGAAAGTTATAAATAATTCGATACTCATCCAGACTGCGAATCGGAACCTTCACAATCTGCTTACCACCTGACAAAATAATATTTTCTTCGGTCACGAGATCCGGCAAATTATCCTTGATAGCTTCTCTGACCTTTTGCTGATGACGTTCCTGATCCTGATGGCCTTTACGATGAAGGGACCAGTCTTCTTTTGAGACTACAAAGGAAAAGGGACCAGATGATTGCGACAGGATGACCACCTCCCATGAAATATAAATATTTAAGTTTTGGGGTTGTAACTAAAGTATATTCATGGGGATGGGGGATATGTGATTTCTTATTCACTGATCTCTTCAACGCTTAATATATAACTGTTTGACTGGCTCTCGCCAGTGTATTCAAGTCCATCCAGATTGAAGAAGTATTGAGCGGTTACTAAGCCTTTAAGGAAACGACCCAGTACATGTTCACTTACCCTGATAAAATAATGGATGTTTACAGTAGAACCAGCTTTGACTGCCCCTAGCGTCAGGATGCCGTTAAATGATGAAGATTGTGAATTTGGAATTCCATCAATCACTATGCTGCTAGGATCAATAAGACATCCCTCCGGTGTTAGCCGATCAAGGGATACTTCTGCTGGCCAATTCCCGCTATTCGTTAGGGAGATCCAGCATTGGACATGTTCTCCTTCTTCCACAAGGGTAGGCTTTGCATGAGTTTGGAGAGAAATGATAGGCATGACTATTAAGGTAGTAACGATATTGGAACGAGAGGTTTGTCTTACTGTCCGTCCGTCCGGGAGCACAAAAGTATACTGAACACTGCCATAGTTTTGGACAGCTGCGTGGGCATGAATGTTTATAGCTGCAGGTATACTCACTTGAAAGACCACGACCGCTGAAGTTCCGCCTCTTAATGTGCCTAGCTGAATGCCATCAGCAGGACGGGCGCCTTTTTGCATTACTCCGTTTAAGAGAACACTATCCCATATGAAAAGAGTGCCCGAAGGGATAGCATCAGTCAGAACCGCATTTACGGCCAAGTTCCCGCTGTTGGTTACTGTTAGTTCATATCTTAGGTTGTCACCTGGAGCTGCTGTAACATGATCTACTCTCTTGCTGATGGTGACGCCTGCCAGAACAAGTGAGACAACGACGGTGTTACTCTCGGTTGTATCGGGATCGTCGTCAACGGTATAAGTGACAGCTGCACGATTAGTCAGGTCCAAGGATGAAGGGATCTCAGTAACTCGGACGCGAAAGGTAATATCAATGCTTAGGTCTTTATCAAGTTGACCAATTAATATTCCTTGCGTAGGCTCTGATTCTGGATAATAGACGCCATCTGCCATGACACTCCCTGGAATGAACACAGATCCGTTAGGAATAGAAATCGTTGTGATGAGTTGGTTTAATAGGCTGTTACCTTCGTTCGTAAGCCGTAATGTATAGGTAATTACATCACCTATAAAAGAGGTCGGAGTGCTTGCGGATAACGAGGTAGAGAGCTGGTAGGAGCGTAAAGAAACTAGTACGGGATTTGAATATAAATCTCCGTTAACGATTCTTCCCTCGGGTGTGGCAAAAGAAAAACGGCCTAGTGCTTTATTTTGCAGCACTAGTGAAGAGGGAAGTGAAATGATAACGACTTGAAAGGCAATGCTCACTTGATTCTGCGGAGCAATAGAACCTAGCAGTATACCCGAAGACGGTGTAACCCCTGGGAGAGGCACACCGTCTCTAAGCACGCTGTTGGATATAAAGGATACACCCTCTGGAAGAATGTTATACACTGTTAGCAAAGCATCTACATTTCCATTATTAGAAGCTTTGATGGTATACACCAGAGTGTCACCTAAAGAGGCATGGAGTTTGTCTGTACTCTTCAGCAATGAAAGCACGGGGCCCACGACCGGGGTGTTAACGGTATTGGAATAGACAATACCGTCAACACCCGCTGCCGAGTTGAAGAGTACCATGGATTGATTGGTTACGACAGGCTGGGTACGTGAGCCGGGAATCATAACGCTACTACCTGAACCTGGAAGGTTATGGTTGAAGAAGCACCTGCAGCAATCGTTCCTATTGCAATGCCGGAAGCTGGGCTACCGTTAGGTCGCGGGGTTCCGTCTACAGTGATACTGCCGATTACAAACTGGCTGCCTGCTGGGATAGGGTCAACCATGATGACATTGTTGACTGGTGAAATTCCCAAGTTGGTAACAACAATGGTATAGGTGATGATATCACCGACCACGGCATCTATTGAGGTTGTGCTCTTAACGACACTCACTTCCGGAGAAGAGACAGGGATAATTAGCACGTTTGAAAGTGAAGTTCCGGTGAGCAGACGACCGTCCGGTGGTGTAAACGAGAAGGTTGCTGAAGCTTGATTGACTAACTGCTGTGGTGACGGGAGGGAGGCTACGGTAACTTGCAGGGTTATGGTAACTGTTACCGTGCTTCCCGGAGCCACTGCTCCAATACTTAATCCAGTAGACGGGTCAGAACCTGGTTGAGGCACTCCGTTAACGAGCACGCTGTTTGGAACAAAGATAGCTCCGTTAGGAACCGTGTCTGTGATGACTACATTTGCAATGAGATTACCGGTATTCGTTACATTCAGGGAATAAGTTATCGTATCTCCAACAGTTGCAGCAGTTCTATCCGCGCCTTTGACCACAACGATGATAGGCTGATACACCGGAATAACAAGTGTATTAGAGAATGAGGATCCCGAGAATGCTCCGGATGTGAAACTGACAGAAGCTTGATCTGTAAGAGTTGCAGGATTAGGCAGTACATTGACAATGGTGTTGAACGAGATATTGACCGAAACACCTGGTGCAATTGTGCCGAGCGAGATGCCATTCGCAGGATTGGCATTAAGATGTGGAATGCCATCAACGAGCACACTCCCAGCGACAAACGAAGAGCCGGCTGGTATTGGATCACTGATGTTTACATTGCTGATATTGGATATTCCACTATTGGTAACCGTCAAATTGTAGGTAATTGTATCGCCAACAACGGCATCTGTAGCTGGTGATGACTTAGTCACGATCACATTCGGTGAAGATACTGAAATCGTTGTTGTATTGGAATTGATCGAACTGTTAAATGTCCGCCCATCTGGCAAGGTGTAAGCAAATGCTACCGATGCTTGGTTAATCAGTTGCTGGCTTGCTGGCAGTGTAGAAATGAGTACGGAGAACATAACAGATAGTGTTGCACCTGCGGTTATGACACCGAGCGGAATGCCCGCCGCTGGATCTGCTCCCGGAGCTGGGGCACCTTGAATAAGCACACTGTTTGGCACAAATGTTGTTCCAGATGGGATAGTATCACTCAGAGTAGCCAAAGCCCCGTAATTTCCTGAATTGGTTACATGAATCGTGTAGGTAATCGTATCTCCGACGGTCGCTTGAATTGAATTCGAGCTTTTTGCTGCGACTAGAATCGGTAAGTAAATAGGCGTTGATACAATATTTGAAAAGGCTACATTTGAGAGTACCCCTGAGGTGAAGCTAACTGTAGACTGGTTATTTAGTAGGCCTAAAGGTGGCAATGAGACTGTATTCACTGTGAATGCTACAGTTACGGTAACACCTGGTGCAATACTGCCCAAGGTTACCCCGGTGGAAGGGCTACCCCCTGGACGAGGCACGCCATCTACTAATACACTGCCAGATACGAATGTAGTACCCGCAGGAAGTGCGTCTGTGAACACAGCGTTATTCACCGTTTCGATTCCGTTATTGGTAATTGTAACTGAATAGGTGATCGTGTCTCCAACTGTAGTTGATGTGGTAGGTGTAGATTTTACTACAGCCAGATTTGGTGAAGAGACAGGGATAGTAATTGTATTGGATAGGACGGAACCACCAAGTGTGCGGCCGTCAGGCAAAGTGAAGCTATATGCTACGGTACCCTGATTGACCAACTGCTGAGGATTGGGCAGTGAGGTGATATCAACAGTGAATATTACTGCAGTAGTAGCACCGGGTGCAATAACTCCAGCCTGAATCCCTGTAGATGGATCTGCTTGCGCTAAGGGGAGTCCATTAATAAGCACACTATTCGGAACGAAGGTAGTACCCGCAGGAATATTGTCCGTAATGATTAAGCTTGCCGGATAGTTGCCAGTGTTACTCACGGTCAGGGTATAGCTGACAGCGTCACCTGTTGTAGCGTTATTCATACTTGCTGTTTTGACAACCGAGATGTTCGGCTGGTATACAGGGATGGTAACGGTATTGGAGAAAGTCGAACCCGAAAAAACACCTGATGTAAAGGTTACGGATGCTTTATTGATAAGTGTAGCAGTAGGAGGAACAGAGGTCACGGTCACACTGTAAGCTACCAGCGTCGAAGCTCCGGGGGTTAGGGTGCCAATAGATATCCCGGAAGCAGGATTCAGGTTTGGAAAAGGAACCCCGTTCACGGATACGCTACCTGCTACGAAAGCAGCGCCTGCTGGCGTTGGGTCATTAAGTAACACGCTATTAACAGCGTCTAAACCGTTATTGGTAATATTTACGTTATAAGTAACTGTATCTCCGATCGCTACGGAAGTTGAGGTTGAGCTTTTGACTACTACGATATTAGGTGCCGAGACCTGTAGTGTGACAGTATTAGACACAGCAGTTCCGCTTAAGGGCCTACCGTCGGGTGGAGTAAAGGTGAAGCTTGCAGAAGCTTGATTGACGATTTGTTGCGGTGTGGGCAGGGAAACGATATTAACAGAGAAGCTAACAGAGATACTGTTACCCGGTGCGACATTTCCTACAGCGATGCCGGTATCTGGAGCTGCACCTGGTTGCGGCATGCCTCCAACAATAACACTGTTAGGATTGAAGGTGGTTCCGACTGGAATGTTATCGGTTAGGGTTACATTTGCAGCAAGATTACCAGTATTGCTTACGACAACTGTGTAGATGACCGTATCACCTACAACTAGGGCATCGAAATCACCGTCTCCATCTACGGCACTTTTTACTAAGGAGATCTGTGGTTGAATGACTGGTGTGCTAGTAATATTTGATGAAGAAGAACCGGAGAATACACCGGATGTAAAACTGACGGATGACTGATTATTAATCTGTGATGGTATCGGCATCGTTATCCTCACCTCGAATGTTACGGTAGCTGTGGCGCCTGGTCCTAGACTACCGATTAGAATGCCGGCGGACGGAACTGCTAGCGGCTGGGTAATGCCGTTTACAATTACGGTTCCGGGAATAAAAGCTGCATTCTCAGGCAGAGGATCGCTGAGAATGATATTGCTTACTGTAGCTATACTGTTGTTCGTCAAAACAGAGGTGAATGTAAGGATATCGCCTGTCACAGCGGTAGCAGCATTCACGCTTTTTACGACACTAACGTTAGGTGCAGAAACAGGGACAGAGAGCGTATTGGAAACTACATTTCCTCCGAGCTGACGCCCATCTGGAAGAGTGAAGCTATACGTTGCTGAAGCAGAGTTCAGTAACATTTGTGAAGGAGGTAACGCTGTTATCGTGACCAGAAAGCTCACAGATACGCTGTCACCTGGTGCCAACGGGCCTACTGGGATTCCGGTTACAGGGTTATATCCGGGTAAAGGTGTTCCGCCTATGATTACACTGTTCGCGTTAAATACAGCTTGAGGTGGAAGATTATCAGTTAATAGGAGTGTGGTTGCTATATTCCCGGTATTGCTGATGAGGATCGAGTAGGACAAAGATCCTCCTACGGATGCCTGAGCGGTATTCGCGCTTTTGACCATACTAATAATAGGCTGATACACAGGTGTTACTACCGTGTTCGAAAGTGAAGAACCAGTGAAGGCACCGGATGAAAAAGAAGCACTAGCTCTGTTTGAAAACTGCGCTGGGTTTGGTAAAGAAGAAACGTTCACATTAAACGAGAGCGTTGTAGAGCTGCCTGCCGCAATACTACTGATTGAAATTCCTGTACTTGGATTAGCGGCTGGTACCGATGAACCGCCAACAATAACGCTGCCTGCTACAAAAGTTCCTCCCGCAGGAATGGGGTCAGAGACTACAACGTTATTCACAGCTACGCTGCTTTTGTTGGATACTAGGACTGTGTAAGTCAGATTCTCCCCAACTGCGACATCAGCAAGGTTTGCGGTTTTGGTAAGCGTGATATTTGGAGCGGAAACTGGGATGGTTAAGATGTTGGAAAGACTAGCCCCGGATAATGATCTTCCGCTTGGTAGTTGATAGGTATAGCTGCTGCTGCCTTGATTGTTCAGAACAGGTGGTGAAGGCAAAGATTGCACAGAGACAAGAAAGGTTACAGGAACACTAGCCCCTGAAGCTAAAGTACCTAAGTTAATCCCTGTAAGTGGAGAGTCTGTGGGTCGTGCGACTCCATTGACGGTTACACTACCCGATACAAAGGCTGCCCCTGAGGGAATGTTGTCACTGAGGACTACAGATGCCCCGATATTTCCAGAATTCTGAACATTCAACGTGTAGAGAATATTGCCCCCTACAGTGGCACTGGAAACGTTCGAACTTTTGACAATCTGGATTACGGGTTGATATACAGAAGTTGTAGTCGTGTTGGAAAGTGAAATGCCAGTAAACGATCCTGAGCTGAAGGACGCAGAGGATCTGTTTAATAGTTGAGCGGGAGTTGGCAATGAGATCACGTTGACCTGAAAGGTGACCGCAACGGAACCTCCTGGCGTGATGGTTCCAATAGAAATTCCTGTACCGGGATTGGCAGATGGCTGTGCCGTTCCACCTACCGTAACACTACCTGAGACTAGTGAAGTCCCAGCAGGGATACTGTCCGAAAGCGATACGTTGCTAACTGCTGCAATTCCATTATTGCTGATGACGGAGGTGTAGAGCAGTGTATCTCCTACAGCGACATCAGCAAATCCAGCGCTTTTGACCACTGTTACGTTGGGAGTTGTAACTGGAATAGACAATGAAGTGGATAAGGCTGATCCAGCTACGGTTCGCCCATCTGGAACTTGAAAGGTATAAGTGGCGCTCGCTTGGTCGACCAGTTGTGGTGGTGAAGGGAGACTGTTCACCACTACGCGGAATTGAACGGTAGAGCTGCCTCCAGCAGCTATCGTTCCAATAGCAATACCTGTAGCAGGATTTCCAGCGACAGGTGTTCCATTGACTGTAAAGCTCCCCGCAATATATGAGCTGCCTGAAGGAATATTGTCGGTAAGGGTTGTAACAGCACCAATATTTCCAGTGTTGGTGATTTGAAGGGTATAGGTGATCTGATCTCCGACCGTCGCATTTGCAGTATTGGCAGTTTTTACAATGTTAAGGATAGGGGAATATACGGGTAAAGTTACTGTATTGGATGGAATGACCCCGGTCATGATAGGGCCCCCGGCTACACTTTGAAACGTAAAGGCAGCATTTGCGGTATTAGCTATATTTTGCGGACTTGGTGGTAATGAAGTGACTTTGGCTTGATATGTAACCGTTATTGAAGTACTTAAAGCTAATGACCCCAAAGAGATTCCTGCTGTAATATCAAAGGTTGGCCTTACGACGCCGGCCACTACAACACTTCCGGTGACAAAGGTTGAGCCTGCTGGCAGAGCATCTGATAAAACGACGCTAGCTGCACTCGCTGTACCAGTGTTACTGACAGTTACAGTATAAGTTACCGTATCCCCGACTATAGGGCCGGACACATTGGCACTTTTAGTAACGTTTATTTTGGGTGCATTGATATCAACTTGTATTGCATTTCCATTGAGAACATAAGCATCGCCAGAGGTAGTTAATTGTAAAACCGCTGAAGACTGGTTATTTACAAGTCTGGCCGACACATCAACATTGGTAATATCCCAACCTTGTCGACCTCCGATGATGTTGGTTCCTGGATTCCCGTTCGTCTGATTGCGTGTTCCAAATGTTCCAGTTGTATTGAGATTACCTGTATCATTGTTGATTTGTGATGCGAAAAAGTTGTTAGCAAAGTTATTGGGTCCAGATAACGCTACGAGTGTAGCAGCAGTTGGACCAAACAAGGCCTGGTCTCCCGAACGATTCGCATCACCCTCCTGTGCGCTAAATAGTGCCCTACCTCCAAGTGCACCTGTAATTGGAGTTGCAAAGCCTGTTATTGTAGTAGAGACTGGGGCTGAAGTTGCCTGTACAAGTATTGCACCTGCCCGTAAGGACATATTACGGAAGGGCAAGGATGTATTTTGATAGATTACACCGAGTGTCCAGCCCGCATGATTAGCTGTGGAATCACTAGGAATAACGATCGTGCCAACTACACCGCCAGTGGTGTAGGTCCCTGCGCCGCCTTGCGAAATAATGCTGGTGACATTGGCAGAACGAACATACGCCGATGCGCCATTTCCCAAATCAACAGTATTACTAGTCGCTGCATCGGGAGTTATGCTAAACGTACTTCCGGTAGGCGTAATTAAGGAGACTGGGTTGTTTATGGCCGCACTGAGATTCAAAGTTCCGTTAATATAAGTACCGCCCCATATCAGCTCTGCATATAGCACTGTGCTACCTGACGGAAGGACCAGTATGGCTGCTGAACTATTGCTTGTATAAAGATTAGTCGTTCCGTTAGGGTAGGTTCCAAAAATAGACGATGTATTGACAGTGGTGAAGCCACCGATGCTGTCCTGTGTCCCAGGTACTCCGACTGTATCAGAGCGACTAAGTCCAAGTGTGTTGCCCGTAAATGTGATAGCACCGGTCGCATTGATCGTTGCCCGTACGACTAGTGGAATGATTCTCACCTCCTTCGAGGTTAATTTGCTTTTAAAAAAGTGAACCGTCCCATATTTCAGGACGGCACATTTAATACCTGTATGTTAGCCTATGATGCAATTCGGTATAATTGTATGTCCCATTAATAAATTATAGGAAATTTTGTCTATCGTGTGATTTTAGCCTGCGTTTCATAAGAACACGGGGTTCAGCGTAGTGCCCTCTACTCATCAAATCCAGTTCATGATTGGAAATATCTTCTTTGATTACGGTGAAATGGTACATGATTTCATGCACAACATTAGCTTGAAGCATCTTTAGTATTTCTAGTTCTTCTGTTTCATAAAGAGGATCTTCATAAGGGTATTGATAGAATAGCTCCATACGCAGTAGCCGATAATCGAACGGCGGCACAGGGATGGGATAGTCAGGAATCGGTGGGCATACTGGACCGGACGGAGGCTGGAAAAAGGATCCTGTGAAATACCTCGGAGTATATTCATCAAACTTCTGCTTAAAGGAAGGATTGGATATATGGACAAAACTGTGGGCATACGGGGCCAGAATACAAACAATGGCTTTATGGATACTAATTCTGTGAATTTCCGACATAACCACGGATAAATCGTCGATATAGGGTAATACACGACTAGCCATTACAAACTCGGCGGTATTGTCCGGCAAAGGGATGCCTTGGCTAATGTCACAGACAATATCCACATCGGGACCCGCGATACGATCGATCCCGAGATAACCTGCTTCTTTACTGGATCCGCAGCCGATATCGATTCTCAAGGGGACCACTCCTTAGGGATAAATCAGGCTCATTACTATTGTATTAACCCTATTTCAGCCTGCATCGGCGGATGCCTATTAAAGAATGGAAGTTATTAAAAATAACGTATTATGAAACCTTAGCAAAGTTGATAACGTTATAGAAGTAGGCTTGTGGAAAATGACTTTGAAAATTACCGCTAAACACATAGAGGAGGCAGTCAACATGAAAAAACAACGTTCCTTACCCGCCATAGCTGCAATCGCAGCGTTAACACTAGCTTTAACCGCTTGCGGTGCTACTAATAACTCAGCACAGCCATCTGCAGAACCAAGTGCAACAGCTTCTCCAGTACCAACAGCTGAGAGCACAAGCACACCCGTACCTACAGAAGGTACGAGTACAACTGCACCAACAGAGAATCCAAGCACTCCCGCACCCCAACCTACTGCAAATCCAGAAGCCAAAATTCTTAAAGGAACAGGCGTTTACGTCGGACAAATAGATAGTCATTCTGTTGAGATTGAGACCAAAGAAGGTCCTACGGCTTTTGAGATTACAGCTGGTATGGAGAGCGTTCTTGAGAAGTTGAATACGGATGATTCCGTAGTTTTTGAATATGTTGAAAAAGCAGTGGAAGGCGATGCTACAGTTAAACAGCGTGTACTTTCGAAGCTGTCACTTGCAAAGTGAAGAAACTTTATCATTTATGAATAATAAAAGGGCTGTTCCTGATTGATTTCAGGAACAGCCCTTTTGTCTTGGAAATATGAATGAACATTATAGCGTCCCGGCATTGACTAAAAAAATAGTAGTAAGCAGCATGAAGAGTAGGATAATCACACCGTTGATGATAGTGCCTATAACGCCGAAAACCTTACGTCTCTTCCGGATGGAAAGTCCAATAATGCCGATGACAACGCCAATTACATTAAGAGCTGAAAGAATAATAACAGTCATTCCGAGAAGCATGATGGACTGCGATGATTCAGCTAGTAGATTAGAGTTCTCGTTAACCATGGAAGAAGCCTTCATAATAATGAAGATGAAGAGAGCAGCATAACCCATTATGGTCACGAGGCTGATGATGAAAGAAGCAATACCGGGTCCAGAGTGTTGCAGGTCATGATCTACTTTCTGGTACAGATCAGGTTGGGTATTTCCTACCTCTGCTGTAGTCGCGTCAGATTTTGAGAGAGAATTAAGGTTCATAGGTTGCACTCCTTGAGAGATAAGAATGAGATGTTGTTAATATCCACTTTTTCATATTGATGCTAAAAAAGCAACCCTTGATTGTGGCTAATTCGTAAATGGCTGCTGGAAAAAGCAATCGGTAATCGTTTATGATAGAAGAAGTCTAATATTAAGGAGTTGTAATCGTATGCAACGGAAACTTATGGCCTGGGGGGCTGTACTAGCGATGCTGGCAGTAGGAGTAGGCGCTTTTGGCGCTCATTTGTTAAAACCTGTTATTAGCGAAGAATATATGAAGGTATATGAGACGGGTGTACAGTATCACTTGGTACATGCGTTAGGGGTAATTCTGATAGCACTGGCTGTGGGGCAATGGGGTGAAAGCACCCGGTTACGTTGGGCAGGGCGGCTGTTAATAACAGGCACAGTTCTGTTCTCAGGTAGCTTGTATGTTCTGAGCATCTCCGGGATTAAGGTGCTTGGAGCGATTACACCTATTGGTGGTGTATGCTTCATAGCTGGCTGGTTATGTTTGGCTGTGGAAGCATTCTCACGCAGCAAAGAGGCATCCTAAGCAATCAAGTTACAGAAGTTGATAAATAAGCATCCGTTCCTTATAGGGGCGGATGCTTATTTATCTGTAACGTATACGTTTACAGAAATTCATCGATCTCATTTAAATTAAAGCTGTATACCTGTTTCTCATCCACGTGATAGACACTAATAGAGTTGGCTGCTTCATCAAAATTTAAAATACGACAGGGCATGGACACTTGTTTCCCGTACCGGTTCGCTCGTAAACGTACTAATTGATTGTTCTGAATGTACTGTCGAATTTTCCCGTATGCATCAGCTGGCGTCTCAATAGTTGACTGCTGTGCAGGCAATTCTGCCTGTGTATCAATCGGTTTATCGAGCTGCTTTTTAGTGGTCTTTGGTGGCAGCTTAAATGAAGTGGGAGGAGCAGAGCTTTGATTCAAGGCTAGTTTGGCAGAACGAAGCAAGCTGTCAATGGTTCTCCCTAATTCAAGACCGGAGTTAATGTTGAAATCTGTGATTTTGTCATTATTGTTCAACATTTCAAGCAGATATTGCAATGCAAGTGGGTTGGTACGGGCATTAATCAGGATGTCGACATTAAATAAATAGTTGCCGTCTGTATGTTGTAGTTTCTTGTCCATAGATCCCCCAGCTTTTCGTTTGAACATTTCTTTACAATTATAAGAATGTAAATAAACTATACCATTAAACAAGTAATAATCATATACCTGACACTAGAGAAAATGGGACCAAGGTACTGTGTTTTTTACGAAAAGCCTAGGGCTACCAACTGCACATCAGCAGGGAGTGAAGCATACATATACATCGTGGTTGGTGAATAAAGGAGGTACTGCTATTGGTTACTATGGAGCCCATTATCGTAGGTGAACATACGCTGATCGGGGTAGAAGTTAAGCTTCCGAAAACAACGCTGCTCTCAATCAGCACAAGCCGAGGGTATATTATGTGTGGTGCGCTGGATGTTGGTTTGCTCAATGAGAAGCTCAGTGATCGGCATATTATTGCAGCCCGGGCGGTTGGTGTACGTACGCTGTCACAGCTGTTAGTTGCCCCATTGGAGTCGGTAACCATAGAAGCGGAGCGGTTAGGTATTGTACCTGGCATGACGGGTGCGGATGCATTACTTCTCATGGTCTGACTGAACAATCTTACAAAATCCAAAACATAAGAGGCCAATGGCCTCTTATGTTTTTTTGCAAGAAGCTGAAATGTTGAACAGTATAGAGAGTGTCTCCAGTGTACATAATTTAAACAGAGATTTTATGGAAGGGTTCTCCTTGTTTCGTCTTACATGCTAAGGGGTAAATTAAGAATAGACAAGTTGCTGCCGGACGAAGGACTGAGTAGCCCGGTAAATATAAAGGATAAGGATGGGATCATCTCATGGCAAAAGCATCTAATAAAGTAAATACAACTTCACTGGAACAAATTATGAACCGTCAGGTTGCTAACTTGAATGTACTGTACGTTAAAATCCATAATTTTCATTGGTACGTAAAAGGAGAACAATTCTTCTCTCTTCACGTGAAATTTGAGGATCTATATAATGAAGTGACGCTGCAAATGGATGAAGTTGCAGAGCGTCTGCTAAGCATTAAGGGAAGTCCCGCTGCGACGATGAAAGAATATCTGGAATTGGCAACGATTCAAGAAGCTACGGGTAAAGAGGATACACGTGGTATGGTCCAGTCTCTGATTGAAGACTTCGCTACTATTTCTGAAGAGCTGACAGAAGGTATTGAGCTTGCTGAGGAAATTAAGGACCAGCCTACCTCTGACATGTTTATTAAAATTCGTGGTGATCTTGAGAAACATCAATGGATGCTGCGTTCCTACGTTAGCTAAACGATAACTCATATGAAATAAGGCTTCCTGCGGGAGGTCTTATTTTTTGCGTTAGGTGGTTACGGAAAATAGCGAAACATGCGGTGCATTAAAGGATAAATAAAAAGAGATATTTGTAAAAAAACAGGGTTTGTTATAAAATTGTTGATAATCATTGATAATCATTGTGATTCAATTTATAATAATTATAATGTGATATAGAATCTAATTGTGCTGGGAATCAGGATCATCCTGTTTCAATACAACTTTTGATTTCGCAAATCGATCAATGGAGGGAATAATATTATGGCAGCAGATTTTGTCATTGAGGGACTTAAAGCGACGATTGAGGGAAAAGAGATTTTGAAGGGGATTAACCTTCAAATGAAAGGTGGCGAAATTCACGCCATCATGGGACCAAACGGTACAGGTAAAAGTACCTTGGCGTCAGCTCTTATGGGTCACCCTAAATATGAAGTAACTGAAGGAACAGCAACACTTGAAGGTGAAGATCTTCTGGAGATGGCGGTTGATGAACGCGCACGTGCAGGTCTTTTCCTTGCTATGCAGTACCCAAGTGAAATTTCCGGAGTAACAAACTCCGATTTCTTGCGCTCTGCCATTAATGCCCGTCGTGAAGAGGGAAGCGAAATTTCTTTGATTCGTTTTATCCGTCTTATGGAAGCGAAGATGAAAGAACTGGACATGAACCCTGAGTTCCTACACCGTTACCTGAACGAAGGCTTCTCCGGTGGTGAGAAGAAACGTAACGAAATTCTACAAATGATGATGCTAGATCCAAAAATCGTGATTCTGGACGAAATTGACTCTGGTCTTGATATTGATGCTTTGAAAATTGTTGCCGAAGGCGTAAACTCTATGCGGAGTGAAGATCGCGGTTTCCTGGTTATTACCCACTATCAACGTCTCTTGAACTACATCAAACCTGATTTTGTACATGTTATGATGCAGGGCAGAATTGTGAAATCCGGTGGTCCTGAGCTTGCACAACGTCTGGAAGCAGAAGGCTACGAATGGATTAAAGAAGAACTTGGAATTGAAGACGAAACAGTAGGGCAAGACGCGTAAGAAACGCCAGGAAGGAGGAGAACACTTATGACGACACAGACCATTCTTCCGGTGGATGCCGAGCGCTTGAGCGAATTATCGCATAGTAGCGGCGAACCGGGTTGGCTGAAAGAAAGCCGCTTGAAAGCACTTGAACTGGCAGCTACTCTGACACTGCCTAAATTAGAGAAGACACGGATTGATCGTTGGAATGTGAACAATTACGGTAGCTACAAAGCAAGCGAAACCATTGCTTCACTGAAGGATGCACCTGCTTCCATTTCCTCCTTGATCAAGGATCAGGAAGAAGGCAGTCTGATTATTCAACGTAACTCTGGTGCAGTATATACACGACTAGCTCCTGAACTTGCAGCACAAGGTGTTATATTTACCGATCTGCAAACGGCTGTTAAAGAGCACGGAGATTTGGTACAACGTTATCTTCATAAGGCGATTCAGCCTGACGAGCATTCTATCGCTGCGCTTCATGCAGCACTTTGGAACGGGGGAGTATTCCTCTATGTTCCTAAGAATGTAGTGGTTGAAACTCCACTTCAGGCGGTGCTGTTAACAGATGATGCGGAAGCTTCATTTGTTCCTCACATTCTGATTGTAGCGGATACTAACAGCTCCCTGACATACGTAGACAACTACGTGTCGGATAAAGAGGAAGCTGGCTTGCACAATGGTGCTGTAGAAGTATTCGTGGGTGCAGGTGCTAAAGTACGTTATGCTACAGTGCATCAGCTGGGCGTGGATACAACAGATGTGACTTACCGCCGCGCTGTTGTTGAGAATGACGGAACGATCGAGTGGATTGTTGGTGAGATGAACTATGGTGATACAGCAAGTGATACCAAGTCTGTGCTCAAAGGCAATGGCTCTAGCTCGGATGCTAAAGTAATTGCTGTAGGTACGGGATCACAGAAATTGAATTACACTACTCAAGCTCAGCATTTCGGCAAAAATACCCCAAGTGACATGATCACTCGTGCGGTTATGCGTGATAATGCTACTTCTATCATCAACGGAATTACCAAGATCGAGAAAGGTGCTACAAGAGCCGACGGTCAGCAAACGGAGAAAGTATTGATGCTGAGTCCAAAAGCCCGTGGTGACGCCAATCCGATCCTACTGATTGATGAAGATGATGTTACAGCAGGCCATGCCGCTTCCGTAGGACAGGTCAATCACGAGCAAGTCTTTTACCTGATGTCCCGCGGAATTACACGGCATGATGCAGAAACTCTGATCATCTATGGCTTCTTGGCTCCTGTTGTGTCGCAAATTCCACTAGAGGGACTGCGCAATCAGCTCCAATCTCTTGTGGAAAGGAAGTTAGGTCAATGATAGGGAGCGTCATCCGGGAGCAATTTCCCATACTGAACCAGAATGTGAACGGACATCCACTGGTCTATCTGGACAGTGCTGCTACTTCACAGAAGCCTCGTCAAGTGATTGAGGCGGTCAAGTCGTATTATGAGTGGGATAACGCCAACGTACACCGTGGCGTCCATACTCTAGGCAGCCGTGCAACAGATGCCTACGAGGGAGCCCGGGAGAAGCTAGCTAAGTTTATTAACGCCCGCAGCACTAAAGAAATCATCTTTACGCGCGGCACAACCACTGCCCTAAATCTTGTTGCCTCTTCTTACGGGCCATCTGCAGTGGGTGAAGGCGATGAAATTGTCATCACCCTGATGGAGCATCATAGCAATTTGATCCCCTGGCAGCAGCTAGCTAAGAAGACAGGTGCTACTTTAAAATATATACCGTTGCAACCTGACGGAACGATTACGCTTGAAGATGCTGAAAAGACGATTACGGATAAAACCAAGATCGTTGCTATCGCTTATGTATCTAATGTTATGGGAGTAACTCATCCGATTAAAGAGCTTGCGGCGATTGCTCATCGTAACGGTGCGGTAATTGTCGTAGACGGTGCACAGAGCACACCTCATATGAAGGTCGATATGCAAGATCTGGATTGTGATTTCTATGCACTTTCCGGACATAAAATGCTAGCACCGACTGGAATTGGGGCTTTGTACGGCAAAAGAGCACTCCTTGAAGCCATGGAACCTATTGAGTTCGGTGGCGAAATGATTGATGATGTGGGTCTCTATGAATCGACATGGAAAGAACTTCCTTGGAAGTTTGAGGGCGGTACGCCGATCATTGCAGGAGCTGTTGGCTTAGGTGCAGCCGTAGATTTCTTACAAGAAATCGGCATGGATGAGATTCACAGCCATGAGAAGAAGCTTGCCGCATACGCAGAACAGCGTTTATCTGAAATTGATGGCTTGACCATTTATGGTCCGCGCAATCGTGAAGTTGGCGTTGTGACTTTTAATCTGGGTGACGTTCACCCGCATGATGTCGCTACAGTACTAGATGCGGAGGGAATTGCTATCCGTGCTGGTCATCACTGCTGTCAGCCGCTGATGCGCTGGCTGGAAGCCAGCTCAACAGCACGTGCGAGCTTTTACCTGTATAACACCGAGCAGGATGTAGATCGACTGGTGGACGCTTTAATCAAGACAAAGGAGTACTTCGGCTATGAACTTGGATGACTTGTACAGACGCGTAATTATGGATCATTATAAAAGTCCCCGGAATCGTGGTTCATTTGAAGATGATGCTCTGAAAATTGAACTAAATAACCCAACTTGTGGTGACCGTATTACACTTCAGCTTAAGGTAGAGGATGGAATCGTCAAAGATGCCCGTTATAACGGTGAAGGTTGCTCGATCAGTATGTCATCGGCTTCGATGATGACTGAGGCGATCAAAGGTCAAACGGTTGAACGAGCACTTGAACTAGCTGATAACTTCTCCTTACTGATGAAGGGTGAAGACGTGGATTTTGGAGATTATGAAGATATTGAAGCCCTATCGGGTGTGAATAAATTCCCTGCACGGATCAAATGTGCAACACTGGCTTGGAATGCGCTTCGTAAAGGAATTGACGAAGAAGAGCAACATAAATAACAGTAGAAGAACAAGGAGGCTGACACCATGGCTAAGAAAGCGCCTGATATGGAAGAATACCAATATGGGTTCCGTGATGAGCATAAGTCGATATTCCAGTCTGGTAAAGGTTTGACGGCCGAAATTGTTAAAGAAATTTCAGCAATCAAAAATGAACCACAGTGGATGCTTGATTTCCGCTTAAAATCCCTTGAACAGTTCCGTAAAATGCCGATGCCTACATGGGGCGGCAATATGGACGATTTAGATTTTGAGGATATTCAATATTATGTAAGACCTTCAGAGAAACAAGGGAAGACTTGGGAAGAAGTTCCTTCCGAAATCAAGGAAACCTTTGATAAGCTGGGTATCCCTGAAGCGGAACAGAAGTTCCTCGCCGGCGTATCGGCACAATATGAATCTGAGGTTGTATACCACAGCATGCAGAAGAGCCTTGAAGATCAAGGGGTTATTTTTACAGATACCGATACTGCACTGCGTGAACATCCAGAGCTTCTTAAGAAGTTCTTCGGGACGATCATCCCTCCAACCGATAATAAATTTGCAGCACTTAACAGTGCAGTTTGGTCAGGCGGAAGCTTCATCTACGTTCCTAAAGGTGTGAAATGTGAAGTTCCTTTGCAGGCTTACTTCCGTATTAACTCTGAGAATATGGGACAATTTGAGCGTACCTTGATCCTCGCTGACGAAGATAGCTTCGTGCATTATGTAGAAGGCTGTACAGCGCCAATCTACAGCACGAATTCTCTGCACAGTGCGGTTGTTGAAATCTTGTGTATGAAGAACTCACGCGTTCGTTATACTACGATTCAGAACTGGGCTCCTAACATCTACAACCTCGTTACTAAACGTGCGGTTGCAGAAGAGAATGCTACGATGGAATGGGTCGATGGCAACATCGGTTCCAAGCTGACTATGAAGTACCCTGCGGTGGTTCTTAAAGGCCGTGGAGCTAAAGGTTCAGTACTGTCCATCGCGGTAGCGGGTAAAGGCCAGCACCAGGATGCGGGTGCCAAGATGATCCATTTGGCTCCAGACACAACATCCACCATTGTATCGAAATCGATCAGTAAGCACGGCGGTAAAGTAACTTATCGTGGTCTTGCTTCCTTCGGCCGTCAGGCAGAAGGTGCGAAATCGAACATCAAATGTGATACACTCATTTTGGATAACGAATCCACTTCGGATACGATTCCTTACAATGAAATCATGAACGATAACATCGTGCTTGAGCATGAAGCAACGGTGTCCAAAGTTTCTGAGGAGCAGCTGTTCTATCTGATGAGCCGTGGCCTCACAGAAGCTGAAGCGACTCAAATGATCGTCATGGGCTTCATCGAACCATTCACCAAAGAACTGCCGATGGAATATGCGGTCGAAATGAATCGTCTGATCAAGTTCGAAATGGAAGGTTCTATCGGTTAATTTCTGTTGCTGATGTTTACTGCATGATAAGTGAATAAGAAATACCCCGTCACCATAGTTATTGGTTGACGGGGTATTTTTTTGTTTTCGTGAGATGTTTTCTGACTGGAACAGTGTTCATATACACAATAATGCCTTTGATTAGGCTTTGCATTCTGTACCAATGTTTACATTTATCCTTTAGAATTAAGCGGAATTTTATTAAGGGTTTAACTTCTAAAAAATATGGACACTCCGAAGGAATTGATAGAAGAAATATCCTCCAAAACCGATTAACAAAAAAAACCGCGCTAATGGTAACCCATTTAATAGCATTCCGGTTCATCGTTTTTCGTGTGGTGGTTAGGAAAAGGTCGATAGTCATTCCACCAAGGCCAACAATGCAACCATGCATAAAGCCATTTTTCAGGCCAGGATGCTTCTTTTGAGTTGATGCCTATAATACAAGGTAAGGCTGCATTGATCGTGAACAAGAATTCCTCTTTGCGGTTTTTAAACACCGTAAATGCTTGCATTCACAATAAAAGCTCCATGGCTGCGCGTTCTTTATCCGCAATCTCGAGCAACAGTTTGGACACCTGCTGCAGCTCCCGGTGGCTGCCCGTTTTTCCGGCATGGTTGATCGAAGCAGATACGCTGACCCACATTGGAGCGATTTCCGCAAACAAGTGGTAAGCTTGCTCTATTTTCGGGTCTGCCAACTGATCTGCGCATTCTTTCAGGAAATCCCGATACAGATTCCGAAACAAAGCACCGCCGGTTCCACCACGTTCCATTAGCAATGCGGTCAGGCATAAATCATGTTCAATATTGTTGCTGCGGGAAGGCCACTTCATGATTTCATCGCTCATTTTTACAATGCCTTTATTTCCGATATTGCGAATGGGCGGGTTCAAATAGTCATGCGCATTTTTGGCCAAGGATACGCGTATAGCTTGAACGAGAGGCGGGAGAGTATCAAATGGCTCGAGTGTGAAAGAACGATTACGGGAACTCATGGGTCCTTTTGCATTTCTGGCTGCGGCCAAGCTTGTTAAACTCGTCTTCAGCAGTCCGCCCTGTTGTGCGGTGTCCGCCATGTAGGCATTAGCGTCGTCCATGCCGTAAAGAACCGCATAGTGACCGGCAAAGTGCACTTTGCTCGTGAAATAGTCTAAGTAATAGGAATCCAACTTTAGTCCGACCGGAATTCCGCGATCGATGTAACTCCGTACGTTCTGCCATGCCTTGTCGACGGACGATGTTTCTTGAATATTGACGATTAAACCCAGCCGGGCGGCGAGGTTGGCCGTCAATTCATCCGGTTTCACCCTTCCGCCGATGAACGGAAAGTCTATTTTTTTCGAATCCCAGTAAATAAATCCGAGCCCTTGCCCGAGTCCGAACAGCAGCGGCTCCGACAAGTGAACTCCCGCAAATTGCAGCAAATTGCCCATGGCAGTCGTTTCGCAATGTTCGCCTTGGTAAGGATGGAATCCTTCAATGATTTTGGCCATATTCACCTGTCTCCTCCAATAATTCATTAATTAGACTGGCAACGAACGCTCTTTCACTCTTGATGAGGCTTATAGGATGCAAGAACAGTGCTCTTACGTTCAGCGGTAATTGAACTCCGCCTTGCGATTCGTATTTTTGCCTTATTTTTATTGAAGCCTTTTGAAGAAAATCTAACCGTTTCCGCAAAGCTTCCACGGCCTCGTCTTTCCCGATATAAGGTAAAGCGGCAAGGCCGAGATCGAAGCGGATGTCGCGCTCCCGCGCTGATGACAGGCTGCCCAGGATTTCGTTTCTTAGCGCGATCATACCGGCTTCGGTGAGGGAGAAACGGTGTGGCAAAGGTCCCTTGCCTGATTTTTCTTCGGATTCCTCGGATGTAACCCATCCTTTATCTTTAAGCTTCTTCAGTCCTAAGTAGATCGAAGTCGTGCCGATATTCGCCCAATCCCGATAGCCACGCCGATCGACTAGCTTCTTGATATCGTATCCGGAAGCTTGGCGGCATTCCGCGATCATTTGCAGCAGCATGAATTCGACATTCGAAAGTAGCATAGAGGAACCTCCAATTTTTAATATTTCACATATGGAATATAACATGTATGTAATATAAGATCAATAACCAGCTGGGCGTATGGCTGGCCGGATTTAAAGGTTGTAATTGTATTAGGCAAAAAGGTGAAATAAATAAGACACAGTTCATTTTTTTGAAGGTCGCAGCATCCGAAACAAGGAATATTGGTCTATTAATGAATTAAGAGATTCCTGCAATCGTTAGATACAGTAGATTCTTCTTTCTTGTTTGTACGATTTTTAGAGAGTGTTCTTAGAAACAGCAAGAAGTGTCCTATCCTGAGTGGAAGCAAAGCTTATAATACAGTTAATCGTTGCAACGAGGAAGTGAAGCATTTGGGTTGATGTCACCCTAATGGAATATGTCCGTAGGAGACGATGATCAAATAAACCAATTACGCGGAGGAATTAAAGTGGACTATTTAAGTGAATTTACAATAGGCAGCTTGGGCGCGATGAAGGTAGTGAGTGGTGTAAGGGTCAGTGATAATCCTGAAGATGAGGTAATTAGCTTTGTCACAGAATGGGCTAAGCGGGCTGGGATTAGGACCGATGCTAGACAATTTGGTTTTGATGTTCCGGTTAGCGATGAGGATCAAGAGAAAGGGCTCCGGGGCTACGAATATTGGGTAGTTGTAGAGGAAGAGCCTTCTTTCCTTGAATCGGGGCTTGAATATAAACATGTTGGGGACTGCAAATATGCAATCCAACGGGTTACCGAACCGATGGTTGATCCTTTTGAGCGTATTCCGCTAGGATGGAAAAAGCTTGCCGGATGGGTAAACAGCAGAGGTTACAAAACCTCTTGTGATCAGGATCGCTTCTGGCTGGAAGAGAAATTGGAGATCGACGGTTCGGTCTACATGGATCTTTATTTTCCCATAGAATAGATGTAAGACCTACAAGATAAACACTTTGAAAAAGAGTGTCCTTCTTGTAGGCCTTTTTTGGCTTAAACCGAACAACTTGGACAATGGATTTTCATTAGGAAACCGATGATAATTCTCCTGATCTGAGGAAAAGTGCTAATAATTATGTAAATATCCTGATAAAGGTCTTCTTTTGAGTGGCCGATCATATTAAGGATCATGAAGTTTCTTAATTCAACAGCATTAAGGAGGAAAATCGAGTATTTTAAGACAATGATGGTCGTTTGTCACCTATATATGGGGCTTTTTTCCGAAATAACAGGATAAACGCTCAATTCTACCCTTTGCCGCTTTAAATTAGGGATGATACACTGCTTAAAGTCACTAAAATTGTAAGCGCTAAAAAATAGCTTTATTTTGTAAAGCTAAGTCTATGCTTACGAAGCAGCTTTACTTCGTAAAGCTTTAAGGAGGAGAGATATGGATGTTCTCAGGCAACTGCGAGGCTATTACCGAGAGAAGCTGCATTATTTGATTCTTTCGATTGTATGCTTGGCCGCCGCAACTGCAGTGGGGCTAATTACCCCCAATTTGTTAAGGAAGCTGATCGATGAAGTAATTGTTCCACTTAAGTTTAAAGAGGTGCCTGTGTTGGCTCTCAGTGTGTTAGCTGTAGTAATCGTAAAAGCATGCCTGCAATTTGCACATGGTTTTTTTGGAGGGCGGTTAGGTAATTTTCTGGCATATCGGCTACGTAACGCTTGTTATGAGAAATTGCAATTTCTATCTTTCCGTTATTATGATACCGCGAAAACAGGAGATCTGATGTCCCGGCTGACCGGGGATTTGGAAGCGATTCGGAACTTTATCGGTTTTGGTTTTGCTCAGTTGTTAAATGTGTTTTTTATGGTGCTCTTTGGTTCTATCATGATGTTCACCATTAATTGGCAGCTAACATTGGTTACTTTGATTACTATGCCATTTCTGGCAGCAGTAGCTTTAAGATTTGAGTCCAAGATTCATCCGGCCTTCCAAGAGATGCGCCTTGCGCTGAGTTCTCTGACAACGGCTGTACAGGAGAATATCACGGGTGTGCGAACTGTCAAATCGTTTGCTAGAGAGGCTCACGAAGTTGAGAAATTCTCACACCGTAATGAACGTTATAAGAATAATCAGATTTTTGCCGCTGAACTCTGGAGTAAGTTTTTTCCTATCATGGAGCTTTTAGCATCGGTAAGTATAGCTATCCTGTTAGGTGTAGGTGGTACACTCGTCATTAACGGGAAAATGTCACTAGGTGAATTGGTGGCCTTCTTCAGTTTGATTTGGTACATCATTGGACCGGTATGGGGGCTAGGCTTTCATATTAATAACTATACACAGTCCAAAGCTTCGGGAGAACGTGTACTTGAAGTACTTAATCAAAAAATTGATGTGAAGGATAAAGAAGATGCCCGTGAACTGGTACCTTCCGAGGTTAAGGGGGATGTTGCCTTTAATCATGTCACCTTTGCGTACGGGAACAAAATGCCTGCTGTTACTGACATCCATTTTGAAGCTAAATCAGGTGAAATTATCGGATTTCTTGGAGGCACAGGTTCAGGGAAATCCACTATTACCCAACTGATGATGCGTGCTTATGATGTCAATGAAGGGAGTATTACGCTGGATGGCATTGATATTAGAGAATACAGTGTGCGCAGCCTGCGTTCACAGATTGCCACCGTATTCCAGGAAACATTTCTGTTCTCCTCATCCATCCGCAACAACATTTCATATGGCTTGAAAAATGTAAGCATGGAGGAGATTATCCGTGCTGCACAGCTGGCCAAGGCGCATGATTTCATTATGGAGATGGCAGATGGTTATGACACTGTAGTGGGTGAACGCGGGATGGGTCTCTCTGGCGGACAAAAGCAGCGGATTGCCATCGCAAGAGCCCTGCTTAAGAATCCGCGTATCCTTATCCTCGATGATGCGACCAGCGCTGTGGATATGGAAACGGAACATGAGATTCAAGCGGGCTTCCAGGAGGTCATGAATGGGCGTACAACACTTATAATTGCCCATCGGATATCCTCCTTGCGTCATGCGGATCAGATCATTGTCATGAACGAAGGTCATGTTCAGCAGCGTGGTACTCATCAGGAGCTAATTGAGGTTCCGGGTCCATACCAAGATGTATACCGGATACAATATGCTGACTATCTGGCCAGAGCTACCGGAAGAGGGGAGGAGTGAGGCATATGAAACTTGAAGCCAAACAGAACACCGCTACGGGAGCAAAGCGTAAAGCAGCCGAGCAGAAGACACTTGATGAACGTTTCGTGTACAAAGACGATGACGTTATCGACAAAGCGTTTGACTGGAAGCAGTTCACCAGATTATTCAGCTATATGAAGCCTTACGCCAAACAGATGCTTCCACTGGTTTCTATCATGATGATTCTGGGAACCATTACGAAGCTGACCGTTCCTTTCTTGACAAGTTTAGCTATCGACCGTGCCATAGCACCTAAGGTTGGGAATCCCAGCTTAACACTTCTTTATTCGCTTACGGCAGGTGTGATTGTCTTATATCTCATTCAATGGATTGCAGGTGTGTACCGGATTAAGTACACGAACATCATTGGACAAAGAGTTATTTATGACTTGCGTTCTGACTTGTTCAAACATATTCAGAAGCTCTCTTTTAACTTCTTCGATAAACGCCCGGCAGGTTCGGTATTAGTACGTGTGACGAATGATATCAACTCTCTGCAGGATTTGTTCACGAACGGGGTAGTCAATTTGATGATTGACTGTGTACAGCTTTTGGGGATTACCATTATTCTGTTATTGATCAACTGGAAACTTGGTCTTGCAGTAATGGTTACGGTTCCGATCATGTTCTTTATTTCTACTAAGCTGCGCCAGAAGATTCGGATCGCTTGGCAGGATGTGCGGATGAAGAACTCTAGAATTAATTCTCACTTGAATGAATCGATTCAGGGGATCAGAGTCACACAGGCTTATACACAAGAACGTGAAAATATGAATTATTTCGATTTTATGAATACAGATAGCAAAAAGTCCTGGAATAAAGCATCTGCGATGAACCAGGCTTTCGGGCCGATGATCGAGATCACTGGTGGTTTTGGAACGATGATCCTCTTTTGGCTAGGGGCATATCTCATCCAATCTGGCGAGCTTACAGTCGGTTTGCTGGTAGCGTTCAGCTCTTATGTCAGTAACTTCTGGGACCCGATCAACCGTCTGGGACAGATGTATAACCAGCTGCTGGTAGCGATGGCTTCCTCAGAACGCATCTTTGAATATTTGGATGAGCAGCCTTCGGTTCAAGATAATCCAGGGGCTAAACCACTAGGAACGATTCGTGGAGATATTAACTTTAATAAGGTTGTTTTTGAATATGAAAAGGGTCGGGCGGCTTTAAAAGGCATCGATCTGGATGTAAAAGCTGGGCAATCGATCGCGCTGGTGGGTCATACTGGCTCGGGGAAAAGTACGATTATTAACCTGATTGGCCGGTTCTATGATATTAAGAGCGGAAGAATTACGATTGACGGTGAAGATATCCGTGAAGTTACATTGGATAGTCTGAGAAGGCAGATCGGAATCGTGCTGCAGGACACCTTCATTTTCTCAGGAACGATTCGCGATAATATCCGGTTTGGCCGACTGGATGCTACCGATGAAGAAGTGGAAAAAGTTGCGAAAGCAGTAGATGCCCATGACTTTATTATGAAGCTTCCTGGAGGATATGAGACAGAGGTAGAAGAGCGCGGTAGCGCCTTGTCCATGGGACAGCGTCAGCTGCTCTCCTTTGCCCGCGCACTATTGGCGAATCCACGGATTCTGATCCTTGATGAAGCTACGGCCAGTATTGATACAGAGACGGAGCTGAAGATTCAAGAGGCACTCAAAATCTTACTTCAGGGCCGGACCTCCTTTATCGTCGCTCATAGACTATCTACCATCCGCCATGCGGATAAAATAGTCGTTCTGGATCATGGTGAGATTAAAGAAGAAGGAACCCACCGAGAACTGACGTCACGTGATGGTGTGTATAACGGTTTAATAGAAGCGCAGTTCCGCTTTCTATAGCAAAGAACAACAGCCCATTCCCCTTGCGAAAGCAAATGAGGAGTGGGCTGTTTTATATTGTACGTCCAATTATTTCGGGCGTTTGGGCAATCTACCCGTTATACGTAGCTCAAACATTTGGGCACAAATATCCTGATGCCACTGTGTATCCGTTGTCTGTTCCGCTAACAGTATTTCATTCTATAGTCGTGCCATCTCCCAACAGTAAGTGGCATTCACCTGAAGGCATTGCTGTTGTTCTGTTTCTTCGGAGGCTGTAAGCTGGCGTAGACGACTTAGAGTGAATAGCTCGGCAAGACGTTCATGGACTGGAAGCATACTTTTTACCTCCTAGAAATATTTAAACCACATATTAGTCTCGCCAAGAAATTAGTAATTCAATCATCCATTGCTGTATCTACAGTAGAAAACACTTTTCCCGCTCACCAGAAAAAATCCCCCGAAAAAATGGGGGATCATGGAATACAAAAGATAGCTTTGAGGAAGATTGAAACGCCCTAGTCCATGTAAATTTCTACAATGGCAACGTTCCGTTCGCGGGAAAGATCCACGAACATTCCGTCAACCTTTACCAGTGGACGGAAAATATCCACCAGATTGTTCATAATAATTACGCCAATATCACCTGTGTTCAGCAACACACGCTTGCCGATGAAGTTGGGCATTAAATGCTGGATAAAGGCTTGAACTGTTTTAGCGTTCAGTTTACCGAAACTTAGATTGTTTATTTCACGCAGGACGGAAATAAGCTCTTGCTTCGACTGATAGACTCGTTTAGAAGTCATCGCACTATAGATGTCAGCTACAGCTGCAATTTGTGCATAAGGATGAATATCGACTTTGCTTAGACCACTGGGATAGCCAGAGCCATCCTCACGTTCATGATGCTGGAGAGCAGCCAAAGCTGTGTAAGAATCGTCCATGGAATTACGTATAATTTCGTAGCCGTACTTAGTATGTAGTTTGATTTCCTCGAACTCATCTGGCGTTAGCTTCCCTGGTTTATTCAAGAGGGAGGGTGAAATCCGGCATTTTCCAATATCGATCAAATATCCTGCACGACCAATTTCATAGCATTCTTGTTTGGAATAACCAAGCCATATCGCAATATAATAAGAGAGCATGCCTACCTGAAGGGAGTGATTGTAGGTATAGTTATCTTCCCGATCTAGCAAAAGCAGGAGGGACACTACATCTTTATGCTTGTCCAAAGTTTGAAGCGAAGGCTGAAGAATGTCGTTTACCACGGATTGGTTGAAGCTTCCTTTTAATAACGCTTCCATATAAAGAGACTCGAAGCCGTCAATCATGGTATCAAAACTAGTGGTCACCGTCTGAATGATTGAAGGTCTGCTGAGGGGTGATACCTCTTCCTCTAGCGTCTCGATATCAACATAATCAACTCCAAGCTGCATCAGCTTGGCGATATCATTTATTTGCAGCAGTGATCCTTTCGGTAATACATGTAAACCCCTAGAACTATACGCATCCGCGTTAAGGTGATTACCAGGTTTTAGATCCGAGACGTGTACTCTCAATGCCTATGCCACCTTTTATCCGATTTTATCCAGAATATCAACAAAGTTCAGATTTTTCAATCAAAAAGGAGAAAAGATTATTTGTGGATTGTATCACTAGCTTTTTGATCAGAGTTCACCCAATGTTGGCCCGATTCGTTAATGTCTTTTTTCCAAACGGGAACCGTCTGTTTCAATCGTTCAATGGCAAAACGACTGGCTTCGTAGCAGGTATCGCGATGAGGTGTGGAGATGGCAATGATAACACTTGCTTCTTTTAAACCTACAAGCCCAATGCGGTGAGATATGGCGCAGTTTGCGTTCCAGCGGTTCTTGACCTCTTTTCCAATCTCCTCTAGTTTACTTAAGGCCATAGGAATATAAGCTTCATAATGAAGTGCGGTTGTACGTTGTTCTCCAGTCATTTCACGTGTAGTGCCGATAAATAATAAGGATGCTCCGTGATTGATGTCAAGAACGGTATCTAGAAGCTTCTCTGCATTTAAAGGCTGGTCCGTTATGCTATAAAGACCATCACTAGTAGTTTCATATATAGTGCCATTCTCTCCCCCGGAAACTGGAGGAATAAGTGCAACTTCGGAAGACGCTGTGATGATAGAATCATCAGGAGCATATTCCTGGTCAATGGCAATTAAAGAAGCCCCAATTTGGGGTGCTGCATTCGGATAAGAGGCAGATAGAAGCTCCTTCAGCTTGCCAGCTGTTAAGGGAATCTCAGTCGCTTGGAAGGACAGAGAAGAAGAGCCGATTGTCTCAGCCAGACCCGCGAATAGTCGGATAGTAATATGCATTTTTATTCTCCTCTGAAGTATGATCTGATGTCTTCAATATACCATAATGTTTCTGAAAATGTTATGCTAGGCTCTATAAGATCACGCACCGACTGCTTCATTAAAGAGCAGCTCTAGGGTAGGAGGAATGTTGCTTATGGGGCATGTGCCGCAAAGATTGACCATACTTCATACCAATGATATACATAGCCATTTTGAGATGGTAAGTCCGGTGGCAGCGGAAATATTCGCACAAAGGGCTGCAGCGGGAGAAGAGCCTGTACTGCTGCTGGATATTGGTGATCATATGGATCGTGCAGCTGTTGAGACAGAAGGCACTATGGGTCTGGCTAACATCGACGTATTAAATTTAACAGGATATGATGCTGTAACCATTGGCAATAATGAGGGGCTCACGTTCTCTCAGGAGATGTTGTCATCTATTTTTTCCGGGTTACAGTGTCCAGTAGTATGCTGTAATTTTGTAGAGTCTTCGACAGGAGAGCCGCCAAGCTGGATGAAGCGTTATGCGATCTTGGAGAAGGATGGAATTAGAATTGGAGTGACCGGAGCAACAGCGGCATTTACTTCGTTCTATTCCCTTTTGGGCTGGGATGCTTTAGATCCTGAGACTGCGCTCCGGGAACAATGCCTATTTTTAGCGCCACAGGTGGATATTTTAATCGTTCTATCTCATCTTGGACTTCCTACGGATAAAATTCTGGCAGAGCGGTTAGAGGGCGTTCATGCGATTCTTGGTGGACATACGCACCATCTGTTGGAAGAGCCTATTATGATTAATGGTACTGCCGTATGCGGTGCTGGGAAATTCGGCCGGTATCTCGGGCGCCTTCAATTTGAGCGACTAGATCCTCAGTCTGATTTCAGCTTAGTAACGGGTGGATGTATTCCTATTGACCCCCTTCTGAAGGAGGAGGTTATAGGTCCTGCAGCCGCTATTCATTTGAAGCATGGCCAAGAATCTCTTCAGACGATCGTTGCGATTACTGACCGTGAGCTTCCTTTGAACTTGCGGGGAGAGTCCCCCTTTGGCAATCTTTTGGCACAAGCAGTACGTAGATTTACAGGAACTAGTATGTCATTAGTGAACACGGGTCAGCTGCTAGGACCATTGCCGGAAGGCGAGGTTACGACAGGGATGCTACACGCACTTTGTCCTTCTCCCATCAATACTTGCATCATTAAGCTGAAGGGTAGAGACATTCGTACAGCTTTGGAACAGAGCCTTACAGAGGAATTTTATAGTAAGGTCATTTACGGGTACGGTTTCCGCGGGAATCATCTGGGCAGCTTGGCAGTAGATGGATTAAAAATCTTGTACGACCCACTGATGATACCGTATGATAAGAGTGTTGCAGTTTTTGTCGAAGGAAACCCACTGGAGGATGAAAGAGAGTATAATGTTGGTACGCTGGACATGTTTACTTTCAGGGCAGGCTATGAGACGATCGCGAATGGGAAGGATGCTTTGTTTCTGCTGCCACATTTTTTGCGCGATCTCTTGCGGATGGAGTTACAGCGTCCAAACAGCCTCGATGAATGCATGCTCACTCGCTGGGAGGCTAAGTCTGAATAAGGCCGACAGCTCATAATCTACACTTATAGACTCCATTTAACAGTGCTAGATTCCCAAAAATAGGAGGACATTATGGACACGATTACAGCTATTATTTTAGCAATTGTCGAAGGGATCACTGAATTTATTCCTGTATCTTCGACCGGACACATGATCTTGACCACGAAGCTTTTAGGTTTCGCTGAGCAAGATTCGATTATGAAGACTTATGAAATTGTAATTCAACTAGGGGCGATTTTGGCGATTGCACTTGTTTACCGCAAGCGAGTGCTCAATTTGCTAGGGATTGGACGTAGTAGTTCAGGAAGAGGGGGCGTTATGCCGGCATCCCGCCTGAACTTAATTCATGTGATACTTGGGATTGCCCCAGCACTTGCTGTGGCATTTTTTGCCCGCGACTTTATCAAAAGTCTTTTTGGAGCTTCGACTGTACTCTGGGCACTTGTGGCCGGAGGGATTCTAATGATTGTTGCAGAATGGGTGAACAGACGCAAAATACGAATTACTGCCCATGAACTGGATGATTTGTCTTACGGACAGGCGCTGGCGATTGGATTGTATCAGATTATTTCGGTACTCTGGCCGGGCTTCTCCCGCTCCGGGTCTACAATTTCTGGGGGGATGTTAAGCGGAGTCAGTTATAAGGCTTCTGCGGATTTTTCCTTCCTCATAGCTATTCCAATTATGTGTGCGGCTTCCGGGTATGAACTGCTGGATTCGTATAAAAACTTCACAAGTGAGACGATTGGTTATTTTGTAATTGGCTTTCTGATTTCTTTTGTAGTGGCATATTTAGTGGTCATTTTGTTTATGAAATGGATTCAAAAGATTCGATTAACGCATTTCGCGATCTATCGATTTATTCTTGCTGCTATATTCTGGTTGTTTATTATGCGTTAATGCCCGTTGGCATAGACCTGGACACATCTGATTTTCTTTAAGGTACACCTGTCTGAATTTCCATAGAAACGGTATAGACAAAGCGTGTGACCCAAGGATTTCAATACAGAATAGCATTTTACCGTTAAAGGCAGGAGTGAGTTTAGTGCGTTTAGTATCCGTGAATCAGCTTCAAGCAGGCATGAAATTAGGTAAAAAAATATATAATGATGAAGGTCTAACTCTACTCGCTGATGGGGTGGAGCTTACGGATGCATTGATCAAGCGTCTTGCTAGAATTGATATCGGCTATATCTACATAGAGGATTCTGTCACGGACGATATTGTGATAACTGGTATTCTTCAGGATGAGACGCGCAATAAGGCCCTAAAGGTGATTCGTAATCAATTTCAGCAAATGTCTGGGGCTTCAGGTATTACCAAGGGTCTGTATCATCTGGACAAAAAATTTTCTAAGATCATGGATAACATTTTAGACGATATGTCTCTACAAGAAGATCCGATGATCATGCTGATGGATATGCACACTGCTGATAACTATTTATATGTCCATTCCCTGAATGTCTGCTTGTATACTTTAGTGCTTGGTATTGCTCACGGGTATAGCAAAGAGGAACTTCGAGTGATTGGGCTAGGCGCGCTGCTGCATGATATTGGGAAGACACAAATCCCGATAAAAATCGTACAGAAACCCGGCAGGCTCAGTGATGAAGAATTCCGCCACATGCAGGCTCATACCGAGATAGGGTTTCAGATTCTAAAGGAGGAGCCCAATATCCCGCTGCTCGCAGCACATTGTGCCTTGCAGCATCATGAACGCATTGACGGTTCAGGATATCCTCGCGGATTAACAGGATCCCAAATCCATGAATATGCCAAGTGGCTGGGTGTAGCGGATTCCTACGATGCCATGACCTCCAATAGAGTCTACAAAAAGGCTATGCTGCCACATCAAGCCGTTGAAGCGCTCTATGTTGGTTCCGGTACTTTGTATGAGCAGAAGCATTTAGAGTTATTTAGAGATCGTGTAGCTATCTATCCGCTGGGTCTAACGGTGAATCTCAGTACGGGGGAGAGCGGGGTTGTGGTCAAAATAGATCCAAGTGCGCCTCACAGACCCACTGTACGTGTGCTTACGGGTCCTGAAGGAGAGAAAATCATACCGTTTGAACGAGATCTTAGTAAAGCCCTCTCTGTTGTTATTATTGACGTCTCAGAACAAGGTAGTTCTCAGGAAACGCCAAATTGATTATTTATAGCAGCGTGGAGAGAAGATTAGGCTTGTCCGAAGATATTTCGGAAGCCTATTTTTCGTCTCGCTGCTTTTATTTTTTTGAAATGTAAGGCAAGTAAAGACGGTCAGAAAGACATCATAAGTGCAGTTTTTTTGACTAACGTGGTATGATATAGGGTAAGTCATCGTTCTTTCTTCATGATTTTGGGTTAATAATAGGAATAAGATTTAAAGGAGCTAGTACAAATGAATGTTTTAAAACCATTAACATCTTCACCGAGGGAGCTGTCGCCAAGTTACGATCCATGGGATCCAATCACTTCTCTACGTAAGCATGGCCGCCATGTGCTAACGAGTGTGGAATTCACCGTAACCAATTTATGCAATATGCGGTGTGAGCACTGTGCTGTTGGTGATAGTCTAACCTCCAAAGAAGGAGATATGCTACCGCTTAAGAATATGCTGGACCGTTTAGAGGAAGTTGAGCATCTAGAAACCATTAGTATTACGGGCGGAGAGCCCATGTTTCGCGCCGGAACGGTGGATAATATCATTGTGCCATTGTTGAAATACGCCAAGGAGCGGGGAATCAGATCACAAATTAATTCTAATCTGACGATGCCGTATTCCCGTTATGAGAAGCTGCTTCCATATCTGGACGTTATGCATATTTCATTTAATTATGTGAACGGTGACGATTTTCATGAAGTCGGTTTTGCGAACAGTGGACATGCGGTTGCCAAGGATGCCGCTTATCGGCTATATAATACAATGATTGAGAACTCTCGAAGGCTAAGTGAGGATGGTATGTTAATTTCTGCGGAAACTATGATTAATTACCGTACCCACACTAAGCTGCCTGAAATTCATAAGCTGATTCTCGACATGGGAGCAAAACGCCATGAGGTTCATCCGATGTACAATTCGAGCTTTGCTTCCGCTCTGCCAGTGTTATCTTTAAATGAAATGCGGACAGCGATCCATGCTTTACTCGACAAGCGTGATCCGGACGTTTGGATGCTATTCGGCACGCTTCCGTTTTTCGCTTGCAGCTTCCTGGAGGAAGATCAGAAATTGCTAAGTAGAATGCGTGCAGAGAAGAATGTTACATTGCGTAACGATCCGGATGGTCGGAACCGTGTGAATGTAAATATGTTCACTGGAGATGTTTTCGTTACAGATTTCGCTGATATCGCAGCCTTTGGTAACATAGACAACCAAAAACTGGATGATATATTTATCGATTGGCAGACGAAGCATCCGCTGAACCAGAAGGTGAATTGTTACTGCGATGCAGCAGGTTGTTGCGGACCTAACCTGTTAGTAGCGGATATGTATTATCCGGAAGTTGATTTCAAAACTAGAAAAGCGATCAATCTGTAGAAATGAGGCGTTGATAAAGTGGCGCATACGGAATTTGAAGTAGGGAGATTAATGCTTAATCTTTTGCTTGTTCTGGTGCTCGTATTATTGAACGGTATTTTTGTAGCAGCGGAGTTCTCATTAGTTAAGGTCAGGCAGTCTCGTCTGACCCAACTGGTCAGTGAAGGTAATAAAATGGCTGGATATGCGCTCAAGGTAAATAAGAGACTGGATTCGTACTTATCTGCCACCCAGTTTGGGATTACACTCGCGTCACTGGGATTAGGTTGGGTCGGTGAGCCGGCCATTTCAGAGCTGTTGGTTGAGCCGTTAATGTATAAAATAGGGATTACCGACGGTACTCTGATATCTACTGTTTCTGTTGTTATCGGATTTTCGATTATTACATTTTTACATATTGTACTTGGGGAGCTTGCGCCGAAATCTCTTGCGATTCAAAGAACAGAAGGATCTGCGCTACTGCTCTCGGCACCGCTGATGTTCTTCTATAATCTGTTTATGCCTTTTATCTGGATATTGAATGCATCGGCGAATGCATTGCTTCGTTTGGTGGGTGTTGAGCCTGCGAATGAGAGTGAGGCTGCCCACTCGGAAGAGGAAATTCGTATCCTGATGAATCAGAGTGCTAAGAGTGGTGTCATTGATAAAGATGAGATGAAGCTGATGGATAACATCTTTGAATTCTCAGATTTACTCGCTCGTGAAGTCATGCTGCCTCGGACGGATATGGATGTGTTGTACAGCAATCTTTCGCTCGAAGAAAATATGAAGATCATTACCGAAACGAGACATTCACGTTATCCGGTAGCTTTTGAAGACAAGGACCGTATTATTGGTTTTATTCATATTACCGACCTGCTGTTTGCTCCACCTGAGCAGCAGAATGATCTTACGACGTTGGTTCGACCGATTCTTAACGTGCCGGAATCGATGGAGATCAGCCATACGCTTCGTTTTATGCAGAAGAATAAAGCACAGCTAACACTAGTTGTCGATGAATACGGCGGTACAGCTGGGCTACTGACAGCAGAAGAAATTCTGGAAGAAATCGTAGGCGATCTGCATGACGAATTCGAAGATGAGCGTCCTAGTGTGGAACGCAATGGAGAGTATATTTCTGTTGAAGGCCGGATGTTGATTGAAGATGTCAACGATCTTACGGGTGTTGTGATCGAAGATGATGAAGTGGATTCTATTGGCGGCTGGTTGTTTAAGGAGCTGGAAGGGAATCCAAACAAGGGAAAACGAGTGAAAGTTGAAGATGTTGTTTTTGAAGTAGAGGAATCGACAAGACTGCGGATTACCAGAATTAATATTTATCGTGAACCGCGTGTCGAGAATGAAGAAACCTCTTCAGAACAAGACGAAGATAAAGAATAACCTATTATAAATTGTTACGTATTGTTCCGGATGTTCAGGGATATAATGAGCTCCTCCTGCAAGAGCTGTATGGCTCATGACAGGGGGAGTTTTTTGTGGACACATAAAGGACATAACGATCGACTATGCTAATGTTTATAAATGGTTTGAAAGCGGGGTCTAGATTGAAAAAGAAGCTTCTTCTCGTTGAGGATGAAATTCGTATTCGTGAACTGGTGTCTGATTATTTCATACAGAATGAATGGGAAGTACTCGAAGCAGATAATGGAAGAGATGCATTGGTTTGGTTTGACTCACTGCTGCCGGATCTGCTGATTTTGGATATCATGATGCCTGCTATGAACGGCTTTGAAGTATGCCGTGAAGTTCGTGAAAAATCAGCGGTACCTATCATTTTGTTAACCGCTAAGTCTACAGATGACGACAAAATCTATGGATTTGAATTAGGCGCGGATGATTATGTTACAAAGCCATTTAGTCCAAAGGTGCTGGTAGCCCGGGCAAATGCACTTATGAAGCGGGTTGAAGGCACCCATCAGCCTGAATCTAGCATAATAAAATTTGGTTCTGCGATGTTTAACACTTTAGCTCATCGGTTAGAGGTAGAAGATGCGGAAGTGGAGCTTACCCCTAAGGAATACGATCTTTTATGGCTCTTGATACGAAATAAAGGGATTGTCATTTCAAGGGATACGATCCTCAGTCGGATCTGGGGAATTGAATTTGAAGGAGATTCCAGAGTAGTGGACAGTCATATCAAAAAGCTGCGAAGTAAATTGGGTTATGAATCACGTTTTATTCGTACGGTGATTGGCACAGGGTACATGTTCGAGGAAGAGGCATGAGAAGACGGGGGATTACTTTTAAACTGTTTGTGATGACCGTTATCTTTTTCCTTTGTTTCTATGGCATGGTGATTCTAAGCCAGTTGCTGCTGTTTGACAATTTCTATCAGAAGCAAAAAGAGCACCGCGTGGAGAAACACCTTAAGAGCTTTGCTGCTAGATATATAAGCGAGCCATGGGGAAGCACTCGAACCTCCCAGGAGCTCGTCCGGTTTATGCTGCGGAATAAAACACAAATGGTTATTTTGAAGCTGGATGGAAAGATGCATTCGGAAGATCCATTTCATATAAAGTTAATCGATGATGATGGAAAGAGTATGATTGTCTCTTTATCCCTATTCATGAATCAGTACGGAGATGCGCTTAGAGCAGCAAATATTAAAGTAGATGATCAGTTGAGCGTTGAAGGCGAACTTCTGGAAGAAGCCAGTTCTTCACCCTTTATACTCTACCCCATTAGTATTACAAAAAAAGGGAGCGGAACAATAGGGGAAACCGAAGAGACTGGGACAATTCATGCATCTGGTACTGTTGCAGAAATTGTACTGCCTGATATGAAAATATGGAATCCACGCCAAGGAATACTGTTTGAAGCGCTAGAGGAATGGTTTCCTTTGACGCCGGCGCAGATAGACGACTTCAAAAATTTGAAAATGCAGAAGCAAGACTGGATTGCTCCCTGGAGTGGGAGTCGTAATTCTGTGATTATTATGCCCCTTAAGCAAAGTTCCGGAGAAATTGAACTACTATTCACAGTCACCTCATTACAGGAAGTTAAGGATTCGAACGAGGCGTTGCGTTGGTTCTTTTTATATCTGGGAATAGGCGGCATTGTTCTGATTTTGGTTCTTTCTCTCTTTTTTTCGAAAATGGTAACGCGTCCGCTAATTAAGTTAAATAACATAGCCAAACGGATGGTTTCTCTAGACTTTACTGGGGACACATCGATTCGGCAGAAGGATGAGTTAGGCAGTCTTTCTAATAGCATGTTCACCTTATCACTAAGTTTGGATTCTGCTTTACGAGAGTTAAGAGAGGCCAATCAGCAGCTAGTTGAGGATATGGAGCAGAAACAAAGAATGGAGATCATGCAGCAGGACTTTTTTGCCAATGCCTCCCATGAATTGAAGACACCGCTCAGTATTATCAAAGGTTTTGCCGAGGGATTAGAAGACGGCGTTAGCGCCGGCAAGCAGGATCATTACATTAAGGTGATTATTGAGGAAGCGGATAAAATGGAGTTTCTTGTTAAAAATATGTTAGATCTAGCGCGGTTGGAGTCGGGCACGATAAAACTTCGGAAATCTTCCTTTATGTTAAGTGAACTGACGGAAAAGGTGACGGACAAGCTGGTTCACTTGTTAAGTGAAAAACATCTGGAGGTCATCATTATTCCTGCAAACGAATTACCGATATATGCGGATGCGAACTGGATCGAACAAGTTATGCTGAATTTTATGACTAATGCTATCAGGCATGCGGAAGAAAGAAGTTCTATCACTGTCAATATTGAGAGTCATGCCCAGACTATTGTATTCACTATACAAAATATAGGAGAATCAATCCCTGAAGATCAGCTGGAGCAAATTTGGGAACGGTTCTATCGGTCTGAGCCATCCCGCAGTCGAATGACAGGCGGTACGGGTCTGGGGCTTTCCATTGCGAAGCGAATACTAGATATGCATGCTTGTCTTTATAAAGTGAAAAATACGGAGAACGGTGTTAGCTTTACTGTGACCTTTGAAGGTTAAACCGGATCAACAAAAATAATGCTATGAAAGGAGTGGAATTGTATGAAATTGAACTGGTTGCCTTCAATGTGCACTCTCGGAAACTTGGGACTAGGATCAATATCATTGTATTTTACGATTCAAGAACGATATAGTCTGGCTTTATTAATGATATTGCTCGCAGCAATATGCGATGTACTGGATGGATTACTGGCAAGAATATTGCAATGTACTAGTGAATTCGGTAAGCAATTGGACTCATTGGCGGATATTATATCATTTGGTTTAGCGCCTACCTTCCTTATCTTGTTGTATAGGTTAGAAGATGTCCACTGGATTGGGCCTGCAGCTGCGGTTTTCTTTTTGATCTGTGGCGCACTTCGTTTGGCCAGATTTAATCTGTCGGCGCCTTCCAAAGGGTTCGTGGGGATGCCCATTACTGCTGCTGGAGTCATTCTGTCGATGATTTCTTTACTAGATGAACGTATGAAACCAGAACTGGTCATCGTATTAATGGCAATACTGTCCGTAATGATGGTCAGTCGTATCCCATTTCCGTCACTTAAAAAATCCTTCAACAGGAAGTGATACACCCATGCCTTGGATTATTGAGATCATTTCACAGTACGGATATTTTGCCATATTTGCCCTTATGGCACTTGGGATTATCGGACTTCCTGTACCTGATGAGGTGTTAATGCTGTTTGTAGGTTATTTATCCTCCCTTATGATTTTGGACTTTTCACTTTCGGTATTGGTTTGTTTCATGGGATCTGTCACAGGAATGCTTATCAGCTATACCATTGGTTTTAGACTAGGGCAACCTGTGGTAGAAAAATTCGGCAAGTGGGTTGGCCTTACACCCAAGCGTTTTGCCAGTATGAAAAGATGGTTTTTGCGGTTCGGCAACTGGGCCATTTTCATTGCCTATTTTATTCCCGGTCTGAGGCATGTATCAAGCTATATCTCTGGAATCAGTGCTATGTCTTTCAAAAAATATCTACTCATAACGACTGCAGGAGCGCTAACTTGGTCACTCCTTTTTGTTTCCATCGGCTTTTTTGTGGGGGCTAAGTTTTCCTTTTTATAGCTAATGGGTGATAGGCATTATTAAACGCAATCGAATGGGGCAAGATCAATGAAGGTATTCAAGCGATTCTATGCGAATATAACCACCAGACGCTTTTTTATTCTCGCACTTATCGGGCTGCTGCTGTACAGTATTCGAGGGATGCTTAATCTTGTGTTGCTGACGTTTTTGATTGCTTTTGTCATGAACAGCGTTCAGACATTGCTTAGTAAACGAATTGGTAAATTTATTAAGGTTAACAGTAAGGTGATTATTGTTATTTTATACCTCGCTTTTATTGCAGTGATTGTACTGGCCCTTGCTAAATTTCTCCCTAAATTATTGGAACAGATTAAGCAATTAACCATCTTCCTTACCAATCTCAAATCAGAAGATCTCCCGCAGAACAAGATTACATTGTATTTGTATGATATGCTCAGAGACCTTAACTATCAGTCCTACATCAAAAGAGGCATCGATTATATGCTGAAGGTTAGCAACTGGAGTGCGACTTTTATAGTATCAACCATTCTAAGTTTTGTATTAATTCTGGAGAAAAACCGGGTCGTCAGTTTCACTTCTAGAATGAGGGAGAGCAGGCTTGCCTGGTTTTATATAGAACTGGAGTATTTCAGCCAAAAATTCATCGTTTCCTTTGGGAAAGTCATTGAAGCGCAAATTCTCATTGCCATGTTCAACACTTGTCTTACTGTTATTGGTTTGTGGCTGCTTAACTTCCCATATTTATTTGCCCTGTCGATCTTGATTTTTCTGCTCAGTCTCATTCCAGTCGTTGGTTTTTTGATTTCGCTCATTCCGCTCTTAATCATCGGCTACAACATCGGCGGTCTGACAACAGTCACTTATGTGCTGGCGATTATTGCGGTAATGCATTTTATCGAAGGCTATTTCTTGAATCCCAAGTTGATGTCCACAAAAATGAATTTGCCGATGTTCTACACCTTCATCGTGTTGTTGTTCTCTGAGCATTATATAGGTGTCTGGGGACTTATTCTTGGTATTCCTATTTTTGTATTTATGTTGGATATCCTTGAGGTTACTTACGAAGATTCGTCAAAAAAGTGAAGTCTTGATCTTAATACTCAATAAGATCCAAGTTATAAGCTGTTTTCGGTACTTTTCCGAAGGCAGCTTATTTGTCGTGCAATTGCATGAAAATCTTTCTTCAGTGCTTTTTTTATAAATAACGTTTTATATTGTGTCCTTCTGTCATAAGTTAGCTAAGGAAGTAATGTTCAGAGTTTTTAAAGAAGGAACAGGAACAAAGGAGGTACAAAAAGATGGAATCACAGTTACGGAGGTACACCCCTTTTAGGGGCCCGTTTGATCCATGCCCACCGGTGCCGTTCAAGACGTATGTAGTTCCACCCAATCAATTTATCACCTTTCAGCCACCCGATTTACCGCAGTTTAGTTTGCAGGAGGCTCTGAAGTATGGAACGCTCTGGCCAGCACTGTTCAGCCCGTATGAATCTAAGTGCAAAGGAGGAGGAAAGTAGATTATGGAGGCAAACCCTTGCGATCAACGATATTATGAAATGCTTGAACAGTTGCAGACTCTTGATTTTGCGTTGGTGGAGTTGAACTTATATCTGAATACTCATCCCGATGATCTAAGAAGTATTGAACAATTTAATCAGCTGACTCAGGAACGTACCAAGCTCGCGAATCAATTTCAGGAATTATACGGTCCGCTTCAGAACTTTGGTCGCGCTTATTCGAAATGTCCGTGGGAATGGAACCAGACTCCTTGGCCTTGGCAAGTATAAGAAGTGTGGACTGTAAGGAACTAAGTTTCTAGAGGAGGGGAAGTTCCCGAATGTGGATATATGAGAAGAAGCTGCAATATCCGGTACGGGTCGGTAAATGTGATATCCGGATGGCGCGTTATTTAAGTGAGCAATACGGAGGAGCGGATGGTGAGCTCGCTGCAGCCCTGCGCTATATGAATCAAAGATACACGATTCCGGATAAAGTTATTGGTGTTTTGAATGATATTTCTACAGAAGAATTCGCCCACCTCGAGATGATTGCCACGATGATCTATAAGCTGACAAAGGACGCATCGGTATGCGAATTAGAGGAAGCTGGATTAGGCCCTCATTTTGCAGCGCATGACCATGCTTTGTTCTACAATAATGCCTCAGGCGTACCTTTTACAGCAGCCTACATTCAAGCTAAGGGTGACCCACTTGCAGACCTTTATGAGGATATTGCGGCTGAAGAAAAGGCTCGGGCTACATACCAGTGGCTGATTGATATGACGGATGATGTGGATCTACAGGATAGCCTCAAGTTCCTGCGGGAGCGTGAGATTATCCATGCGATTCGGTTTAAGGAAGCGGTGCAGATTATTATTGATGATCGGAATCAGAAGCGGGTGTTCTAACTCCAAAGAAGAAGTCGCCATTTTGGCGGCTTTTTTTATTTTTCTATTAGATAGTTACTTGGTTGGTTAAAATTTACTGTGTTAATATTAGCGAATATAACTAGAGGAGGGAAATTATTGAAAAGTAAAAGAATTTATACCTTATTAATATTAATACCTGTCCTTCTTGTACTTGCAGTTTGCAGCAGTGGTAATGCTCAGGTCTATAAGATGGAGCCGGATACTTTCTCCAAACGGGATATGGCCATTTACAAGGTAGATAACAGCAAGGAAAGAGTCAGCTATGGCATGAGTCGTAAGAATGCGGAGAAGGTTCTGGGGACTGGAAATGAAGGGATTTCCAATTGGTATACATATGATTCAGGAGTGAGTGTACTCTACAGGCATGATAAGGCTGTAGTCATAACATTGGAAAGAGTATCTCAGGGGGCATATAAAACTGCCCGAGGAGCTGAAGTCGGTACGAACAAAGAGAGAATTAAAGAGTTATATGGAGAGAAATATGCGATAGAGAATGCTTCGGAAACTATGAAATCTTTGAAATATTTGGAGTATTATTACGATACAGAAACAAAGGAACTAGTAAAAGAATATCAGTCAGATTTTAAATCGCTCTCCAAGAAAGAGCTCAGAGCCAAACATCTGCTTTCAACAACCTATGATGAGGACGGAAAGATCGTGTTGATCATACTGATGGATGGGCAGGCATCTAACACTTTTGAATGACATGGAGATTTATTAATATCTCAGAGCATATGAAAAAAAATGGCTGGTCTTCCAAAAGTGAAGATCTCCCGGGTTATTGAGCTTCATATCGAAGGTTAAAGCGTTGATTAGGTCCACATTTTGTAGCGCATGATCATGCATTGTTCTACAATAATGCCTCAGGCGTACCGTATACAACGGCTTATATTCAAGCTAAGGGTGACCCACTTGCTGATCTATATGAGGACATTGCGGCTGAGGAAAAGGCCCGGGCTACATACCAGTGGCTGATTGATATGACGGATGATGGGTTTAAGGAAGCGGTACAGATTATTATTGATGATCGGAATCAGAACTCAATCCCTTGGCATTATATTGAATAAAAAAAGCCTGCATGTAGTTAAGAATATAAGGACAGCCTATTGGAGTGTGAGTAAAATTCAGAAGGTGATCTTATATCTTCTTTACAAAAAGGACTGAATTCTTTGAACCAAGCTTCTGATAATTCGAAAAATGAAAAGAAATTAAAGTGGTGGCAGTTAAGCTTATTAGGCGTTGCAGGTACAATTGGAACCGGGTATTTCTTAGGTTCGGGTTTAGCGATTTCTATAGGCGGGCCTGCAGTACTGATCGCTTACATCTTGGCTGCTATTGGAACGTATATAGTATTTGATGCTCTTTCATGTATGACAGCAGAACAACCAGAGCAAGGATCTTTTCGTTCCTATGCAAAAAAAGCGTTTGGTAGCTGGGCGGGTTTCTGCAGTGGCTGGGTTTATTGGTTCTCAGAGTTGTTAATCATGGGTAGTCAACTAACTGCTTTATCTATTTTTTCGCGATTTTGGTTCCCAGCGGTACCTATGTGGATTTTTGCTGCTGGGTTTGCTTTATTGGGCCTTGTCATTGTCTTTTTTGGGAATAAGGGGTTTGACCGGGTTGAGAATGTGTTGGCTGTAATAAAAATAGCTGCTATTCTCATGTTCTTAATCATTGCGGCTTCTCTATTGGCTGGTTGGATAGGCGGAGGGAAGTATACACCGAAGGTTCCATTAAACTACTCCGCGCTATTTCCTAAAGGAGGGGTGGGGTTGTGGTCTGCCTTTCTGTTCGCTTTTTATGCTTACGGAGGGATTGAGGTACTCGGAATTATGTCCAATAGACTTCAAAAGCCGGAGGATGCACCAAAGGCAGGAAAGGTTATGCTGATCGCCTTGGTTATTGTATACATCTTGTCTATTGGTCTAGCTGTAATCATGGTGCCGTTTAGTGCGTTTAACTCGAAAGAAAGTCCGTTTGTTCTAGCGCTAAGTAGTGATCATTTGGCTTTCGTGCCTCATCTATTTAACGGAGTGTTGATTGTCGCTGGCTTCTCTACAATGACTGCTTCACTCTACGCTGTAACTTCAATGATGATTACCCTGGCTCAAGAGGGAGATGCGCCGAAGTTATTTTCTCGGAAGTGGAAGGATAAATATCCTTTTTATGCCCTTACTTTGATCACCGTAGGGATTACGGCGGCAGTTGTGATGTCATTATTGTTACCGGGAAAAGTGTATGAGTATATCACTACTGCGGCCGGGTTAATGTTGCTGTATAATTGGTCGTTTATCCTGCTGTCTTCTGGAAAACTCTTAAAAGGAAGTCGGTTTAGCACGGTTAAGCGTTGGCTAGGATTGCTACTCATTGGGCTCGCGGTCACAGGTACTCTTTTTCATTCACTCAGCCGCCCAGGGTTATATATTAGTCTGTTGCTTGTCACTCTGATCGCCGTTTCTGATTGGATCGTGACACGTGTTCGTAAGAAACGTACCGTTGTTACGGATAAGGAACCGAGTAAAGGGAATTTATTGTTAGAAATTCAGGGAATAATAGATTATTCAAAGGATCCGATAAAAATCATTCGGCCGAAAAAAAACAAAACTTAATGAAAAAACAATAACTGAGCGGCTTGTACACCAAAATAAAGCCCAAAGCCAACAAGCGAAAGGCCTGACAGCACGGAGATTGATTTTAAAACACCGGTTGTCAGGACTTTTCGAAACATGCTTGAAGCGGCCGCCATAGATACATCCCAGAGCAAAATTCCAAGTACAATAGCTCCGCTATAAATCAACAACTGCTGCATTGGATACTCCATGGCCGCTTTGGCCAAAATGGACCCGTATATCCCTAGCCAAAATAATATGGAAAGCGGATTGAATAAAGACATCAGTAAACCGGACCAATAAGACTTCGTTAAGGATGAATCACTGCTTCTCATCCCGGGTTCTGAAAGCACTCCAGCATTTTTTATGCTCTCTATACCCGTATACACCAGTACAAAGAAACCAAATAACCACAAGAATGCTTTAATAAAAGGGGATTCTAATAGATGAATTACCCCAAAGTAAACTAATAACATGAAAATGATATCTGCACTTATGGCTCCAAGCCCCACCATCCAAGCATGCCAGAAGCCCTTGCGGATTCCTTTGTCCAATTGAGCAGCATTAATGGGACCAATAGGTGCGGACAGCGAAAGACCAAGAAAAATATATCCAATAAAAGTATTGATAGCATTCCCTCCTCTCTAATATTTGTGTGTAATACTAGCCTATTCAAAAGAAACAATTTGTAGGACAACCAAAAAGGCCTCCGATTTATCGAAGGCCTTTTCAGGGTACAATCAAATAATTAGAAATGGCTTTATTCGCTGTTACAACATCATTAGAGAGAAGCTCCGCACCAGCAACGGAACGGAGCTAAACACATTTAAGACTTATTCAGACTCTGGTCTTTTTACCTGAAGTGGTGGAGGAATTAACCACCCTTTTTTCTTGCTCAAATTGAGAATTTTAACGCCTATCGCTGCTTTAGTTAGGTGATATTTTGCAAATAATGCACCGATATCTTCTCTGATAGAAAGACCCATAACCTGGCTACAAGCTACCAATCCTGTAGCAGTGTCAGCAGCAATTTTAGCAGCAATCTCGGGATCTGTGAATCGTGCACCTACAGGAATATCTTCAAGCTTGGCTTCGGGTCTATTTGGCATCGCTGGTAAGGAAGCAATCCCGTTATCTCCCAGTAGCGTATCACACTCACTAACTTCAAGCTCGGCTTGATCAATTAATGCGCCTAATACTTTTTTGAGGTCATTATCGCCGGCATGATACAAGTAAGCTCGGTAGCACGAAAGGGCACCCTTTGCTACCATCGAAGCTTGCCATACACTAAAGATCTCTCCATAATGCATCGGTTCATCCTTGGGGTTGCCACCTAAAATTCCTGTCATAAGAAAGCTCCTTTATATTTAAATTTTAACGTATGTAGTATGCCCATAAAGGTTCAAATGTTGCAGTTTTCGTCTTTTTCAAAAAATGGAGCTCTCCCAAAGCTATGAAAAAATTAAGCAGAAACCTGCTCAGCTGAATAAAATGATATAATTAAGAAACGTGTTTAATGGCAGAAATGATCAGATTGTTGATCAGCGAAGGAGAGAGAGATTTGAAGAATAACATTATCGAATACTGTTTGAAGAAGAAAGGAGCGACTCAGGAGTACCCTTTTGGACCCACTCCATTGGTCGTCAAAGTTGCTGATAAAATGTTCGCACTTATTTTTGAAGAAAATGGGATGGCTCTTCGCTTAAACTTAAAATGTGACCCTATTATTGCTGAAAACCTAAGAGAGCAGCATGATTGCGTTCGACCAGGCTTTCATATGAATAAAAAGCACTGGAATTCAATTATGATCGATGGTTCCTTGCCAGAGTCGGATGTCTTTGACATGATAGACCATTCCTACGATATGGTTGTCAAAAAGCTTCCTAAAAGCCTCCGGGAAGCTATTGTGGAAATGAACTAAATGAATAATCAAATGAAGGATCGTTTTGCCAACCAAAGTATACCCAAGCTTATTTTCTTATTGGCTATTCCTGCCGTTATAGCTCAGCTAATCAATGCCATGTACAGTGTAGTTGACCGGATGTTCCTCGGAAGAATGGAGGAGGGGGGAACGCTAGCCTTATCCGCTATAGGGATATCTTTTCCGATTATTATGTTGATTTCAGCTTTTGCAGCTCTAATCGGAGCTGGTGGGGCACCCCTAGCTTCTATTAAGATAGGCCAAGGAGAACATAAAAAAGCAGAACAATTACTGGGAAGTTGTTTTACTATGCTACTGATGGCATCCGTAATCCTAACCGCTTTGTTTCTTATCTTTAAGTCGCCATTCTTAACGTTATTCGGGGCGAGTCACGATACATTGCCGCTGGCCAACGATTTTTTAAGCATATACCTTCTAGGAACTGTGGCGGTGCTCATTTCTTTAGGATTGAATCCATTCATTGCAGCACAAGGATACGCCAAAACAGCCATGCTCACGGTATGCATTGGAGCAGTTGTGAATATCATCCTTGACGCCATTTTTATTTTTGAGATGAATATGGGAATTAAGGGTGCAGCGTTGGCAACTGTAATTGCCCAATTTATTTCGGCTATTTGGGTATTGGGGTTCTTAATCTCTAAACGCGCTCCTCTGCGCTTGCGTCTATCGAATATGCGCATTAAACCTAAAGAAGCTGCAAGTGTACTTGCATTGGGGCTTTCCCCGTTTATTATGATGTCGACCGAAAGTTTAATTCAAATCGTATTTAACACGTCCTTAGCTAAATTTGGAGGCGATATGTACGTTGCTGCCATGGGGATTATGGGCACGCTGATGCAAATCTTTGGGACGTTGTTATCTGGTTTTGCGCAAGGGGCACAGCCTATTATTAGCTATAATTATGGAGCTCGCGATCTCGCACGTGTAAAATCCACCATTTTATATTGCAGTGTTTTTTGCGCAGCTTTCGGATTGTCGATGTGGGGCGTGGCCATTTTTGTTCCGAAGCTGCCCATAATCATTTTTACCAATAATCCTGAGCTTGTGGCTCTGACGGCTAGATTAATGAAGATATTTTTCCTTGGCACTTGTATTTTTGGTATTCAATTGGCTTTTCAACAAGTATTTATTGCTTTGGGACAAGCACGGGTTTCTATTTTTATCGCGATCTTGCGTAAGATTATTTTGCTTATTCCATTGGTCCTTTTGCTCCCGACATTTATTAGCCCGAAAACAGATGCAGTGATTATTGCTGAACCTATTGCTGATTTTTGTGCGGCACTGACTTGCTGTGTTTTATTTGGACTCACGATAAAGAAGCTTTTTAAAGATAGATCTGATAAAGCTGGAATGCTGTGAGGATGCCCGCAATGGTGAATAGAAGTCGGTGTTCTGAGGATGAAACTAAAGATTAAGGTTCTTGCTAGCTTCGGCTATCAAGAATCTTTTTATTTGTGATGCATGAAGTCACCAGTTAATCCACCTAAAATAATACTGTTTATACTAATTTATTCATACTGTTTCCAAATAATAGTATTGATAAAATGTAATCAAGAAACATTTTAAATACTAAGGGGAACTTTCCGTAATGAGAACAAAATCCTTAACCTCCACTTGGACCAGCATTGGCTATGTCCTCTACACATCCTGGACTAACAGTAGACGTTCCATTATGTATTATTCTACTGTAACGCTTCTTTCGGCTATACAGCCCTTCCTTTTGATCCTATTTCCAAAATTTATTATAGATGAATTGACCGGACAGCAAAGACCTCAGCAGTTTATCTTCCTAATTTCACTGATGTTTTTATTACTGACTATCATTAGCTATTTTACAGGATATCTACAAAATTTGGGTTTAACTCAATTAATGAAAGTTCTATTTACACAGATCCACGCTCACACTGCGCAAAATATGAATGTTGATTTCAAAAATACAGAAGATGCCATCTATCTTAATCAGATGGAGCAGGCCAAGCGTTCCCTAAAAAGTGTGCAGAATGGATTTCAGGGACTATTTCATACATTTTTTGCATGTCTGGCTGGATTTCTTGCTTTTGCGGGTTATATAACTGTAATTGGAGGATTAAGTTTTGGTGTTATTGTTTTTCTAATTGTAAGTATTGGGTGTTCTTATGTGTTTTCCCTTCGTGCTAAACGTTATGAGTATGAACATGAAGAACAGCTTTCGGAATTGGAGAGGAAGAGAAAGTATTATTCGGATATCATGCAAGATTTTACTTTTGGTAAGGAAATTCGGATTAATTCCTTTAACAATACATTGGTGTCCCTATACCATTCAAGTGTTCAAAATAGACAGAAAATTCAGTCCTCTATCAGTAGCTTTTATTTTCAGAGTGAAATAATAGATATTTTGATCCGGTTGTTCCGTGAGGGAATTGTATATGGTTATTTGGCGTATCTTTACCTTCATCAGAGGATAACTATAGGTGATTTTGTGATGTACACAACTGCTGTCGCTGGATTTTCTGGCGTTCTTCAGGGATTTATGAAAGATTTAGCCCATCTGCGCACACAGAATTTATACATAGAGGAACTCCGTAACTTTTTAGAGATACCGCAAGATAAGCAGGGGGAAGGAGCTATGCTTGCACTCCCAACAGGTCCTTATTCGATAGAATTTAAAGAAGTTTCCTTTACTTATCCTGGTAATAGCCAGCCTGTGTTTAATAAAATATCCTTCATCATACCTCCGCATCAACGACTTGCTATTGTGGGTCATAATGGTGCTGGTAAGACAACGCTTATCAAATTGTTATGCAGGTTGTATGAACCCGATAGTGGAGAGATTACGCTGAATGGAATCAATATCAAACAGTATGCTAAAACGGATTATTGGAGATTATTTTCTACGATATTTCAAGAAATTCGCGTACTCGCCTTCTCACTAGCAGAGAATATTTCTCTAAAAGAGCATAGAGAGTCTGATGCTTTAAGAATTCATGACAGTCTTGAAAAAGCGGGACTAAGCGAAAAAGTCGCCTCTTTGAAATCAGGCATTCTCACCCCAATGCAAAAGTTTTTGGATGATCAAGGTGTTGAGTTCTCTGGAGGGGAAAACCAAAGAATGATGTTGGCAAGGGCGCTATATAAGAATGGAGAATTGATTATTTTGGATGAGCCGACTGCAGCAGTTGATGCAATTGCCGAATTCAACCTGTATACAAGATTTAATGAAATGATCGGTGAGAGAACAGCATTATATATTTCTCATCGATTGTCTAGCACACGGTTCTGTGACCAGATATTGTATATGGAGCAAGGAGAAATTTCCGAAGCCGGTTCTCACAGCGAATTGATGGAACGCAGAGGAAAATACAATCAAATGTATCAGATTCAAGCACAATATTATAAGGGGAGTGAAGCCTAGCTTATGAATCCATTCCCTGCACTGAAAAAGGATTGGCATGTGACCCTTTACTTTTGGAAGCTGGTACATTCCATGTCTAAATCGTACATCCCGCTAATGGTAGGTTCATCATTATGCAGCGCAATTTTCCCGTTTATAAACATCATCCTTCCCAAATATTTGATTGATGAATTGATGGGAGCAGGCCGCGAAATGAATATTATCCTCTGGATAGGAATTTTGGTGGCAGGTAATGCTGTCTTGGGGTTACTTCAGAGTTACCTGAATAAACAAATTGAACTGTCCAATGTATTGGTCATGGATAGTTTAGAGTTACATGTTGGAAATCATATTATGAATCTGGATTATGAGAGTTTAGAGAATTCCAAAGTGCTAGATCTTAAAGAACAAGCGCTTACTCCCATTCGTCAGCAGGATGTTATACGTAAAATGCTAGATAGTATGAAGATTTTGCTGCAAACAATGCTCTCCCTATTGGGACTAACGGCCTTAATCTCTACGTTAAACATTGGAATCATCGTGCTGATTATTGGGATGATTGTACTTAATACCTTTATCTTTAAAAAGTCGCAACAAGCTCAATTCAATTTTCATAAATTATTAGCTCCTCTAAATCGGAAATTTGGCTATTATTCCAAACTAGCCGTTGATTTTTCCATGGCTAAAGATGTCCGTTTGTTTGGGATGGCTCCTTATTTGCTGAATAAAGTGGATGCATATCATAATGAAAGCGTTCGTGGTTTTGGAGGGCTTTACGAAAAAGTGGGGAGATATAAGGGACTGACCAGTGTTAATCTTCAATTGCAAATGGTCATTATCTACGCCTACATGGTTGTGAAAGTAGTTACGGGGAAAATTCAAATGGGTGGTTTTGTTATGTATATTTCTGCTGCCAATAGCTTTTCTGCACAAGTTTCGTTAGCAATGAATGCCTATGTAGAATTTCGACAAATGTGTAAATACATTGAGGTGTTTAGAGAATTTGAGAGTCTAAGACCAACAATGAAAAGCGGAGAAGAGCGTCTTGAGAAACTCATAAATATTGAGATTGAATTTTGTAATGTGTCTTTTAAATATACGGGAAATGAGAGCTATTCCATAAAAAATGTGTCAATGACTATAAAAAATGGAGAAAAGTTAGCTATAGTAGGCCAAAATGGCGCAGGTAAAACGACTTTTATTAAACTGCTTTGCCGATTGTATGAACCTGATCAAGGAGAGATTCTTCTGAATGGAAGATCTATTCAAGATTATCGATACGATGAATATATGAAAATCTTAGGTGTTGTGTTTCAGGATTATAAATTATTTTCATTTTCTATCAAAGACAACTTATGCGCGAAGAATAGCGAAATATCGGATAAAGAAATGGAAGAAGTGCTTAATCAAGTAGGATTGGAAGCAAAAACGAAATATTTAGAAAGAGGACTAGATACACAGGTATTTAAAATCTTTGATGAAAGAGGCACAGACTTTTCGGGTGGTGAAAGTCAGAAGATTGCAATTGCTAGAGCTTTACTAAAAAAGTCACCTATTCTTATTCTGGACGAGCCTACAGCTGCGTTAGACCCTTATGCGGAGTTTGAGATGTACAACAACTTCAATCTTTTGGCAGCAAATAAAACCGTTATTTATATCTCACATCGGTTATCTGCTTGTAAATTCTGCGATAAAATCGCACTTTTTAACAATGGTGAATTGCGCGAATACGGTCCACATGATCAATTGTTGAAAGACCAACAGGAGTATAGCACGATGTGGAAAGCGCAAGCGCAATATTATCAATAGGTTATTGATGTTCGGAATCAGAAGCGGGTGTTCTGAAAATATATTTCAAACATAAGCCGGCAAGCTTCCCTTAGGAGCTTGCCGGCTTAGTTCATAACTTACATATATTGAGACTGGGATGCCCAATTATTTAGCTTACTCTATTCTTTATAGCAGCGAACTGCTGGTTTAGCTCAGAGTAGTTAAGTTCAGCAGTGTGGTTCAAGTTCATATCAGCGATGGACATATTCTCCTGTAAGGAGATATATACAGCGAACATACCTGCCGCTTTGATCGCTTCTACCCCGGCGACTGCGTCTTCGACCCCGACGCAAAATTGCGGATCTACACCAAGCGCATCGGCGGCGGTCAGGAACACTTCCGGGTCTGGTTTGTTGCGAGCAAGCTTGGCGGCATCTACAATAACTCCGAAGTCTTTCTCCATACCTAGAAGGCGGATAACTGTAAAGGCATTTTTGCTAGCGGAGGCAATGCCAGTCTTCACTCCGTGGGCCTTCAGCTCGGCGAGCAATTCAGAAATACCAGGCAGCACATCGGCCGGGGTTACCTGCTGAATAAGTTGCTGATAAAACTCATTTTTTCGGGTCGCCATCTCCTCCATCTCTTCGGGAGAGTAGGTGTGCGGAGTTGCCGCTTGTCCAAGTAGCAACTCCAGTGAGGCAATGCGCGATACACCTTTGAGGTTCTCATTGAACTCTCGGGTGAATGGGAGACCCAGCTCTTTCGCAATCATTCCCCAAGCCTGATAATGATATTCTGCGGTATCGGTAATAACGCCGTCTAGATCAAAGATTACGGCTTGAATTTGAGATGTTGCATTCATTGTGTTTCGCTCCTTATGAATTAGGCTTGCAGCGCCTGAGTTAACGGCTTCTCGTTGCCCAGAGTTAACGATTGGCCGTAGAGCGTAAGTTCAAGGGTTTCACCCTCTAGCAATTCAAGCTCCACACCTTTCTCGCGAATGGTTACAGCAATGAGACGGCCGCGGAAGGTGAGGCGGAAGTTATATTTCTGCCAGCCCGCAGGTAGGGACGGAGCGAGCGACAGGCCATTTTCTTTGAGACGTGTTCCGGCAAAACCGTACACAATGGCCATCCACGTTCCTCCCATATTGGCGAGATGTAATCCGTCTTTAGTGTTTCCGTGCGTATTGTCGAGATCGAGCCGCGCCGTCTCTATAAAATAGTTATACGCTTTGTCCTTATACCCGATTTTCGAAGCCATAATGCTGAATATGCAAGAGGACAAAGAGGAATCATGGGTAGTGATTTGTTCATAATAATCGTACGATTTGCGAATAGTTTCTTGCGACTGCTCGTCTTCCAGCAAGTAATGAGCGAGTACAGTATCGGCTTGCTTGCAGACCTGATAACGGTACAGCGTGAGTGGATGGTAATGCAACAACAGCGGATGTTTCTCCGGTGGTGTATTCTCGAAATCCCAGACCGCTTTGCGTAAAAAAGTATCATCCTGCGGATTAATGCCCAGCTTCTCGTCGTAAGGAAGCAGCATGTCATTCGCCGCCTTCAGCCAGCTATCTGCTTCTGGTCCAGTCACATGCAGGCGTACACACAAAGCTTGGAATGCAGCCTCGTCATATTTTTGAAGCCGCGCAAAAATGCGTGCGGCCCATTTTAAATTATGTTTGGCCATTACATTGGTGTAATAGTTGTTGTTCACAAGACATGTGTATTCGTCCGGTCCAGTCACTTCATCGATGTGAAACTTATCTTCGTAGTAATGACCGATCTCCATCCAAAGCCGCGCTGTCTCAAATAGCACCTCGGCGCCGTATTGGAGCAAGAACGCGTCATCTTCTTCCGCTAGATGGTATTGGATAAAGCTGTAGGCTACATCGGCGCTGATATGATATTGAGCTGTGCCGGATGGGAAGAAGGAGGAACATTCCGTACCTGAAATCGTCCGCCATGGGAACAATGCCCCTTGGGCATGGCCCATCTCTTTAGCACGTTCCCTTGCCTCCTCCAGCTTGGAATACCGGTACAATAGGAGCTGCCGGGCCAAGTCAGGCGAAGTCATTAGGAACACAGGGAACATATAAATCTCCGTGTCCCAGAAATAATGGCCTTCGTACCCTTCACCGGATAAGCCTTTAGCAGAGATGTTGCTATGCGCGTCGCGTCCGGCTGATTGCAGCAGCTGATAAAGGTTGAAACGTATACCCTCCTGAAGCGACAAGTCGTTCTCAATGACTACATCGGAACGCTTCCAGAAGTCAGCCAAATAATGCTCCTGCTGTTCCAGCATGTCTTCAAAGGAGAGGTGCTTCAATGATTCCTGTACCTGAATACCGGTATCTACAAGCATTTGTTCATGTCGTAGTGTATCGGTATAAACATTCCATTTGGTAAGCGATAGTGGCCCAGACAAGGAGGCGGTTGCCGTCACTGTAGCATCGGTTTCTCCAGCTTGAGTTTCAACCTGCCATTCACCTTCCCATTCATGCCTGGTAACACAGGAGGTCCGCAGGGCCGAAGCCATCGTCTCGTTCTCCAGGCATACATATTCACCGCGAACTTCACACGCTACTACGCTCAGGCGTTTGGAATGTCCTGCAGCTACACGCGGGTCATTCGGGTTAGTATAGTTGCTAACATCGCCATTTACACGAGAGACAACCCGAATTGGACCGGTGAAATTGACAGGCTCAACAGTCAGATGAATGGCAAAAAGTTCACGGGTAGTGAAAGAAACGAGTCTACGGAAATGCAGCTTGAGTTCTTTACCGGAGGGGGATTTCCAGTGGATTTTACGCTCCGAGTATCCCTTGTCCAGATGGAGGTTACGCTCATAGGCGAGGACACTCTCTGCTGTAAGTGCAAATGGCTCCATATCTTCACCTATATAAATATTTATCCCTTGGGAATCTATAATATTAACCAGTTTTTGCTGGGTACCTGGAAAAGCGAATAGCTTCTCCCCATAGGGAATGTCAATCACATCGTGAAAGGCGTTCAAGTATGTTCCGCGGATACTACGGATTTCTTTATCAGAATATCCTTCTTCAAAATTGCCACGCACGCCCAAATATCCATTCCCCAGCGCAAAAATACTTTCCAAATTCAGTAGGGTATCTGCCGACAATCCCTGATTGGCAATGCTCCAGCTCATGCTTATGTTTCCTCCCTTGATGGTTATGAATTGAATTTTAAGTCCGAAAGGGCTAGAATTATACTAAATTATTTAGGATATTATCAAAATTTTTAGGTGAGGTTAACAAGTATGGATCAACTTAAAGGGAAACATAAACTGCCGGAATATTGGTCCACACGTTCTGTGGATCTGTCAGAGGGATTTGTTCATCCTCCGCTGGATTATGAACATGAGCTTTTGGAAGCGATCCGACTCGGTGACGAGAAGCGGGCACTGGAAGCACTGCATAGAATTAACGCAATGGAAGCGGCTATGCTAGCCCGATATCCGCTGCGCTCCAAGAAAAACGCTATGATTGCATCCTGCACCTTGTTTACACGTGCGATTATCCGGGGTGGTGTTGACCCTGAGACAGCTTTTCAGCTGAGTGATACGTTCATCCGTGCGGTGGAAGCTACGACGGAGATTGAGGCCCTTCATCGATACGAATATGAAATGGTCCTGCAATTCATTACAGTGATGCGCCAGCAGAAGGAGAACCTTCACTATTCACATATTGTCAATCTATCCGTATATTTTATACGCGAGCATTTGTTTCAAGATTTGAACCTTAGCCTGATCTCCGGGCATGTCGGTGTGCATCCCAGTTATTTGTCCGACCGCTTCAAGCGTGAAACGGGTATGCCGCTCACGGAATTTATCAACCGGCGTAGAATTGAGGAATCGCGGTCGATCCTCATTCATACGAATCAGTCTATTTCCGAAATCGCTTTGATGTTTAAATTTTGCAGCCAAAGTTACTATACACAGTTATTTAAAAAATACACTGGCTTGACCCCCAAGCAGTTTCGTCGGGACGGTGGAGCGATTACGAAATGAGAGAAGTTGAATCATTAACGATTCAGCTTCAATAGCCAAAATCGTCTTTGTCCGCTATAAATGAGATTATAAAACCACTAAAAGTAAGAGAGATGATCAGATGGCTCATAGCCGCGCAAAGTAAACTGAAGGATATCTACCTGGCGCGGGATCAGATTGCGAAGGCGTAGACAGCCTATAAGGTATATCAGGCGTTTGGAAATCAGACTCAAATGGAAGCAATGCATAAGCTAGCGGAAGACGCACGCAAGAAGCTGGAATCTTTGGGTATAGACGAAGTCCAGTATCAGGCGGGTAAGGATCTAAGCACTTATTTTAAGAAACCAGCGGTTAAGGCATGTGATTATGATCCGTCTATCACTAGTAGAAGCGTACCCCTAGTGCAGAATGAAGCGTATCAGTTGTTACTACGGACGGCAATGGAAAAAGGGAAGAAGGGAGCCTGGGCAAAAGGCCAACTGGAAGGCATTCAAACCACCATGGAACAGATGATTGCTACTGGAGTAAGTCTGGGTGTGCACGTGATGACAAACCAAGGTGGAAAATTAGCCCGTTTGATATAAAATTGAAGGTATCCAAACCTAAGAATCTCAGAGCAAATGAAAACGACCTATTCTGGATAATTGAACTGGATGTCGATTTTATTATTAAAGGAGTAAGATAAATGAGAGTACGTTTTAAAGAGGATTTAGAGAAAAAAGAGAATCTGTCAATAAATAAAAAATATATGGTTTATTCTGTGGAAACAAGCAAAGACGGCGAGGAACTATATAGATTGGAAAATGAAATAAAACAAGTTGTACCTTATTCAATCTCTTTATTTGACATTGTATCCGAGAAAGTAAATTCTGATTGGATATTGTGGAACAAGCCCAATAATAGTTCAGCTTTATTACCGAAGCAATTTGCTTATCTAAGTTTTTGGGAAGATTATTATAATGATGAATTAGAGGCTTTAAAAATATTTAATTTGGTTAAGGAACAGCTATTTCAAGAAGAATTAGATGAGAATGAGATGCGTGAGATTTTTGAACTAGAGAACGAGGATGAGATTACATTCGTTCTTAATGTTGTTTTTAAGACAAAAGACAATAGATTTATTTATCGAGTAATTCAATATGTAAAAACAAAATTGGAAGATAATTATGGAATAGACAATACAACACTACTTGCATTTCAATATCTGAGTCTATTCAAACAAAGTGAAGTAGAAGATTATTTCATTTATTATTTGACTAACATTGAGTTAGGAAACGACCAATTAACTGCGGTAGTAAATGAATATTTTAGTTAAGAAGTAAATGACACGAATGGTGGTTAGGTCTTGCTTTTTGTCTTCGTGCAATTATTATTGTGGGGGCTACCCAGTGCCGAATGAACCCATCATTCAACCAATAACACAAATAACCCATGTAATACCCGTATGAAGATTTCGTCATTTTGTGTGTACTCACATCAAATGCTTTAATTTTATAATCTAAATATCGTTATTCCGTTACATAAAGCAGGTCGATTATGGTCAGATACCCTCATGATTGACCTGTTTTTTTTTATTCATTTTCCGGTGCCCATCCAATATCCCTCCCTAGTAAAGATTTAAAAAGGAGTAAAGCACCCCCAAAAGGGCTTTACTCCTTTTTAACATCTAGTCTAAGCTATGTTATTATTACCTTATATTTTCCTATAAATAACAAAATATAAAGTTGGGAGGTTTATGAATGAGAAGTAAGCCTAACTTGATAATGCTGTTATTGTTTGCTTTGACGATTATACTTTCAGCCTGTAATGATAAAAAATCTGCGATATTATCCATGGATGAAGTACGGGATCTAGCTCAGCAAGGCGAGGCGTTGTCGTGGAAGGATTTTGAAGGTTATCCCTTTGAAGACGTCGGTTCAGGCTTGTACATCCGCAAATATGAAATCAATGAAAACTACCATGTGTTGGTTGGTGGCGGAAGTGTTGATGAAGCTCCTCTGTATATAAATCTTGTCAAAAGAAACGGAGAAAAGATCGATATCCGTTATGATGACATCGATCATTTTATCTTCAATTGAATGATGAACTTTTAGGTTATTCAAATCTTATTCCGTTAGACATTTCATCCAAACGCTCCCAGTCGAGTACAACAATTTCTTGTTTAACTTTATATAAGATTTCCATGTCGGTGAGCCGCTGAATGACACGGTTTAAGTGGCGGGGAGTTGTCCCAATTAACGAAGCTATATCTGGGATATAAGGCGTCTGAATTTCTTTTCCAAACTCCCGTTGGAGCTGTATCGTTAATAAATAACTTGCAAGTCGTTCCTCAACAGCGCCTAGTAAGTTCGTTCGTGATGCGGATGTGCAGGTTAGAAGCTTGTAAGAAAGATGTTTCAGCAATAAGTCTTTAAAGCTATGGTTATCCATTAGGTCAGACTCAACCTTTTGTTTCGGGATAAATAAGAGGGTGGTTTGCTGTACGGCTTCCACTTGTGATTGGACTACAACCTCTTGCACGAACTCAATGTCCCCGAATAATGACAAGGGTGAGCAGAAACGTAATAACAAGGATTTCCCCGTTCCCACACTTGAAGAAACCTTAGTACGCCCCTCCACTTGAAAATAAATTCCGTCCAGCTCATCGCCCTCATGCAAAATGATTTCATTCTGCTCATAGACACGTAACTGAATTAAAGCATGTTTTGATGTCGTGAATACTTGATTTAGATTAAATTGGGTAATGTAATGTGCTATAAGATTTGGATCCTGAATAGTTTTCATTGCGTACTCCTTTTTGGACATCGGTCCTTTCTATTATATACGAACTCGTTATTATAGAGAAAAAGGGGAGGATACAGACGATGAAATTTATTTTTGATTTAGATGGAACCATATGTTTTAGCGGCAAACCTTTGAGTGAACGAATCGTACAAGCCTTGGATGAACTTATTGAAAAGGGACATGAGGTCATCTTTGCGTCAGCCCGGCCTATTCGTGATTTATTACCTGTGTTACCTGCCCATATGCATTATTATCCGATGGTAGGTGGGAATGGCGCGTTTATTGCAAAGGGTGGGAAGGTTATTTCGACGATACATTTTGACCCGCAGACTGCGGAGAACATCCTGAATTTGATTCAAGAATTTGATGCAACTTATTTGATTGATAGTCCCTGGGACTATGCATATTCGGGTTCTGATGATCATCCCATTCGAAGAAATGTAGATCCAGAACAACGCGCCAAAAATGTAAGTCCATCTGAGCTGGATGAGCTTGTGAAAGTAGTTATTTTGAGTAGCCGAAACGGGGAACAGTTATTAGATCAGCTACATAGACTACCTGTTGTGATTTATAGACATGGTCAAGAGGACATTATAGATATTAGCCCTAAAGGCATAAATAAATGGACAGGATTACAACAATTAGGCGTAGAAATGCAGCAATTTATCGCTTTTGGTAACGATGCTAACGATATAGAAATGTTTAGACATTCTGCTCATTCGGTTTGTGTTGGAGAACACACAGAGCTTGGTGAATTGGCAACGGAAAAGGTGAGCAATGAAGAGGAGCAAATTGTTAGAAAAATGCGGGAGCTGATGAGTGGGCTGCAGATCGCTTAGTCCATCAACTGATGATCTTGGTCACCGTTCGGTGCAGCACGGATAAGGAAACTCTATGATCAACAAAAAACCTGCCGATTAAATCGACAGGCTTTTTAAGTAATATAGATGAGGTTAGATAAGTTCTTGACGGCGATGTAAATAACGATATAACACACAACCGGATATTGCACATATCGCCGCACATAATCCGATAAAAGCATAACCAGCTTGAAGTCCGCGTAGCAAGCCTGTTTGTGACTCCGCACCATAAAGCCGCTTTACGCCTTCGATCACAGCACCTATAGCATAGTTGCCGATTACGCTACCCACTCCCATTAACGTGACTGTAAATGTGATGGCGGTGTCGCTACCATGTGGATATCTTTTCGCGATAAAAGCCATAACAGTAGGATAGATCATCGCAATCCCGATTCCTGCTGCGGCGAATAGAAAGGCGAGCTTTTCTCCACCCAAAATTGCGGCAAATGTACACAGGGCAGAGAAGGCTGAAAATATGATAAGCGATAGGTTAAATCCAATCTTATCAGTAACGGGTCCGAGCAGGAGTCTTGCTAACGAGAAGCAGAGAAAGAAGGTCGACAGCATCCCAGAGGCAGTAACCGTATCCCACAGGTATGCTTTTTCAAGGAAATTTACGAGCCATCCGCCTACGGCAAGCTCCGACACTACTCCGAAGGAAAGGATAAGAACCATTAGCCATAAAGCAGGATCACGGACAAGCGTTTTTAAGGGAATACGGTCCTCATATGGAAGATCGTCACCCGGAAACGTACTCCGTAAGGCAAATAAAATAGGCAGTAAAGAAAGGCTAAGCATTATTAGATACATTCCGCGCCAATCCAGAATATGACCGAATACACTTACCGTCATCAGCCCTGTTGCCAGTAGGGGAGCTAACGTGGAACTAAATCCGTAAAAGAAATGGGATAAGTTCATCATGGTCCCGGTATTTTTAATGAAGATACGTGCTCCCAGAATGGCAAGTCCAATCTCAAGCATTCCGTTTCCGATATACATCAGGAAGTATGAAGCCGAGAAGAGGGGATAGCTATGTGAGATGTAAATTAGAACGCCAGAGAATATCATGGATGCGAAAGCAATAATACTGACAGCCTTGATCCCCCACTTACGAACCAATACAGCTGTAAAGGAACAGGCGATCAAATAACCTAGTGCATTTAGGGATAGAAGGGTGCCCAGCTGCTTTTCATCCAGACTGAAGTCAAACTGAATTCTTGGAATGGCTGGCCCTTTAATATTTTCCGATATCCCAAACACAATAAACCCCAAAAAGATCGTTGCCAATTGCATGGCATAGACCTTATTAAATCCGCCAAAACGCTTTTTCAACGTGAGAACCTCCAGAATCGGGTATCTTTATTGCTCGGTGTCTCTATAGTACTCTTCTTTAAGCTTTTCCCAGTGTTGTTTATCGTCCTCTGTAATTTCTCTTAGCACTCTGCAAGGATTCCCCACAGCGATTACATTGTCAGGGATATCTTTAGTCACGACGGAGCCTGCGCCGATGATTACATTGTTGCCAATATTTACTCCGGGATTGATAACGGCATTTCCGCCAACCCAGACATTGTTTCCAATCGTAATCGGTGTGCCGAATTCAAGCATACTAATACGAACGTCCGTATCAATGGGGTGGCCAGCGGTATAAACGCTTACTCTAGGTCCAAATAGAACATTCTCACCTATCGTTACTTTTGCTACGTCCAGGATAATGCAGTCGAAATTGGCGTAAAAGTTATTTCCGACGGTAATATTGCTGCCATAATCACAGCGGAAAGGTGGTTCAACATGCAACGACTCACCCGTAGATTCGAATAATTGCTTAAGTAATTCTACTCTATATTGGCCTTGTTCTTCCGTCGTATTGTTAAATAAACGAGTGAGCATTCTAGATCTTTTACTATCTCTAGCTAATTCTTCTCCACCAGCCATGTATAGCTTTCCTGCAATCATATTCTCTTTGTTTGTTGCCATTCGTAATTCCTCCTGAAGTTCTTGTTGGTTTTACCGCCGCTTCTCAACCAGCTGCAACGAATAGGTCAAGCTTTCCAGCGTGATCGCAATTAATCCGTTCATATAGTGATTATCAGGTTGATCCAGCACGATTAAGTGAGGCATATGCTCCTCCGGAATGACTTCCAGACAACTTCGATAAATATGTGGCACATCCACTTGTCTGATTTGATTCCCTGTGAGGGCAATAGTCTCAGGATTAATAACGGCCGTCAATGACGAGATGGTGTGAGCTACCAAAGGGATAAAGGTATCGGTTTGGCCCATATGAATAATTTGCTCTTCACGCGAGATTCCAAAGGGTAAAAAAGAGACTTCACCCGCAAATCTGGTATTGCCTTTGTGAATATGGCCGTCGATCATGATCCCTGCACCGGGAAAAGTTCCTTTGATAAAAGTCACCACAACAATGGTTTTATCCTCTTCATAATCCTGCTGTTTATAGAATCCGTAAACAGTCAGATTCATGTCATTTTCGATCGTAACCTCAATCTCGTATTTCTCACGTAATTGTAATTCTAGAGGAACATCAATTAACGTATAAATATCACAAATATTGATAACGCCTCGGTGATCTAGCCCAGGGATTCCAATGCCCACTGCTTTGATGTTGTTATATTGTTTGATTAGTGTACCCAATAGATGATCGATGGCTGCTGCGTCAACGCACTCTAATTCTAAAAATCCATGATCAACACGCTCACCGACTGAATTGGCCACAGCATAAGTTAAAGATTCTATACCATCTTCTATCTTGGCGTAGATACATGCAATATAAGAAAAATCCACATTATAGATAAATCTTCGAGCCGGCCGACCTCCATTCGAAGCCTCCAGTTCCGTCTCAATGACTTCACCTGTCTCGATAAGCTCATTCAGAATATTTCCGCAAGTGGCAATACTTAACCCGGTGGCAGTAGCAATCGTTGATTTGGTTCCTTCTTTCATTGACTTCAAGGCTTGCTTGATAAGCTCCTGATTGATCTTTTTAACACGAATAGAATTGTTTGCGATTTGGTTTATTGTATTCACCTCTAGACTTTTGAAAATGGTTATTAAAAGTGTTATCAATACTATAACTTGGTGTTTCACAAATGTCTATATTAGTTGAACCTTTTAGATTGTTTTCAAGTTCAAAATGTCTAGCCAATGATCTTATAATAAAAAATCGTCGCATGTAATTCACCATTAGCTGATATCGCATAGCTCGGTATACGTCCAGCTTGTATGTAGCCCATTGAAGTATAAAGGAGGTTGGAAGAGTCACCTTCTCTTGTATCAAGCACTAATAACGATCGGTCTTCCTGCATAGCTCTTTTTTCAGCCTTTTCTATAAGAGAACGTGCAATACCGTTACGACGATAATTAGGGTGTGTCATTAGCTTTGCGATTTCGGCTCGATGCGTTCCGTTTGCTTTTGTACATAAATGTAGTTGTACACTTCCCACGATAATATCATTCATTGTTGCGACAAAAAGGATCACATCGGGCGCCAAAACATTGTGCCAATATAATGTAGAGTCTGACGGATCTAAGGGTGGTAAGAAACCAATGGAGGCTCCATCCTCCACAACCTGTATTAGAAGCTTTGAAAGCTCATCAATAGATTCTTTAATCGTAAGTAATTGTTCGATTCTGACATTGCTAACCATATAAATTCCTCCAGTACTTATAAGTTTCAAAATATAGCGAAATCATAACTGAATACATATAATTTGTATAACGAATTTTATAGATCATAATCATTAATATTTTGAATCATAGAGGGTGCTATCCATGGACTTATCTCAATTAGAAGCTTTTTGGCGGTATGTAAAATCCGGAATTTCACCAAAGCCTCAGAACATCTACATATCTCCCAGTCCGCCGTTTCCGCAAGAATAAAAGCTTTAGAAAACTCCGTGGGCAAGGTGACTCTATCCGAAGAACTGGAGAACTATATCATTTTGAGTGGACCCGGGAGATTATTCTGATCTCCACACAATTAAGAGAAACGCCTATAAGCAGGGAGGATTTTTTTCAGCGGGAGTATTGTCATTTAGAATGGGGAGGTCCGTTTCCGGAAGGGTTTACTAGTATCGTTAGAGCGGGATATGTGCCTATATTTCTCGCTTAAACGCTTACCGTCCTTATAAGGACGCCGAAGGCGTTTATACTTATGTGGAATTATGGATTCTAGTAAAAATGTACATAGTAGGATGCGTCTACTTCATAGGTGATTTCGTTATATGTAGTAGAGTGGAAGATAGGAGGGAATTGAAATTAGCGAGGACAGATGGATCATAGAAGCACAGCAAGGGAATGAAGCGGCAGTGGAGCTATTAATTCGGCATACTTATAGTGATATTTATCGATTTATTAGATGGAAAATACATAATGATGAATTAGCATGGGATCTTGCACAGACGGTTTATGAAAAAGCTTGGGCCAAGCTTGGAAGCTATCAAAATGAGCAGGGGAGCTTTCGGGCTTGGCTAATGGCAATCGCACAAAATGTCTGCATAGACTATTTTCGCAGTAAAAGTACTCGGCAAGCAGAGTTGAACCAAAGCATATCTGATGAGATCACAGTTGGGGAAGATTTTTTAGAAGGCATATTACTTCGTGAAGAGGTTAAGACGATATACGCCGCAATCTGCTCACTTCCAGACGACCAAAGAGATGCACTCTTATTAAGGTATAAATATGAATTTACGTTTACAGAAATAGCTGCTGTAACCCATGAACCGACATCTACAGTGAAATCTAGGGTAAGTCGTTCTTTATTGAAACTACGTGAACTACTTAAGCAGTCCAAGCCCAATGATTTATCTCACCCTTTTAAGAAAGGAGTATAGAAATGAGCACTCAACGTAACGAACAAGACTACATGAAATTGAATTTACAGCACGAGATGACGGGAGAGGAACTGAATGAGATCGTGACACATATCAAGTATATTCCTGAACCGCCGCTACTTGAAGGTTTTGCAGAAGAAGCAATGAATCGATGGAGAAGCTCCAAGCGAGCTTTACCGGCGCAGGAATCTCCAGTTCCTCTATCGGCTCGGCAACAGATAAAGATTCTTTTTTCACAGGGATGGTGGAGAGAGCTTATACTTGGCGTGATCTTGTTTGTAGTTGGATATCTAGTTCTAAGTGTTACAGAGATGGTCAGCTCTATGTTTATTTTGTCTATAGTGGGTTGCATGCCTTTACTGGTGGTCGTCTCCCATACGGCGCGTAATACACTCTGTGGGATGGGTGAACTCGTACGCAGCTTTCGAATCCCTCTGCATAAGTATGTACAAGCACGCTTCCTTATGGCAGGTTTGATTTCAATACTGCTTAACCTTAGTGTCACCGCAATGGCATTCCCAGTATGGGATCATGAACTAGTGTTCCGTACGACACTGTTATGGTTCATTCCAATTCTAATCAACGGGGCAGTAGCGTTAGTCTTATCTGCGCGGTTCCGTAATTTCAGACATTTGACGACTGTGCTTTTTATGCTACCTGTCTTTTGGATGGTTCTCCTTTCCGGAGAAGTGGCAGTGAACTGGATGACCTCCGTCCAATTACTTGGGTTGATGGGTCTAACTGTGCTGTCAGCAGGGATTTTTACCATAGCGATGATCTTCCAATCCAGAGTGCTGAGAAAAGGAGGTTTTCTGATTGGAGCTTAAGCTGCAGGGTATCGAACATAATTTCGGTAAGAAGCGGATTCTGAATAGCATTAACCTTACTATGTCTCCTGGTGTGTATGGCCTTCTCGGTCCCAACGGAACAGGAAAAACGACATTGATGCGTATTGTAGCAGATGTTCTATATCCAACCCGTGGAAAGCTACTGCTGAATGAACAGGACAAAGATGAGATGGGGGACTTGTACCGGGCTCAGGTTGGTTATTTGCCACAAGATCTGGGGATGTACAATCATTTTTCAGCTCGCGATTTCTTGTATTATGTTGCCGCTCTAAAGGGGCTGTCCAAGAAAGAGGCTAGCGACCGTATAGAGGTATTGGCTCAAACGGTGAATCTATCTGGTGAGATGGATAAAAAATGCGGAAAGTATTCCGGAGGCATGAAGCGTAGACTTGGCATCGCTCAAGCCTTGCTTAATCATCCGAGCATCCTAATTCTGGATGAACCGACGGTTGGGCTTGATCCCATGGAGCGCGTACGATTTCGAAATCTGATTTCTGAAATTTCAGCTGAGCGTATCGTTATTTTGTCTACTCATATCGTTTCCGACGTTGATCATATCGCCAAGCAGGTGCTACTGATGGGACGAGGGAAGTTACTACGTCAAGGAACGATTAAGGAGTTGACCTCTGATCTGGAAGGGGAAGTTTGGGAGGCAGTTGTACCTGCACGGATGTTAGCGCAAATCGAAGAAAAGGGGACTGTAGTGAACGTTCAGCAGGCAGATAACGGATTAGCACTTCGGGTAGTTAGTAAAGATCCACCATGTGAGGACGCAAGGCTAGTGACTCCTTCACTAGAGGATGTATATATGCACTACTTTCGGAGGGGATAATTCGCATGAAACGTCTGATCATATTTGAGTTCCGCAAAATTATGATCCCAAGAGTCTGGATTTCCATAGCAGGAGGTTTGGCGATTGCAATTTTCTATTTTGTCAGCTTCTATCCATCCGGTACAAATAGTTTATTGGTTGTAAATAAGGAACAACCTGAGGTTATTGCTGCCCATACAGGACCAATTCAACCAGATTTAGCTCTTAAATACGCACCAAGGCTTAAAGAAGAATATGCCGAGGATAGCGTGGGATCTAAAGAGGAAAAAATGACTCGAATTCTGGAGCAGCGTTATGCAGCTTCGGCTTATAGTCTGGATCTATTCAATAAAAATTTGAACGAGTTAAGAGGGCAGAAAGCGCTGCTGGAGAGGGAGGATCAAGGGTTATATGTATTAAAGGATGTTACGAAAAGACTTTCAATGCTGGAAGGGATTCAGCCGCCCGGATTTTATGTGACGAATGACTGGGGATCTCTGTACAGATTTTTTTCAATCCCGGGTGTAGGCAATATGTTGATAGGGCTGATTCTAGTCTTCGCTTTGTCACCACTATATTCCGGAGAGGCAAACTACAGAATGGATTCTCTTATTCTATCCAGTAAATATGGGAGACTTAAGATTGTTGCTGCAAAATTATTAGCGGGATTTATAGTAACCGTGGGCTTTGTGACGCTTTTTTACAGTGTATGTGTTTTGTTTTCTTGTGTGCCATTTGATTTCGTAGGTTGGAATGCACCCTTGAATAGTTACTTTGCAGGGAGCCCGTATGACTTAACCCAGCTTCAGGGACTGCTCGTAAAATATGCCGTTACCTTGCTAGCTGCATGTGGCATTTTATTAATGACTGCGCTGATATCCGCTTTGCTTCGGAGTAGTCTAAGTTCTCTTGGTCTAGCAGCATGTGTAGTTATGTTGCCTTATTTTTCACTGCCAGGTGTTGTCGGTGAATGGATAGATTTTTTGCCGTCAGGCGTAATGATGAGCACATCCTTAATTGAGAGATATGTATCTTATAATATTTTTGGTACACCTCTATTGCATCTGCCCTTATCCATCATTTCGGTGATGATTATAGGTGTGATTGCCTTGCTACTCCTTCCAAAGGCGTTTGAACGTCGATTAAAGGCTTAAGTTGTAGATAGACGCCTATCCGAGTGCCGATTATACTGAGTAATGGTACAATTTATGAGAGTGATTGGAAGCGACTTACAATCAGGATCTTGAGAGATTTTTGTGAGAGCAGTGGGGTAGAATGATAGAATTACTCGCATAGAGAGGATCCTGAAGGTTGAGAACGATGAAATATCGTGGAATAGTTGGGATGGGGTTGTTTTTTATCCTTGCCTTTTCCCTATTAGTAAGTATTTATTCTCCCACGATTCAGGACCAAGATACCCCGGTGGCCAAGCAGGGCGTACTGGATTTGTCGAGATGGGACTTTGAGAAACAGGGATTAGTTGATCTAGACGGAGAATGGGAGTTTTATGAAAATAAATTACTGAGTCCATCTGAGATTCAGCAAAGTATAGATAAGAAATCTACATATCTATCTGTCCCAGGTACATGGAAAGGCAAGATCATAGAAGATGGGATGGACCGTAAAGGGGCTGGCACTTATCGACTTAAAGTGTTGGTCAAAGATTCGGATGAGATTCTTGGTTTGAAAATAAGAAGTATCCGTATGTCTCAAAAGTTATTTATCAATGGGAAGCAGGAAGGAGAGGACGGGGTTCCTTCGACTGAAAGTGAGTCATTTAGGCCAGGGAATACTCCGTATACTGTATTTTTTCAATCTAATACCCAAGAGATAGAAATTGTAATTCAAGTGTCTAACTTCAACTTTATTACTGGGGGGATCGTGAATTCAATCCCACTGGGTGTGCATACGGATATTACAAAACTGAACAGTATTCAGACGGGTACTGACATTGGAATTATATTGATTCTGGGGATGTTTGGAGCATATCATCTCAGCTTCTATTTCGTTGGGCGTAGAGAAAAGGCCTATTTGCTCAGTGGTTTATATTTGCTTTTTCTTTCTTTGAATAATTCTCTATATGGAGAGAAGATATTTCAACAGTTATTCCCCCATTTCCCTTTTGAATCAACTTACAAGCTATTGGAAATAAGCCAGTTTGTCGGTTCGATTATCATTATTATGTTTTACTGCTCGGTCGAGTCCCGGTTGATGTCAAGTAAGAGGATGAAGATTGTGTTGTCTCCATTTGTCCTATATCTTGTATCGGTTTTGGTGCTCCCGTATGGTGTACATATTCGTATGAAGTATCTATTTGTAACCTATCTTGGAATCGTTATGGTGGTCATCATTGTTAGAATGATCTATTTATATGTTCGCAGCCAGAGCCAGACGACGGATCGAAAAGAACTATTTTTGTTCATTGGCGGTGCGATTTCGCTCCTGATATTTTTCTTTGATGTAAGTCTTTACTCTGAAAATGTTCTGCAGACCGATTTGGTGGGTAAATGCGGAGTCATTGGTTTTATTGTTTTCTTCAATATTATGTTAGCTGTACGATTCTCAAACACTTATGATAAGACGGAAATGCTGTCCCGTCAGTTGCTAATCTCGAACCAGCTTAAAGATGAATTTCTGATGAACACTTCTCATGAGATCAAAACTCCGCTGCATGGCATTATGAATATGACATCCTTTTTATTAGAAGATGGCGAAGATAATCTGTATCCGATACAGAAACAGAATCTTTGGTTAATTAAGGATACTTCTACGAAGCTGTCTATGCTAATTCAGGATTTGATTGATGTTAGTCTTTTGAAGCATGGAGAATTACGACTACAGCAGACAGTGGTTGATCTAAGGGTGGCTTCGCAAATTGTATTTGATGTGTTGCAGTTTGAGCTCGCAGGGAAATCTGTGCGATTAGATAATCAGGTGGAACACGATGTTTGGGTGCTTGCGGATGATAGTCGATTAAGACAAGTCATGTACAATTTAGTTCACAATGCGATCAAGCATACGGATAAAGGATTTATTACCATAAAAGCTTATGTAGAGGGAAATACGGTGTCTGTTACTGTGGAAGATTCAGGAACTGGGATATCCCCTGATATGCATACTGCCATATTTGAATATTTTGAACAAGTCGATAAACCACTTCCACAAGATGGTTACACAGGAATGGGTGTGGGTCTGTATATTAGTAGAAAGCTCATCGAGCGGATGGGCGGTGAGATTCGGGTGGATTGGTCTGAGATTGGTCAAGGCACTCGAATGATCTTCACATTGCCCAAAATCGAGCGGATCCCAGGCTACCGCGAAGTAGCAGCTACAGGGGTGGGGCAGCACGCGCATTTTGAACAGACCTCGCTTGATATAGTGGATCAGAGTGGATATACGATCCTTATTGTGGATGATGAGGCCTCTAATATTCATATTCTGCTGAATATTCTTAGACGTCATCATTACAATGTAATTACGGCGTTTTCGGCGAATGAAGCCATGGACAAAATGGAGCAATACCCGAATGTGGATCTAGTCATATTAGATGTCATGATGCCGGGGATTTCAGGAATTGAATTATGCCGAACGTTGCGGGTGCGTTACTCTATTCTGGATCTACCTATTTTGTTTGCTACAGTTAAAGACGCGCCAACAGATATTGCGCTTGGCTTCAGGGCTGGGGCGAATGATTATATAACCAAGCCATTTGATGGAGAAACGCTGATTGCGAGAATTCAAACGCTGATTGCAATGAAGACATCGATACAGGAGGCGATACGAAATGAGTATGCCTTTCATCAAGCGCAAATTAAACCTCATTTTCTGTATAACGCACTGAGTAGTGTGATTTCTTTCTGTTATACGGATGGAGAGAAAGCCGCCTATTTGTTATCCATGTTAAGTCAATACATTCGTTATATTCTAGATATGGACCGCTCCACTTTAGTTGTTCCTCTGCACCGGGAGTTAGAACTGATTCAAGCTTACGTGGAGATCGAAAAAGCTCGCTTTGGAGAGCGGTTCGATTTTATTTTCAAAATGGATGAGGGCCTACGTTCTGTGGAGATCCCTTCCTTATGCATTCAGCCTTTTGTTGAAAATGCGATCAGACATGGATTATTCGAAAAAGAGGGTCAGGGCAGAGTGTCGCTTACGGTTCAAGCAGGCGGTAGCTATATGAAAGTTATTATCGAAGATAATGGGGTGGGCATGCCAGATGCCCTGCTATATCAATTAACCGGAGACGGGCAGCTGGATGGCAGTATCGGTATCCATAACATTCGAAAGCGTATAGGCGCTATCCCCGGAGCCACCCTTACCATTCAGTCCGACCTTGGGTTCGGAACCAAAGTAACAATGTATTTACCAGCAAGCCTTGGGGGCATGGAGGGAGAAACACGATGATTCGTGTAGTGATTGTTGAAGATGAGGAGCCAATTTTGAATTTGATGAAGGTATTGATCGGCCGTAATTCAGATTATACCATTAGCGGGGCCTTCTCTAATCCATTAGAGGCACTGGAGTGCATGCCTGAGCTACTGCCGGACGTTGTATTTATAGATGTTGAAATGCCAAGGATGAACGGGATCGAGCTGGCAAGCAGAATCCAGAAGCTGATGCATCAGCCGGAAATTGTATTTACAACGGCCTACAAGAATTATGCACTGGAAGCGTTCGAGGTAAGTGCACTAGATTATATTCTTAAGCCGATAACACCCGAAGCGATCAATAGGGTCACTGAACGACTTGTTAAACGAATGAGACCGGCGATGATACTAGAGCCTAAGAAAACGGACCCGATGATCCGCTGTTTTGGTGGATTTGAAGTATGTGATAAAGAAGGGAAGCCCATTCATTTTCGAACACGTAGAGCAGAAGAATTATTCGCTTATTTCCTATGTAATGCAGGTCGTTATATCAGTAAATGGAAAATAATAGATTTGTTATGGCCGGATATGCAGGATGAAAGAGGGGCATCCAACCTGTATAATACGATTTACCTCTTGAAAAAGATGCTAAAAGAAAAGGGCTTCGGCATGGAAATCCGCAAAATGAATGATGGTTATATGCTGGAGACTGGAAATGAAAGTTATGATGCTCTTGATTATCAAAGGTCTCATTTAGAAATGGCTGAAGGAAAACAAAACGCTGCGCAAATGGAGCGGCTTTGTTTTTTATATCAGGGGCCTCTGCTGGATGGGAAGCCTTATCTATGGAAGATTTCGCTGGAGGAAGCTTATTGCAAGCATTTTACAACCTGGACTCGATTGCTGGTGGACAGTGATTGTGCTTCTCAGGACTGGCATAAAGCGGAGCAACGACTAGAAAAGTTCTTAAGCTTATATCCACTGCATGAAGAAATGAACCAGCAAATGATTGATATTTATGCCAAACTCGGAAATAAAGAAAAGATCGCACGACTTTATGAGAAATTCGAGGGTGCTTATCGTACTGAGCTGGGACTGGTCCCTTCAGCAGAGTTTAAAGAGCGTGTAGCTGCATATCTAGTCTGAAATTTTAATAAAAAGAGAAAGCAGAGGGAGAAATCTCACTGCTTTTTTTGTGTTTTTCGGCATTACCCGACAATTTGTGAGATTTTGGTGAGTTAGGGTTGATATGATTTCTTAAACATGGGAGTAATAAAATACATAGGAAAGAAGTTGAGAGTGTGCTTCGATTAGTCAGGTCCAAGAAAGCTATAAGCATTTTATTATTGGTATTGCTGGTCAACATTTGCTCGTCCCTTTTTATTAGGGAAGGAGGGCGTGTATATGCGGCTGAGGATAGCTCAGTTCAGGTATTTAATAAAGCGTACATTACTAGCTTTTCTAATGGCACCGTTGATGTTGTAAATCTGTCGGATCTCACGGTGGAAAAAGCGAAGATCAAAGTGGGGAAGACACCCAACAGTGCTGCCATAAATCCGGATAAAACACAGGTATTTGTAACGAACCGGTTAGATAATACCGTTTCAGTTATTGACCCAGTAACGGATACCGTTAGTACTACACTTGCGGTTGGGAAGGATCCGAATGGGGTTGCCTTTAATCGGGATGGAAGCAAAGCCTATGTGGCCAATAAATTTGACGGTACACTTTCGGTTATTAATACGAGAACACTTGAGGTCGTTGATGTAATAGCAGCGCCAGGTGAGCCTGTTGCAATGGTTGTAATTGGGGATAAGCTTTATGTAACAAGGCATGAAGCGGGTATGGTTTCTGTTGTAGATATGCTAAGTGATTCAGTAATTTCGGAGATTTCTGTAGGGCAGCGTCCATTTGGACTTTCAGTTAATGCCGCAGGCACCAAGATTTATGTAGCTAATCAGGGACATGAACAACAACCGGGATCAGTGTCCATTATCGATACGGCAACCGGAGTTAAGGAAGCCGATGTAACGCTTGGTAAGGAAACCTCTGCGACAGAAGTGAGTCCAGATGGCAGTAAAGTGTATGCGGTAAATACATATGACAATACGTTGTCGGTGATCAATACGGCCACTCTTGAAGTGGAATCCACAATTTCTGTTGGTGGTAATCCATACGTTATTGGTCTTTCCAAAGATGGTCTTCAAGCGTACACCGTTAATTATACTTCGGATAATATGAGCGTAATTGATACAACTACGAACTCAGTTATTAAGACGATACCACTCAGCCCAGGACCTTATATGGTAGGTACCTTCATGGTTCCTGTAGCTGTAGCTGTCAATACAGACCCCGGGAATAGTGGTGGTCCAGAGGATAAAGAAGCGCCGATAGTATCGACATATGCCCCTGAGAAAAATGCGCAGAATGTGAAGGTCGATACAGATCTTACGTTGACTTTTAATGAGGGTGTAAAGGCAGTTTCCGGTAAAAGCATATCGATTTGGAAACCGCAAGTCACTTCTAATGCTGGTGGTTCCGAATATCCAGAACTGCTTGTAAGCTCAACCAAAGTTGAGACGATCGCCGCTGATGATACAAGTAAAGTGACGATTTCGAATAATATAGTAAAGATCAATCCAGGTACAGATCTAGATTATAAGACGAATTATTTCGTGAAGATCGACCCGGCAGCGTTTAAGGATTCAGCAGGTAATCTCTATGAGGGATTGAATGGAGAGATAGAGATTCTTGATGGCCAAGTACATGTGCGTGATGGCTTCACGGCTGCTGAGGTATGGGATTTCAAAACAGGCGCCAGTAATGATACCACTGCACCTATAGCAACAGAGTTCTCTCCTGCGAAAAAAGAACTGAATGTAGCAGTCGATGCTAATTTGACGCTTACATTTAGTGAAAATGTACGTGCGGGAAGGGGAAAATTTATAAGGATTATGGAACCGGGAACAATGTTCTCGGATGGATCATCTAACAATTATACAGAGGCTGTCGAGTTCGAACGGATTTCCACGAGTGATACTACAAAAGTGACGATTTCGGGCAATAAAGTTACGATCAATCCGGCAAAAAACATGGCAAATAATAAATATTATTATGTGACCATGGATAGTGGAGCTTTCCAAGATACTTTCAATAATGATTATGTTGGGATTGCCACTTCGGTACAGTATATTAATAATGTACTAATGGAGATTGGCACAGCTCCGTGGTATTTCAAAACCGGAGCCCCAGCTGATCTAGTCGCGCCAACGGTAGTGGGATTGACTCCTACCAATGATGCCAAGGATGTTCCAGTGAATACCAACCTCGTATTGGCGTTCAGCGAAAATATCAAGGTGACTGGTAAAACGATCAAAATTCTTAACAAGGCAGACGACAGTGTTATAGAGACGATTACAGCGAGTGATCCTACGAAAGTTACAGTATCTGGAAACAAAATAACGATTAAGCCTGCTACAGATTTGACGTATGGTACTGGGTACTACGTGCAGATTGAAGCTGGAGCCGTTCAAGATATCGCAGGTAATAGCTATGCAGGTATCAGTGGCAAGACAAAATGGAACTTCACAACAGTGGCACCAGATGAAACTGCTCCAACAGTGACCTCTTTGGCACCCGCTATTAATGCAACAAAAGTACCTCTGAACACGGAACTCACTGTCACGTTCAGCGAGAAAGTAAGGGCATTAGTGGGGGAAGAAAAATATATTAGAATCATGTCACCGGGTAGTGCTTTTTATTCTGAAGATTATTATGAATCTCATCCCCCTGAAGAGGTAGAATTGATTGCTATTGATGATACTAATAAAGTAACAATCACAGGGAACGTGGTAACGATTAAACAGACCAAATTGGATTATGGCCAAGAATACTATGTAACCATTGATCAAGGTGCTCTGGAAGACTTGGCAGGTAACCTCTATGAAGGTCTGAATGGCCATGCGCAATATGAGCAGTACGCAGGTCAATCTGGGATAATCAAGAATGTAATGGAAAACACATGGATTTTTGAAATGGTAGCTAGACCAGACACTACACCCCCAATAATAAAGACGTTTATGCCTCTCAATAACGCGTCAGAGGTTGCGGTCGATACGAACCTTGGGTTGACGTTTAGTGAGAAGGTAGTTCCAGTTACTGGCAAAAACATCTCGATTCGTAAAACGTCCGATGATAGTGTGGTTGAAACTATCGCAGCTAACGATACGACTAAGATAACGTTATTAGATGGGAAAGCAACTCTTACGTTGTCGTCCAGCTTGGCAGCCGGAACAGGTTATTACGTGCTGATCGAAGCGGGTGCTTTTAAAGATGAAGCTGGCAATTTGTTTACAGGCATTACTTCTAAAACAGGCTGGAGATTTACTACAGCTGCGGAAATTGCAAAAGGACCTACTGTAATATCACTATCGCCTGCTGATGAGGTAACAAATGTTGGGGTGGACTCCAGTTTGAAGCTTTCATTTAGTGAAGATGTACAAGGAGTGGCGGGCAAAAAGGTTATGCTCAAAAAGGAGCTCGATAACAGTACTGTTTATGCGTTTGATATGGGCGATATAACCAGTGTTAGCGTCTCGGGCAAAACAGTGACGATCAATCCTTACTTGATGCTGTCAGATCATGACGGAAAATATATGGACTACAATACGAAATATTATGTACAGGTTGATGCCGGAGCAATAAAGGATGCGAAAGGTAACGCTTTTGCAGGGATTACGGATAAGACCACTTGGAACTTCACGACAGGATTAGCTCCAGATAAGACGGATCTTACGGCTACATCATATTCGCCGGTAAAAGGGGCTACGAATGTAGCAGCGGATACCAGTTTGAAGCTGACATTCAGTTCAACTGTTCAAGATGTGTGGGGTAAAAAAATTGAAATTCGCAAGAAATCTGATGATAGTGTTGTCTACAGCTTCGAAACAGGTGCTATGGGCGTCACTGTATTGGGTAACACCGTAACGTTTAATCCAATGATTGTAACGCCTGGCAACGGTGTGAAAGTGGGCTATCTACAACCAAGTACAGAATATTATGTCCTTGTTGCAGCTGGGGCGTTTAAGGATGCTGCCGATAACAAGTACGCTGGAATTACGGATAAAGCAGCTTGGACTTTTACGACTGAACAAGATACGGATGGGGACGGTATCCCAGATAGCTTAGATCCATTCCCAACCGACCCAACAAAGCCAGGTAACGGTGGTGAACTGGATACAGATGGAGATGGTATACCAGATAGCCTAGATCCAGACGATGATAACGATGGTCTGACGGATGAACAGGATATCGTGCTCGGAACAGATCCGAAAAAGGCGGATACAGACGGCGATGGAATCAACGATAAGGATGATCCGTTCCCAACGGATGCAACGAAACCGGGAAAAGTCGGTGATGAGCTGGATACAGACGGAGATGGTATTCCGGACAGTCTAGATCCAGACGACGATAATGATGGCCTGAGCGATGAACAGGAACTCATTAACGGAACTAATCCGAAGCATCCCGATAGCGATCATGATGGAATCAATGATAAGGATGATCCATTCCCAACCGACCCGACAAAGCCAGGTAACGGTGGTGAACTGGATACAGACGGAGATGGTATTCCAGATAGTCTAGATCCAGATGATGATAACGATGGTCTGACGGATGAACAGGAAATCGTGCTCGGAACAGATCCCAAAAAGCCGGATACAGACGGCGATGGAATCAACGATAAGGAAGATCCATTCCCGACGGATGCAACGAAACCGGGAAAAGTCGGTGATGAGCTGGATACCGATGGAGATGGCATTCCGGACAGTCTAGACCCAGATGATGATAATGATGGCGTGAGTGATGAACAGGAACTCATTAACGGAACCAATCCGAAGCATCCAGATACAGATCATGACGGAATCAACGATAAAGATGATCCATTCCCAACCGACCCGACGAAGCCAGGTAACGGTGGTGAACTGGATACAGACGGAGATGGTATTCCAGATAGTCTAGATCCAGATGATGATAACGATGGTCTGACGGATGAGCAGGAAATCGTGCTCGGTACAAATCCGAAAAAGGCGGATACAGACGGCGATGGAATCAACGATAAGGATGATCCATTCCCAACGGATGCAACGAAACCGGGAAAAGTCGGTGATGAGCTGGATACAGACGGAGATGGTATTCCGGACAGTCTAGATCCAGATGATGATAATGACGGTCTAACCGATGAACAAGAAATCGTGCTAGGCACCAATCCGAAGCATCCCGATACCGATCATGACGGAATCAACGATAAGGATGATCCGTTCCCAACGGATGCAGCGAAACCAGGAACAGTAAATGGTGAGTTGGATACGGATGGAGACGGCATTCCGGACAGTTTAGATCCAGATGATGATAACGACGGCCTGACCGATGAACAAGAACTCCTTAACGGAACAAATCCGAAGCATCCCGATACCGATCATGACGGAATCAATGATAAGGACGATCCGTTCCCAACGGATGCTACGAAGCCATCCTTAGGTAATCTAATAAATGATTACAATAAGTTGGATATTATCTATGGTGCAGGGGATCATGCGAAGCATGTGACCAAAACATTATATTTGACTGAAAAAGGTTCTTCCGGAAATACATCAATCACTTGGGAATCAAGCAAACCGGATGTCGTTAGTGCAACGGGTAAAGTAGTTCAGCCTGGACCTGATGAAAGTGATATCGAAGTCACTTTAACTGCAACGATTCTTGACAAAGAGACTGGTGAAAAGCGCACAAAGACATTTAAAGTGACCATTGTCAGAATGTCAGATGAAGATGCTGTTAGAGATGCTGCTAAAGCATTAGGGGTAGATAAGGCTTTTAAATTTTCGGATGGAGATACTTGGGAGTCGGTTACAAATGAATTCTTGTTGCTTGGTACAGGAAAACATGGAACGAAGATAACATGGACCTCGACCAATATCGATGTTCTTAAGCTATCCAGCAAAGATGGTGAGGAACATGGTACCGTGAACAGACCTGAAGTGGGTGATAAGAATGTAATTGTTACCGCTACAATCTCTAAGGGTACCGCCAAAATCACAAAGAGTTTCCTTCTGGTAGTTACTAACAAGAACATAGTGAAGGAAAAAGAAAATACACGCCAAGAGAGCGGAAGAACGGCTGATGTAAAGACAAACGCAAATGACATGATTCACACGGAGAGTCTGAACATACTCAGAACAACGCTCAGCAATCAGGTTAAGATTGATACTGTTATCGTTGATCCGTCAAAAGTGGAAAGTCTGACGAATTCTTTTAATCCTCAGGAGGGAGATATTGAAAACCGGACGCTAACTGTTGAGATTAAGCAGCAAGCGGATGATAAGGCAGATGAGATTGCCATAGAGATTCCGGCTGCAGCGGTTTCGGCACTGGCTGACAGAAATGCGGGTATGAATATCTTTACTGATGAAGGTTCTGTAAAGTTAAGTCAGGAAGCTTTAAAAGACGCAGCGGCTAAGGGTACAGATCTTTATTTCCGGATTGTACCGATTAAGAACGTACAAGAGGATAGTGAGGCTAAAAAAGCAGCGAATACTGACCCTAAGGTTACGTTAGCCGCTGCAGGGAATCAGATTAACTTACTGGGTCTGCCAAGAAAGATCGAAACTAACTTTGGCGGATTTACCACAAAGGTTGTTCTCCCATTAAGTGGAGTTACTATTCCAACTGAGAATAGACAAGCTTTCCTAGACGCTTTAAAGGTGTTCATCGAACATACGGATGGCACGACAGAGTTGGTATCAGGAACTATTCAATATGAGAACGGCGTAGCAAAAGGGATCCAATTTGAGATTTCGAAGTTCAGTCGTTTTCAAATCGTGAGTTTCTCCGCTCAGCCGAATAAAGAGAATAATTCGGAAGGAACGAACACGTCCGGTGGCACTACAATCACTAATCCTACTAAAAATAGTGGCACGGACAAGGAACAACCTAACAATCCAAATATAGTCCATGAATCGCATAAAGGATATATTTTAGGCTATGCGGATGGCAGCTTCAACCCGGAACGAATGATTACCCGTGCAGAAATGGCAACGATTTTGGCACGGTTATGGGGTAAGAATGAAGCACAAGTTTCCTCATCTTATAAAGATGTAGATACAACTTATTGGGCTTTGCAGTCTATTAGTATAGTTACAGCACAAGGATTAATGAAAGGGTATGCGGATGGCAGCTTTAAGCCGAATCAGCTAATTACTCGTGCAGAAATGGCTATCATTGTAGAGCGCTTGCTGGATAATGCACAAAGTGGGACCAGCAGCTTTAAAGACATTAATAGTGGACATTGGGCAAAAAATGCGATTGATGGGGCCAAAGCAGCTGGTATTATCAACGGATATTTGGATGGAACATTCCGTCCGAATCAAACATTAACTCGTGCAGAAGCCGTTGTGATGATTAACAGACTTTTGGGCAGAGGACCATTGCTTGGAGCACAGCAGAAGTGGAAAGATGTTAATGATACGCATTGGGCGTATGGACATATTCAGGAAGCAAGTATGGACCATTCGTTTGAGAAGCAAACATCTGGCGGGGAGCAATATATTCCTGCGAACTAATTGAGGGAAAGACAATCATTATAAAAAAATCCTCTTACGTTATACAGTAGCTACACACTGTTAGCCGTAAGGGGATTTTTTGCATAGATAATTTAGAATTTCTGAATTTCTGCTATTCACCCGATAATAACTGTAGAGGATTAACAAATAGAACTTTAATAGGAAAAATTCAAAGCATGTGAAGGGATTGTTACACTTGAAGATGACGAAGATATGGGTGTTAAGCCTTATCGCGGGGACAATTATGATATGCGGCAATGTAAGCTATGGAGTTAACGCTGGCAAGATAACGTATGAGGACACTGGGGCTTATGGAGATGTGGATGAGGACGCTGAGGAGAATCTGGAATCTCCGCTGTTCCCGGATGTTCAAGGCCACTGGGCCGAGCCTTTGGTGCGATGGGCGATCAGCAACCAATGGATGGTTGGTTATGAGGATGGCAGCTTCCGACCGGATCAGTCTATTACAGAAGCGGAATTTCTGAAATTGTATTATCTTTCTTTCGGTTATCCTAAGGCTACTAGCATAAGTGAAGAATGGACCGCTGCACCGTATAGAATGGCTAAGTGGTGGAATCATCCAGTTACTGGACTACAATATCAAGTGGCAAGATCGACTCCAATCACAAGAATGGCCGCCGCAAGGTTAGTTGCTTCCGGTCTAGGAGTGAATTATAACGACGCAGATTCAGTGGTCTTTTTGCTGGGTAATGCCCTACTCCCACTTCCCGAAGAGCCAGCATTAGTAGGCTTTAAAGGAAACCTCCCGCTTACAAGAGCAGAGGCTATTCAATGGATGAGGATGCTCAAGCTTAAGGGAGTATATACCGTAACTACTCGTCCAGAAGAACGATCAGACCGTAATCTATTACCTCCATTACCGGAACAGGGTACTGGTTTAAAGGATTTTGAAGCAGTTCCTGTTACTGATCGTGATTTTGGAATAGCTGATAGTGAACGTAATCTTATTATTGATTTTGGTAGTTCTAGATGGTTAGTAGAAGAGCATTATGGGGATTCAACAGGTCAAGATGTGTTCAACAATGAAATGTATAAAGAGATATATGTTCATTATGATAAAGCAGGTCGGTTGAACTCTTGGAAGATAGACACGGATATTGAGAGCGGTGAGCTAAAACACATAGGTACATTGGGCAATATTCGGCCGGGAGTAAGTACATTGGCAGATGTACTAGAGGAATACGGTACATACGTTGCAGTGGGTGGCGACTACGGAATTATTGCGAGTTATTGGTTCGAGAACAAGGATTGAGTGTATGAGCCTCGTTTGTCACCTTTCGAAATGGAGAATTTGGAGGGTGGGTTCTACATCGGATTCATTATTGATAAACAAACGCTAAAAGTTCAAAGTATTCTGGTTGCTACAGCTCAACAAGCAATGTATCCTTCGGATAATTGATGAATTGTATTTGAGATTTATTATGACGGCATGTCCTTTCTTAGGCAGCCGTCTTTTCTTATATAAGTTTTTTCACCCCACCAGCTAACTTTCTGAGAACTTCACCGTTATACATACGAAGGGAGGTGCAGGATGAAGCCCGGGCAGCTACATCAGATACTTCAACCTAAAATGCTAGAAATCCAAAAATACTTGATTCGTCTCGGGGCACCTGCAGCCGACGCGGAAGATATCGTACAGGATACGGTGTATAAGGCTCTACTGTATATCGATTCCATTGATGAGAACAAATTCAGTGCATGGCTATATAAAGTGGCGATTAATCGTTACTACGATCTGGGCCGCCGTAACAAACGAATAGTCATTCCTATTGACTATGTGGATGTGCCGGATATGGAACTGCCGGAGGATCATGTGCTGTTAAAAGAGAAGCGGGAGGACATCGAACGTGTACTAGATGAGCTTCTTCCTCTCCACAAACAGCTCATTATTATGAAGTACGAGCTGGAGCTGTCCTATCATGAGATAGCAGAGCTCCTAGGGATCACAACAGATACGGTCAAATCCGCATTGTTTCGTGCCCGCAAGCAATTCCAAAAAAAGTACAGAGGTGAAGCGGAATGACAGCTCCATGGGAACAAAAGGATGATCAGAATCTTTCCAAAATAATTAAGAAAGCAAAACGAAGAACAATGATCCGTAATACGGTCATTTCACTGATCGTGACCATTATTGTATTGCTCGGCGGCATGCTCGGTATCACTCAACTGACAAGTTGGTTAGCGATGCGTGGTCTGGATGAGGAGAGGATTATGATGGAAATTAGCAGTCCTAATCTTCATGAGCTGAGAACTGAGCTGGATTTAGGATTTTTATCGGGCAAAGTTGAACTGAGTACGTACAAGGTTGTCGAGGGTGTACCTGTCGTGTGGGATACGAAAAAACTATATTTTAGTATGAGCAGCCGCTTTTCTCTGCTTAATAGGGGATACTCTAGTATAAATATTCCTGATCCAGTAATGACCAGCCAAAATTATGAATACTACCGAGGATATAACAGTCAAAATGGACAGCGGGAAATGATGTTCTATGTACCTGGGGTAAATTATAACGGAAAAGTGCTGAATGACTTACCTACGCTCGAACAAATGGATCCCAGTAAGCTGGTAGAGATGGCAGTTTCGTTTGATAAAAGCTATACGCAGGCCGAAGTTGAAACAATGCTGCCAGCTGAGCTGACACAGACATGGTATTGGGTAGATACGTATGACAATAAAAAGAAGCTTGAGTTTATTAAGAATGATAGCAGCCCGAATAAATATGCTTTACCGGAATCAGCAAGACAAGTATATGGTTACGGTGTCAAATGGGAAGGGTTATTTAAACCGAAACCAGAGGATTTTTTACAATCCCTAACATATGGGCTTCAGAAGGAGGGCAAGTATTACGGAGAATTTGAGAGAATCTCGAATTATTTGAAAAAGGATAAAGCGGCACCGGATGCCAGTGATGTACAGCTATTCGGAGTGGTTGTTACTGGAACTGCGAAGGAGCTGCAAAGCCTCAAAGGAAAGCCATATGTAAATACGGCAGTTCTCGGCGCGGTTGTGGATAAATACTAGATCGTATAGTAAAAAAGAAGCCCCGGGAACGATGATCCCGGGGCTATTTTGATCATATCACAATCTACCATTTATATTATGTCCATTTGGCCGAACATAGTTTCATTTCCTTCAAAATTTGATGCAAATCCTCACCTTTTGGAGTTAAAGAATATTCCACTGTAACCGGTACGGTAGGAAACACATGGCGCTCAAGTACACCGTGTTCCTCTAAATGGCGAAGGGTACTGGTCAACGCACGAGGGCTAACATTAGTGATTTTTCGCTGGAGCGCTCCAAAGCGTTGGGTGCCGTCGAATAACTCTCTTAGTACGAGAAAAGCCCATTTCCCGCCCAATACCTCAAGTGTTTTTTCCACATTACATTCAATAGTAAGTGGGGTTTTAGGAATATAATTATTAAATTTCACTTCTTCCCATTTTATACAAACTATTCTAGAATGAATATGTGCGTTAGGCAACCTGCCGAAATCATAACACGGAGCTATGGAAAGGAGCAGTTATTATGAAATATCGTAGATTAGGCGGAACAGGCCTAAAAGTTAGCGAGATTAGCTTGGGAAGCTGGCTGACATACGGAGGATACGTAGAAAGAGATAATGCTGTTAAAGCCATTGCAACCGCTTACGACCTAGGCGTGAATTTTTTTGATACCGCAAATGTTTACGAAAAGGGTGCTGCTGAGAAAGTGCTAGGGGAGACCTTGCGGAACTATCCGAGAGAATCCTATGTGCTGGCAACTAAAGTATTTGGCGAAATGGGGACAGGGCCTAACGATCGTGGTCTATCCCGCAAGCATATTACGGAACAGTGTCACGCAAGCTTGCAGCGTCTCGGCGTAGAATACGTGGATATTATGTATTGCCATCGTTTCGATACGGAAACTCCAATTGAAGAGACCTTACGTGCGCTGGATGATCTGGTTCGTCAAGGCAAGGTATATTATGTCGGTGTAAGTGAGTGGACTGCTGCGCAAATGACAGATGCGTTAGCTGTAGCAGACCGCTATTTGCTGGATCATATCGTGGTTAACCAACCGATTTATAATATGTTTGAACGTTATATTGAGAAAGAAATTATTCCGCTCGGCGTGCGCCGTGGCATTGGACAGGTTGTTTTTTCTCCACTGGCTCAAGGGCTATTGACAGGAAAGTATAACGCGGACATCCCTGAAGATAGCCGTGCGGCTAAGCTGGACCGGTTGAAAAAGGCGATTACAGAAGAGAAGATTGAAAAGGTTCGCCAACTAAGCGGGGTAGCTGCGGAGTTGAATATTTCTGTGGGGAATCTGGCTTTGGCTTGGATTCTACGTCAGCCTAATGTAGCAAGTGCGCTAGTGGGTGCCAGTCGTCCGCAGCAGGTCGAAGAGAATGTTAAGGCTTCGGGAATAGAGCTTTCCGAGGATATTTTGAAGAAAATTGAAGAGATTCTTAACTAGAGATAGATTCATAAAAATCCGCGGATTCCTTGTGTGCCAAACGATCATTGCTGATTTGAATAACTTAGGTGAAGTGTATGGCGTACTAGCAGGCGCTGATGCAGTTGTGCATTTGGCTGCGATCCCAGCCGCTAATATAAAGACGAGTGAAGTCACCTTTCAAAATAATGTAGTATCCACCTATAACATTCTGGAAGCTGCTGCTGGCCTAGGCATTCGCAAAGCAGTTATTGCTTCCAGTGAATCCTCTTATGGCATCTGTTTTGCGGTTAACCCGTTGGGACCGCAGTATGTACCTATGGATGAAGATCATCCACAACTCCCCGAAGACAGCTACGGTCTGTCTAAGGTTGTGAATGAGCAGACAGCGGAGATGTTCCAGCGCAGAACGGGCATACAAGTCGTTTCCCTAAGAATCGGAAATGTCATTGATCCATCGACGTATGAACGTTTCCCTTCCTTCATTCATGATCCCGAGCAGCGAGACCGGATTCTGTGGAGCTATATTGATACAAGGGATGTAGCGAGTGCTTGTCAATTGGCGATTGAAACGGACGGATTGGGCGCAGTTGCTCTTAATATATGCGCAGATGAAACTAGTATGGCTGTTCCTAGCAGAGAGCTAATGGCCGCACGTTATCCAGAGGTGACAGATTTCCGACAGCCGCTGGAAGGACATGAGTCGTTACTCAGTAATGCGAAGGCTAAGAAGCTGCTGAATTGGCAGCCAAAGCACTTATGGCGGGATTACGTTAACGAATAAATGACGAGCTAGGTTTACTTTTACTATAAATCCTTCGTGATCAAAAGCGGACTTTTTGACATCCTCTATAAGGAGCGTGTGAAATGAAGGTATTATTTATCGGGGGTACGGGACTGATTAGTCAGGCTGTATCCCCGCTCGCCGTAGAACAAGGAATAGAGCTGTATTTGTTCAACAGAGGACAAAGAGGCGAATTCGTTCCGGATGAGGTGAAGCTGATTCAAGGAGACATTCGTAATCCGGCGGAGGCTCCGAAGTATTGCGAGACTACGATTTTGACGTAGTGGTAGACTGGATTGCTTTTACACCGGAATATGTGCAGATAGACATAGATCTTTTCACAGGTAAAACAAAGCAATATATATTCATCAGCTCGGCCTCGGCTTATCAGAAGCCGCAGCGTAATTATGTAATCACAGAAGAGACACCCCTAGAAAATCCTTATTGGGAGTACTCTAGGAATAAAATCGCATGTGAGCAGCTATTGATAGAAGCACACAAGAGCGGCGGATTCCCGGTTACGATTGTTCGTCCTTCCCATACTTACGGAAACACAGCCATCCCTGCGGCACTCTCGAGTGGACAGCATCCTTGGTCCTTGGTTGATCGTATCCGTCGTGGCTTGCCTTTAGTCATCCATGGAGATGGAACATCTTTGTGGACACTGACGCATCACTCAGATTTTTCCAAAGGGTTTGTCGGATTGCTTGGGCATCCGGATGCGAGATTGGGGAGGCCATTCATATTACATCTGACGAGGTATTGAACTGGAATCAGATCTATGCGGCTATCGGGCAAGCGGCAGGGGTGGAGCCGAAAGTGGTTCATATCTCAACAGACTTTATCACAGCCTTCTCTCCTCCGGGGGGTGACGGATGGCTTGATCGGCGATCAAGCTGTCAGCAGTGTTTTTGACAATCGTAAAATCAAACGTCTCGTGCCTGACTTCCAGGCGGCCATTTCTTTCTCTGAAGGGATAAAGCAGTCGGTTGCTTGGTTTGAGGCACATCCAGATCAATGCACTGCGGAATGGTCTAAGTTACTGGATTCGTTGATTGAGAAACATGGAGTTGAAGCGAAGCTGCTTTCATACTTCTCATCATTGTAGGTCCTTAAAAAAGGCGGTCTGTTTCCTTCGGGAGCAGCCGTCTTTTTCTTGTCTATGTAAGGTTATGGCATGAATCAGCAAATCATGAATATACTCTCACTACCTTAAATTCCGTTAAAAAGGAGTCCTGGCCATGCCAACACATCCCTTTGTCTCGCGTTTTTTTGTAAACTCAGATGCAAGCCGTGAGAAGTTAATTTATGATTTGCCAGAATCCTGGTGGAGCCGTCCCTTTGAATATGAGTGGTGTATTAACTTTATTTCTCCACATGGTGTAGTGCTGGATGCTGCTTGTGGAATTCCTCATCCCTTGAAATTTTATTTAGCTGGGGTATGTGCAGAGGTTTATGCTTGCGATATGGACAGCAGGGTTATTTACCGGGAGGACATCTTAAATGCGATTACAGATGAGATCGGGGAAAAAGCGGCGAAGCAGGTTATAGCTAGAAGAACTAACAACTTGCATCTTGCTCAGGCTAATCTTGCGGCTCTTCCATATGAGGATGAGAGCTTTGACACTATTTTTTGCATATCAGTGCTGGAGCATTTGACCTTAGAGGATACGGTGGGCACTTTACGGGAATTTCACCGAACTTTGAATGAAGAAGGGCTGCTCGTGCTAACGTTTGATTACCCAACGGTAAACTTAAATCTCATGAATGATTTGCTGCTGCAGGCTGGATTTCAATATTGGGGGGAGACGGATTTTGAGTTGCCTGCAGATGCTGTGTCCACAGATTTGTGGGGTGGGTTACAATGCTTCCGGGCTGTTTTGAAAAAATCAAAGAGATAACAGGTCTTCTTACCCTTAAATTAGTAATCTATTTCCAGTAAGCTAGAATAATAGCTATTATAGATTCCATAATGAGGATAGGAGGCTGTATTTTTTGAGATTAGGGTCGAATGTACTGCGCAGCATGCTACTCACTACACTTCTATTATCACTGATCTTCCCTTCGACGATTGCATCTAGTGCAGCTTCGCCATCTTCAGAACCTATCAGACTTGTGTTTGCTGGTGATATTCTCCTGGACGGTTTTGTGGGCGATCAGATCGCGAAATACGGAGTGAACTTTCCGTTTGCGAAAGTCGCACCTACCTTGCAAAAGGCAGATATCGCCTTCGCGAATCTGGAAACGCCAGTGTCTATTCGAGGGAAGGCTGCAGAGAAGACCTTTGCCTTTAGGTCCAAACCAGCAGTGCTTAATGGCTTAACCTATGCTGGGATTGACGGCGTATCTTTGGCTAATAATCACATTTTAGATTTCGGAACAGACGCTATGCTCGACACACTGGTGCATCTGGATCAAAACAAGATTGGCCATACAGGAGCAGGCAAAGATGTAGAGGAAGCGTACAAACCGTATACAAGGACGGTAAAGGGGAAGAAGATCGCTATCTTAGGTGTTAGTCGTGTGCTTTCAGGCCCTTCTTGGTATGCCGGTAACAAAAAACCGGGAGCTGCCTCAGCGTATACCTCGCAGCCTATGCTTACGGCTATTCAGAAGATGTCTAAGGTGAATGATTACACGATTGTGTACATTCACTGGAATGAAGAGTTTAAGGATTATCCTGAACAATACGCCCGCACGCTAGCCAAACAGATGATTGATAGTGGTGCAGATATCATATTCGGCGCACACAGCCATTGCCTGATGGGCATCGAATACTACAAAAATAAACCAATCTATTATTCACTTGGAAACTTTGTGTTTAATCGTTCAACACGTGGTGGAGAAAAGACGCTTCACTCGATGCTAGTGAATGTTGAAATTAATGATGCCCAGGTGACGAGTAAGATTACGCCAGTCAAGATTATTGGGGGACAGCCCAACTTTATGGATGATTCTTACAATAGGAAGACGATCAAGCTAATGAATAATCTTTCTTATAATGCAATTGTTGATGCGAATGGCAGGGTTACGGAGAAGCCGTTATAACGATAGAGTAGATCGACCAGAGATCACTGGTCGGTTTTTTTTGTATTAAATTCAATTTAGTATACTAAATTTATCCATTATTTGATCTTTCTATTAATAATATGTAATACTGATATTAAATCAGTGCATAGTAGAAAGCTGGATTGTCGAAAAAAGTAGATGCATAAAGCATAAATAGTCTGTATTAACTCTACTAAACGTTTCCTTGCTATGATATACGTCGGAGTGTTTCCAGACATGATGTATTGGGTAAATGAGAGTATTAATAGGGATACTCGCAAGCTAATTTGTAACCGCAATGTTGGATATTTATTAATTTCAAGACGAATAATTTGGATCGCTTTACAGCATTTTGTCGAAATCGTACATATTTTTGTCGAATAATTGTCGATAAATATCATATTTTGTAGAAATAAAATTGACAGGGAATGAATAGCACTTTAATATTAGAGTATAGCGTAATCATTACTATCACATAGAAGCCTACATAGCTTTTAGCAAAAATGATTATTAATGTTAATTCAAGGGAGGATGTACGATGATGAAAGCGACAGGCATAGTAAGAAAAGTAGATGAATTGGGACGTATCGTAATTCCTATTGAACTACGTAGAACGATGGGAATTGACATAAAAGACCCGCTCGAGATTTTTGTAGATGGAGAAAAAATTATTCTTAGAAAATATGAGCCAACTTGTATCTTCTCCGGAAGCGCAGAGAACCTCATCAATTTCAAAGGTAAAATGGTAAGCAAAGATGTTCTTGATGAGCTGATTTCCAGCTTTGACAGAGTGTAATTGATGGATTACACATTTTTGTTAAAAAAGAACCGGTACAGCAAGTGCGAATTGTGCATGCTGCCGGTTCTTTTTTTATATCACATTAAAAAAGCAGCAAATTCCCTTGGAAATAGGAAACTTGCTGCCACACAAATGCTTATTCAGACTCCAGCACACTTTTAATTGAAGTGACATGGATATCTCTTCTTTATATTTCAACTTGATATATTACAAGTTCAAATATAAACTGCAACAAGAAATGTGGAGAGCATGGACATTCCGAAGTGATATCATATATCATAGGGCTTGTACTGGAAATTTCGTGCAGATGAATGTGCTTACCTGAAGCAAAAGAGAATGGGGAGGAACAACAAATGAGTAATGATGAGGTACAAGGAACAGAACTGAGCGCGGTTCACTCGGAGTTGAACAAGCCAGAAGCGATTGTTTTTGATATGGATGGAACATTGTTCCAGACTGAAAGTCTTTTATTACCTGCATATCATAAAATGTTTGATATTTTGCGGGAAGAGGGATTATATACAGGACCTACACCGCCGGAAGAGCGTATTCTAAGCAGCTTAGGGATGCTATTGGCAGATATTTGGAAGAAGGTTATGCCTGATGCCGATGAGGCGGTGCACCGCCGTGCAGATGAGCTGCTATTGCAGCTAGAGGTCGAAGGACTTGAAGCAGGTGGGACGTTACTGTATCCTCAGGTGGTCGAAACACTGACTGCCCTAAAAGAGCGTGGAGTACGGTTGTTTGTGGCTAGTAATGGGCTGGAGGAATACATTCACAGTATAGTTGTGGTACATGAGCTTAAAGAGTTATTTGAAGGATTGTATAGTGCGGGTGGTCAAGGCACTGCGACGAAGACAGAATTGCTTCGCATTTTGCTGGACAATCATGGAATCAAAAGTGCCTGGATGGTAGGCGATCGCTCGTCTGATGTGGAGGCAGGAAAGGGAAATGCTCAAACCGTCATTGGCTGCGCGTATGCAGGCTTTGGACGTCAGGATGAGCTGAAGGGCTCCGATGTAATTATCACTTCCTTCGATGAGTTGATAGAATTGTACGACAACGCATCGGTTAGCGAATAGGAATATCGCGATTTATTTTTGTCAAACGAACAAAAGGCAAACCTCATTTAAGCAGAGGATTGCCTTTTTTTATGTTAAGGTTCTAAATGCAGATGCAGGAATAGCTCAAAGCTAAAAAGATATACATAAACAAAGGGGATGATCCGATAGATCATTGAAAGGGGTAATTCCTATATTGATTCCTTATTTTTTTATATTGCTGTTTTTTTGTTGTGTATCGTGAGCTATCTTTTGTTTATAAAACATCTGTTAGAAAAGGACTTACGCCTTGGCTCAGCTAATCAAAATCTTCAACTCAACGAGAATTTTCTAATATTAGTTCCTCGGAACATCAGAAGTCATACAACAACCGCACTTTCTGCATCCTGCAGAGAGGCGGTCGTTTTGTTGTTGAGTATCATTTAATTTATTCCTCAGTAGTCTTAGCTGAGGCTGGGGCACCTTTGTTATTATATAGCCATAACGCATATTCCAAAGGTCGCACTAGTGCTTTGCGATAGGTGTTGCCGTCCCCTGATCGGGCAAACACTTCACGTGCAGGCTTTGGATTAACCTCCAGCACATAGATTTTTCCTTCTCGATCAATGGCAAGATCCAGTGCAAGTTCACATAAGGCTCCGAAACTTTCTTCCAGGAAGGCAGCAGCATCAAGACCTAACTTTTCGGCAGTTTTCATAACCTTATCGGTTTTATCTTGACTCCCCAGCCAATCCTTCAGGAGCGTTTCAGCTCGAACGGCATGCCCACCGCCATGAAGATTGGAGGTTACGCTTCGGGCCGCACCGACCCTTGCTGCCATACCTGTCAGTTCCCAGACTCCTTGCCCATTCTTTTGAACGAGCATGCGATAATCATGGAAACGTCCGCCAGGCAGACGTAGTGGAATCCCCTGTTGGACGAGGAAACGTCCACCAATACACCATTGTCGAACGATGGAATCTAATCGGGAGGCAGAGACCTTTCGGGGTGGAATAATCCGGCGATCTTGGCGACGGCCTTGAATATCAAATACCCCTTTACTGTTCTTTATCCGCTCAATTCTAAGGATACCGCGTCCACCTGTGCCGTTTGCTGGCTTGATATATAGGACCGGGCTCTGCTTTAACATTCGGTGCAGATCCGCAGAGGCGTTATACAGTAATGTTTCTGGCATATGCTGCCGGAAGCGACTCTTTTGTGAGAACGTTTGGTGAATGGTCCATTTGTTGCGCAGTGGACGATTCAGAAACAGCAGATGTTTATAACGTTCACGGAAACGAAGCAACTGTTGAAAGCGCGTGCTGCGCTGGATACGGCAACGGTCATAAATCATGTTCGGGAAGGAACGCCATTTGCGTGACCATTTCCCGCTCTTTGGATCAAAGACAAGGGCATGGATCTGCTCTTTACTGGGATGGACATCCATGGGGGTAAACACAAAAACATCCAGGCCCATTCGATTGCCCTCAATGATCATTCTCCGGTACACGGCCTTTTCTTCAAGCTGCTTGGCTTCATTTATATACAAAGTAAGAATGCCTAAGACGGGCTCTGGCACAGGAGTTCACCTTCTTGTAGAGAGTTTGTAGTACTGGCGGTATTCTGTGGTGAGCGGATCAATAAAGTTGGCTTGCCAGTAGGGCCACTAGTAAGCGCCACTGCGGCAAGACCAACATTGAAACACATTTTCAGGCTGGCAGTATTATCGCTGGCAACACTGCATTCCAGGCGGCCTAAACGCTTTAACTGGGCGGTCATAAGGGCGGTGCCGATATGCCTATTTCGGTATAAGGGATGCACGGCAACGAGACAAGCCTCTTCACCGAAATCGGATATGAAGCTTACTCCTGCTAGTTGGCGCCCATTCTGACCGCGTACGGTGGCGACAAGCAGCGAGACACCTGGCTCTGACAATTGTTCTGGAGTTAATCGGGCCATTACCTTGCAAGCTTGGTTTGTAATCCGACGCTCCCCATGCTCTCTTATAAACTCAAGCAGTCCGGTTAGCCGCGATTTCCACTTTTTGGCATCAATGTCGTAGATGGAGGATATCTGCATGCTGTGTCACATCCTTTAATAAATTCTACTTGGGATGGCGTGCTAAGTGCTGACCATATTGAAAGATTCGCTCCAAAGAAAGCTTGCGAATCGCGGGCTCATCAAATTTCATCGGCCTTGAGTTTGCTTCAAAGAACCAGAGTCCACCGTTCTCATCGACACCAAGATCCATCGACATCTCCCCGAGCATAGAATCAGAGGCTCTTTCAATTTGTCTGGCAATTAACAGAGCAGTTGTAGGTACACTTTTTAAGATGGAGGCTGCTCTTTCGGTTCCAAATGTGCTTTCCAGCATGGTGTAGGGCTCCTCAATACTTCCGCCACGAGGTACATGCGTAGTGATGCTGCGGGCACCAGCTAGACGCGCACCTATGCCGGTCATCGCCCAGCCGCCTCTGCCGTTTTTCTGCAGAAGTACACGTAGATCAAATGGTCGTCCTCGGTGAGTCGCTAGCTCAATAGCTTGCTGTACGATATAGCGCGAGGTTCCCTTTTCTTTGCCTATCCGTGCCCACAGGCGTTCTACTGAGGCAGCTTTGTAGGTCACATTTTTTTTGCCGCTTTGAATCTGCAGCCGATAGGGTAAGGTGGTATCTGCACGGTATTTTAAACGCATAATTCCTTTACCTGCTTTGCCATTCTCAGGTTTAAGGTAGAGACTGGTATGATTATTTAGCATGGCGATAAGCGTGTTTGCACTGCGTAAACGTCTGGTTTTTGGAACATGCTTTGAGGTGGCATACGAGCCTTTCAGCCATTCAAATAGACTCCATTTATTGAAAAAATATGGATTATATAGCTTAATGCCTGGATGTTCCAGGCATTGAGCTATTTTGCGTACGACAGCAGGTTTTTCTTCATCCTCACGGGTAGGAATTCGGTTATAGATGATTTGTGGAAGAGGTACAGGAATGCTGTACCATATTCTTCCGTTGGATGATGGGACATAACCGTTCACCATCCGTTCTTCGAGCTTCAAGTCACGGACAGTGACGACGTAGACAAGAAAACCCAGTTCCTTGCCTGTGCGAATGATGTCCCGGAAGTTATTACGGTTGCCATTAAATTGCCTTAATTTATCGCTGGTTGTCAGAATGGCAATAACGGGTTTTGTTTCATCCGGATTATGGGTGTTCACATCTCATCCCTCCTGCGGAATTTGCTGAGGTATAGACAATGCTCCAGAATGTGCTCGATGGAAGCTTTGCCCTCAGCGCGCAGGGAAGGATGACGGAAGATGGAACGTCCTGGTTTGGCGTTGGCCTCGAACATCCAGATGTCTTCATCCTGATCAATGCCGAGATCAAAACCAATTTCACCGAGCAAATGACGATGCTGGATTTCTAAGGATTCTGCCAGCTTAATGGCTGTACTCTTCGCACGCTGTAATACTTCATCTGCTCTGCCGCCGAATACACGCCCGAGCGCCTGCCCAGGTGTAAGCAATGCTCCCCCGTTTTTGAGGTGAGTGGTGACACTGCCTCGGCCGGCTTTCTTAGCACCAATACCGACTACAATCCATTGATTACTGCCGTTTTTATGCATATGGAATCGGAAGTCAATGGGGCAGCCATCAATTTCAATCAAACGTATTCCTTGTTGGACGATATAATTTTGCAGGCCTTGACCGTGTCGTGACCGAAGCATACGCATAAGGCTTTCAAAGGTAGTGAAGCGCAGAAGTACGTTTTTTCCACCTTTGCGGTAGCGGGCAAAATATCCCTTTTTCGGCAGATAGGTAAGTCGGTAAATCCCGTGACCCAGGCTGCCTGCGGAAGGTTTATAGTATACAAAATGGTGGTGATCCAGCATTTCTCTCATTTTTTCGGAGGAGGGATTGCTGTGTGTCTCAGGTACGTAACGGTTTGCAGCTCCGTCATTTTCTAGCAACCGATAAACATCGGATTTATTGAAAAAACTCCAGTTGAAGTAAGGGATTTTCTTGCGCATAAAACGTTCGCGAAGCTGGTTGATATAAGGTGAGGTCTCCGCTCTCCGACTGGGTAGCCGATTGTAGACAACATCAGGTAGAGGAACCATTTTACGTTCGAATTTGCCGCCTGCGGTTAAGAAATAACCATAGACTTGCTCCTGCTGCCAGTTAATATCACGTGGCATAAAGGCAAATATATAACATTTATTACTGCCTTCCCGCAGCAATTGCTTTATAAAGCCAGTGCGGGAACCGAAGGGTTGATTTGAAGATGCTGGCCCATCGGTCAATACACCGACTAAAGGTCCAAGCTGTACCTCGTCGTTTTGCAGATTGCGTAAATAGATACCACCAGATTTCGGAACCTTGATAGCACTCTTTACACCAGTGGCGAGGAATAGGTGATTTCCGGCGCGCTTGATGGGCTTGATCATGGTCGGGATGGCATCTTTACCGAGTCTAAGGCGAATGTTCTTTTTCCCGGTTAATTTCAAGCTTTTCATCAGTGCACCTGATACATATACAACTCTTTGGGGCTGCTTAGTAAAATGCACATTGCAAAAAGTGAGACTCATTTATGAATCCTCCTTAGGAACCATTGTTATCATTCTCCCGTTTATAACGGAGCTGTCCGTAGATAGGGATGGTATCCGTCGCTGTGTGAGTAGCAGATGGCGCGCATAAGACAGTGGATTCTCGGCGGCGAGCTTAGCAGCCCGGCGGTCGCCCGTCAGCCGGAATACCGTGCGCCCTGGCTTGGAATTTGCTTCTAGTAAATGAATCCGACCGCTCGAATCAATACCGAAATCTAGGCCGAGTTCTCCAAGCCTACCGCATGCGGCCTCCAGAAGAGGAGGCAGGTATGCAGCTTCTGTAGCAAGCTCCTGCATGATGTCTTTTCCGTCCTGACCATATTCTGCAAGCAAAAAGGGCAAAGGAGGAACCGCAGTTCCACCGCCATGCAGGTTCGAAGTCAGAGAACCATGATTACCCAGCCGAACGGCCATGCCAGTAAGATCCCAGCGACCGAAGCCATTCTTTTGCATCAATACACGCACATCGAACGGTTGCCCCTTACGATTAGTTAGGTGCAGATAAGGCTGTATAATATAGCGGCGTGTGCCGATAAATTCATGAATCCAGTTCAGTCCTTCATCCTGCGAGCTGAATACATATTGAAAGGGTGTATTTGTCCCATCACGCCCTCGTACTCTTATGCCTCCTCCAGAGCGTCTGTTCTGCAGTATGGCATGCAATGTACGTTTGCCATGAGAGCCTGCTTTGGGTTTTAGGAAGACCCCGTATTCTCTTTCAGCGAGCATATTGCTTAACTTGCGTGTACCGGTATAGAGAACAGTTTCCGGCAGTAAATTAGCTGCTCTTCGGTTGCGCTTCAAGATTTCGTATACGCCCCATTTATCAGGTAAACCTCTTGACCAAGGTAGTGAGCGGTGAAGGAAAGAGAGTGCAGACGAAGCTTCTTTTCTTTCTTTCGGACTATTGTAAAAACAACGATTATAAATGATGTCTGGTGGTGTAGAGGTCGCATTGTGCCAGCTTCCGTCTTTCCATGTATAACCGGTTATAGATGACCCGTCTGCCGCTACTCCGTCCGGATGAAATACGAGGACTTTAAGGTTATATCGCGGAGCTGCACGGCATAAATGACTGCAAAATTCTGGCTCGGCAATCGGAGGATTCCCGTGGCGACGGCCCGTCATAATGCCGAGGAACCCCATAGCTGTTTCAGTCATTGTGTCCTCCTTATAAACCGGCCAAATAGCGGCAATACAGAATCATTTGCTTGACGGACGGTCTGGTTTTTTGATCGTTTAGCGGTGTATTATCGTTCTTGGAAGGTTTGGAGTTAACCTCCAAGAGCCATATTCGTCCGGATTGATCCAGTGCCAGATCGATTCCGAGCTCTCCGAAATGAGCAGGGATAAAGGTTTCTACTCCTCTTGCAATGGCAAGTGCTGCCCTTGGAAGCTGAAGCTGTACGCTATCCTTGGTACCTGGAGGAAGGCTGCTCTTGCTAACGGCTTCACGAACAGTACTGAGACTGCCACCTCTTGCTAGATTGGAGACGAAATGATTGCTTCCAGCGGTGCGAGCGACAATGGAGGTAACCCCCCATTTTCCGGTACCATTCTTCTGTACAAGTGCTCGAAAATCTACAGGACGCTTACCGAGCTCCATCAAAGGCAATCCTTGTTGAATCTGGTAGCGCGTTGTCTTCATCTTGGGAGCAATGGACTGGTATAGTTTAGCTAAAGTCGGGTAGCTTTGCTTGCGTGTACCTAATGAGGTAGTTGATAACAAACGGTATCCTCCGCCTTCATCTTTGGAGATTCGGAGAATGCCTTTGCCGAGACTGCCTCGTACGGGCTTTAGAAACACGCTTGGATATTGGCTACACATCTTTTTTACAACGGCAAAACCGTTTAAAGCATGCGATTCCGGTAAATACCGCTTCAATGAAGGGTCTTGCACTAGAGCTTCAAATACTTCTGTCTTGTCAAGAAATTTTTCGTTGAAGAAATGCGTTCCATACCGTGATTTTACATCCGCCAAAAAATGCTGTACGCTAGGTTTATTCTCCACCTTTCGCGTCGTTAGCCGATTGTTGATTACATCGGCGATGGGCAGACTCATTTTCCTCCAGCCCTCGTTGTATACCCAGCCCTGGATGGAAGAGCTGCTTGTTTCCAGCGCTTCCGGGGTAAAGAAATATACATAGGCGCCTTGTGCGTGGCAGGCATTTGTTAATTCTCGACAGAACATGGTAATGGATCCAAACAGCCTGTCGAGATTATCTGGATGGTCACGGCTGACGAGTACACCGATCAACGGTCCAAGTCGCAAGGTACGACTTACGGAGCTGTAAGAGGCGTTGAGGGTTTGCCGATGTTTCCATCCGGTCCGCCGCGTCAGTCCTTCGCTTACACGCAGGCTTTCGGATTTGGGAGCCGGGATAATGGTAACCTCCTGCCGGAAAGAGCCGAAAGCCAGCTGGAGCGTTCCGTGAGCCGGGATTTTGAGTCTTTTCATGGATCGTTCGCCAAGCATTATAGCGTTTTCCTGCAGGATGCCCGATTGGACCGTAAGGACCGGGATCTTGAATTGGGACATCGTGGATCTCCTTCCGGTAGGCAACATGATGCCGGCAATTTGGTAGCTAAGGGTTACATATCATTCATCATATGGAGACGTATGACCCTTGGTGATTGACCTACTCTTTAAAAACCTTGCCGCATCATTTCATAAGTCTGACCCAAGAAGCGAAACAAGCATGGGATGAATCAATATTTGGAAACTTAAGCAGTGCTTCCGAAGTGAGTTTTGCACGAAGCAACGCAGGAAGCATATGCTTACAAAACTTTTAGGAGGAATCATAATGAGTATTCACGACAAAGCACATGAACTGGCGAAAGCCATTAAAGAAAGCACTGAGGTAGCGGATATCACTAACGCGATGAAACTGGTAGAAACAGATCCTGAAGCCAAGGCGATGCTCGACAACTTCCGCAATGGCCAATTGGAGCTTCAACAACGGATGATGAGCGGAGACATGCCTCCGCAGGAAGAAATGGAGAAAATGGAGAAATTATTCGAGGTGCTTAACATGAATCTTGGGATTCGCCGTCTGTTCGATGCAGAACGCCGTCTGAGTGTTGTAATCGAGGATGTAAACAAGATCATTACCGAGAGCTTGTCGCAATTGTATGGCGAATAAACGCTTTTAGTGAGCGAGTATTCACCTGAAAATTTGATCAGTGCAATCTAAATAGGGTGTTCCCGCAGCCGTTTGGCATTGGGAACACCCTATTTATTCTTGTGACTAGCACATGAGTAAACTCGCTAATCTTGTTTTCCTTCGATTGCGCAGAGAAGAATACCAGCAGCCAAACCTAGGCGGCGATCAAGCATTCCCTTGGGATCCTCTGAGAAGTCAGCGATGATTTTTGTAACGAATGGATTGAAATTTTGTTTGAAAGCCGGGATTGTTGTATCATTCATCTCGATATTATATTTTTGAGGGATAATAGAGATGAAGCGGCGAAGTATAGCCATCGCGGTGCTATCTTCCTTGATTTTTCCGATTTCCTGATCATGACGATCGAGAATCGCCCATTCATCTTTCAAAATCGATTTGAGTCCCTTACGCCGAAGTGCACCAACGTGCTCGCCAGTCTCCGAATCATGCACATCATAAACAGCACTAAAGTCGATGGCATTGCGGGCTTTTATACGCAGAAGCTCCTTTTGCATAGACTCATCCGTGTACAGTGCAATATCCTCTTTCAACTTGAATGCTTTCATTTGTGAATAGAGTACAAGCTGCTCGGTGTTATCATAAATATGAAGCTTCGCACCCATGATCGAAAATACCTTTTTTCGAATTATGTATTCGGTATGAGTATAAGTTGCATTCAATTCTAAATCGCCCCCTAAATGAAATAATCATCTCATATATAAGCTTTGCTAGCTACATAAATGCGTACTATTTTATTTAATTTTTTGAGTAGAAGTATATTTTTATGGACTTGTCTCATATTACGGGCTTCATGTTCATAGAGTAGAGATATAGATTCAATCGAATATCTTGTCTACGAGGAGCTGTTAGTAATGAGAAAAAGAAACAAGTTTAAACATGGTGTATATCTGTTGCTGGCGTTGGCCATGCTTTTGTATGCTCTGCCGAAGTTATCGCTTGCGAATGGGCCAGGCTGGGTATTTGGTTTTGGGGTGGTCTGGTCACTTTTTGCCTTTATGGTCATTGCGGCACATCTGCATTTTATTATCGGTGTTGATGAGGAGAAGACCAAGCGTTTGGAAGCTGTACGAAAAGCAAAATTGGAGCAATGGCAGTCCAAATGGAAAGAAGAAACTAGAGTTACACAAAGATCATAGAATTGGGCTGCGTTCTAAAGTAACTAGATTTGAATATTCCCGTAAAAAGGACCGAACTGGCGAAAAGAGGGGTATAAATCCCCTAGATTCACAGAAAAGGGGCTGTCCCAAAAGCCATGAAATGGCTGCTTGGGTCAGCCCTTGTTCTAGTAGGATATACGTGGGCGCTTTGAGAGGACGCTCCGCGAACGGACCGTTGTTCCAATCGCTGTGCTCTCCAGATTTTTTTCATTCCCCTTTGCGGTGAAAATCCGGAGACCAAGGCGAACGCTACCGCTTTTCCAC